>NZ_RBXX01000002.1:5116202-5417156 GCF_003635025.1 Saccharopolyspora antimicrobica | reverse complement strand
GCCGCCGAGGTGTTGCGGCGCAAGGGAATCCGGATCGCCGCGCACCTGCTGGAGGCCGCACCGGAGGACCTGGAGCTGGCCGACGGCGGGTTCCAGGTGCGCGGCAGCCCGGGCAGCACAGTGCCGTGGGCGCAGATCGCGCGGGTGGCGCTGACCCGCACGTTCGACCTGCCGCCGGGAACCGCGCCGGGGCTCGACGCGCGAGCCAGCTACGAACCGCCGGGCATCGAGTACGCGCCGCGCCCGGACGGGAAGATGAACGCCTCGGCCAACTACACCAACTCCACGCACACCGCAGTCGTCGAGGTCGATCCCGGCACCGGCGTGGTGCGGGTGCGGCGGTACGCGGCGGTGCACGACTGCGGGCGCGTGATCAACCCGATGACCGTGGCCGGGCAGATCCACGGCGGTGTCGCGCAGGGCATCGGCGGCGTGCTCCACGAGCAGCTGCCCTACGAGGACGGGCAACCGCTGGCCACCACCTTCACCGACTACGTGCTGCCCACGGCGTGCGAGATCCCCGACATCACCACCGAAGAGCTCTGCAGCCCGGCACCGGAAATCCCGTTCGGCGTCAAGGGAGCCGGTGAAGCGGGCATCATCGGCCCGCCCGCCGCGATCGCGCGCGCCGTGGAGCACGCGCTGGAACCGCTGGGCGTGACCGATGTCGACGCCACGCCGCTGACGCCGCCGGTGGTGCGCAGGCTGATCGAGGAGGCCCGGTCGTGAAGCCGCCGCCGTTCGACTACGTCCGCCCGGACAGCCTCGCCGAAGCGGTGCGGCTGCTCGCCGCCGACGAGGACGCGAAAGCCCTGGCGGGCGGGCAGAGCCTGCTGCCGATGATGAACTTCCGGCTCGCCCGGCCCAGCGTCCTGGTCGACATCGGCCGCCTGCCGGAGCTGTCCGCGCTGCGCCGCGAGGACGACGTCCTGGTCATCGGCGCGGGCGTGCGCCAGCGCACCGCCGAGACCGCGCAGCTGGTCCGCGAGACCTGTCCGCTGCTCGGCAGGGCGCTGCGCCACATCGGGCACCACCAGATCCGCTCCCGCGGCACGATCGGCGGTTCCCTGGCCCACGCCGACCCGGCGGCGGAGCTGTGCGCGGCGGCCCTGGCGCTGGACGCCGAGGTGGTGGTGACCGGCAGCAGCGGTCGCCGCACCATCCCGGCGGCCGAGCTGTTCGTGGCGCCGTACCAGACTTCGCTGTCGGAGGAGGAGATCCTCACCGAGGTGCGCTTGCCGATCGACGGCGCGCGCAGCGGATTCGCCGAGATCAGCGGCCGTTCGGGCGATTTCGCCCTCGCGGGCGTGGCCGCGGTGGTGCGCTTCGAGGACGGCGAGGTCGCCGACGCGCGGCTGGTCGGCCTGGGCGTCGGCGGCACGGTCCAGCGCCTCACCGATGCGGAAGCGGTGCTGAACGGCGCCGCGCTGGACGACAGGACGATCGACTCCGCCGCCGAAGCGTCCGGCTCCGCCACTCCGCCCGACGACTTCCACGCCGATCCCGCGACCCGGCTCGCTGCACTGCGCGCGGCCGTGCAGCGAGCCCTGAAGCAGGTGTCGAATGCCTGAGAACCCTTCCGCGAACCGGGAGATCACCCTGACCGTGAACGGCCGCGAGGTCCGGCGAACGGTCCCGGTGCGCCGCCTGCTGATCGACTTCCTGCGCGATGACCTCGGCCACACCGGCACCCACGCGGGCTGCGAGCACGGCGTCTGCGGCGCCTGCACGGTGCTGATCGACGGCGACCCGGCGCGCTCCTGCATCACGCTGGCGGTCCAGGCGGAAGGCACCGAGGTCACCACGGTCGAAGGCCTCACCCCGGAGGACGGTCTCAGCCCGATGCAGCAGGCATTCAAGGACTGCCACGGCCTCCAGTGCGGTTTCTGCACGCCGGGCTTCATCACGACTCTCGCGGCGGCGAACCCCGAAGACCACCCGGACGACGCCGCGATCCGGGAACTCCTGGCCGGGAACCTGTGCCGCTGCACGGGCTACCAGCACATCGTCGAAGCGGTGAACAAGGCCTGGGGCCGCACGCCGGGCTAGCGCCGTTGTCGGAGTGCGCGCGTAGCTTCCCGGGCATGACGACGCAACCGGACCCACGTCCGTTCTTCACCCGGTCGCTGGACCAGATCGGGGAGCAGGTCACAGCAGTGCGTCCCGATGAGCTGAGCAACCGCACTCCCTGCACCGACTACGACGTCCGCGCGCTGCTCGGGCACGTGGTCTCCGTGCTGCGCAGGCTCGCCCTCGCCGGAGCCGGAACCGACTTCAGCGAGGTGCCGGGAGTGATCGTCGGCATCGACGACGAAGGCTGGTCCGACGCGTTCACCCGGGCCCGCGACGAGGTCGAGCGGGTCTGGGCCGACGACGGGGTACTCGACCGCATGGTCGACCTGCAGTGGGCCGTGCTGCCCGGCCGGACCGCCCTCGACGCCTACACCCACGAGTTCACGATCCACTCCTGGGACCTCGCCCACGCCACCGGCCGGATCGCCGACCTCGACCCGGACCTGGCCGCCCGCGCGCTCGAAGTGCTGCCCGCGTTCGCACCACCGGAACAGCGCAGCGACAAGGGCACGTTCGGGCCGGTCGTACCGGTTCCCGACGACGCCGACATCTACACCCGCCTCGCCGCCTACACAGGCCGCCACCCGTGACCGGCACCGCTGCCCCGGCAGGGCACCTTTAGGCGACTTGCTTCCCGGAGGTGCCTTCCCCGGTCATCCCATCGGCTGGAGGAGCTCCTGGCGGCGGATCCGGGCTTGTTTGGCCATGTTCCAGCCCACCACGCCCGTCGTCCGGCCGTCCCGGTCGTACTTCGCCACAAAGCGGCCCTCTTCGAGCGATCCGTCCACGATGGTCGGTTCCGCACCCGGTGGGACGAGGCCGTGGACGTGGATCTTGGCGTCGTACTGGTCGCTCCAGAAGTACGGGACCGGCGTGTACGGCAGGTTCTCGCCCAGGACGTTCGCCGCCACCGCGGCGGCTTGCTCCGTCGCGTTCGTGCGGTTCTCCAAGCGCACCAGCGCGTTCAGCCGGTCGTGCCACCAGCGCGCGACGTCGCCCACCGCGAACACTCCCGGCGCCGCGCGGCAGTGCGAGTCGCAGACCACGCCGTTGTCGAGCTCCAGCCCGCTGCCGGTCAGCCAGGCCGTCTGCGGGACCGCTCCGATCGCGACCACCACCACGTCGGCGGGCAGCACCTCACCACCGCTGAGGTGCACACCCGTGACCCGGCCGCCTTCGGAGGTGAAGCCGTCCACACCGACTCCCAGCCGGAGCTCGACTCCGCGCTCCGCGTGCAGCGCGGCGAGGCGCTGCGCGACCAGCGGACCGAGCTGGGCGTGCATCGGCATCGGCTGCGGGCCGACCATCGTCACGGCCAGCCCCATGGTGCGGGCCGTGGCGGCGATCTCGGCACCCAGCACACCTTCGCCGACGACGACCAGCCGGGACGCCGCGAGCAGGCTTTCCCGCAGTGCCAGGGAATCCTCCAGGGTGCGCAGGACGTGGACGCCGTCCAGGCCGCCCTGCCCAGGCAGGACCCGTGGCTTCGCGCCGGTGGCGATGACGACGGCGTCCGCGGTCAGGGCGCGGCCGGAGGCGGTCCGCACCGTGCGCGTCGCCGGATCCAGGCCGACCGCGGCGTCGGCGAGGACGAACTCCGCTTTCAGCGCCGTCAGCGCCGACTCCTGGCGCAGGTTGGTCCGGTCGGGCTGCCACTCGCCGGAGAGCACCTTCTTCGACAGCGGCGGCCGGTCGTAGGGCAGGTGCTGCTCGGCTCCGAGCACGGTCACCGCACCGTCGTAGCCCCTCCGCCGCAGCGCCTCCACTGTGGACAGACCAGCGGCGCACGCGCCGACCACCAGGACCTCTCGCAGGTCGTTCACGACACCTCGCTCAACTCGGCAGCACCGGCGCGCACCGGAGCCGGATGACCCCACAATGCCAGCTCCGGCGCGTCAGCGGCTGGAAACGGGCGCCATCCACAGGCCGACGATGCCGTCGATCAGGCCGTTGGCCGTGTCCTCCCACGACGCCCGCGGCGTCGGCTCGCCATCGGCCAGCGCGCGCTCCCGCTCGGCGATCATGTGCACCATCAGCTGGCGCACCATGTCCCGGCGCTCCAGCCGCACCTCCAGCGGCAGATCGGGCAGGCAGCTGTTGAGCCCGTCGGTCGCGCGCAGCACCGGCGCCGAGCTGAGCGACTCCGCCACCATGATCTCGCGGTAGGCGGGATCGGTCATCACCTGCGCGCCGAAGCGGCCGAACCAGGTCGGTGAGCCGAGCTCGGCGAGGTAGCGGGTGGAGGGGCGGACCAGGCAGGCCACCCAGTCGCGCACGTCCGAGGAATCGCCCACCGCGGCGACCATCTCGCCGCGCAGCTGCTCGATCGGCCGGCTGTGCTTGCGCACGATCGCGCGGATCAGGTCGGCCTTGGAACCGAAGTGGTAGCCGACCGCGGTGTTGTTGCCCTGCCCAGCCGCCTCGCTGACCTGGCGGTTGGACACCGCGGCCACGCCGTGCTCGGCGAAGAGCCGCTCCGCGGCCGCGAGGATCAGCTCCCGCGTGGCCGCGGACCGCGCCGATCCCGTCGTTCGCACCATCATGTTCACCACCGCATCTGAACCTCGCGGCCCGTCGACGACGAGCCCCTCCCGCCGGCGCGGCACCGACCCCGGCGCGCAGCGCAGCGCCTCCAGTGTGACCCGCAGTTCGCCCGCCTCCGGCGACCACCCCGGGCGGGCGCGGTGGCCGCTGCTATCGTCAGTCAAGCAGTTGACTTAAAAGGGGTGAGCGGCGAACGCGCCGATCGGCCCTCGTGGAAACCGCCGGACCCGGTCGCGCAGACGATGGGAGCCCTCCCACCCATGACCCGTGCCTCCACGCCCGTCGCGGCCCCGCCCCCGCAGGCGCGGTCGAGCACCGTCGTCCCGGCGCTGGCGCTGAGCGGCATCGTCGTCGCGCTCACCCAGACGCTGATCATCCCGCTGGTCCCCCAGCTCCCCGAGCTGCTGAACGCGAGCGCGGCCGACGCGGCTTGGGCGATCACCGCGACGCTGCTGGCCGCGGCCATCGCCACGCCCACCGTCGGCCGCCTCGGCGACATGTACGGCAAGCGGCGGATGCTGCTGTTCAGCCTCGGGATGCTGGTGCTGGGCTCGGTCGTCTGCGCGCTGTCGACCGGGCTCGGCCCGATGGTGGCCGGACGGGTGCTGCAGGGCTTGTCCGCCGGCGTGATCCCGCTGGGCATCAGCATCATGCGCGACGAGCTGCCGCCGGAGCAGCTCGGTGGCGCGACCGCGCTGATGAGCGGTTCCCTCGGCGTCGGCGGGGCGCTCGGGCTGCCCGCGGCCGCGCTCATCGCCGAGAACCTCGACTGGCACGCGCTGTTCTGGGTGGCCGCCGCGCTCGGCGCCGTCGGAGCCGCGCTCGTGACCGCGCTGGTGCCCGAATCTCGCGTGCGCACCGGTGGGAGGTTCGACCTGCCGGGCGCGGTGGGGCTCTCGATCGCGCTGCTGTGCCTGCTGCTGGTGATCTCCAAGGGCGCCGACTGGGGCTGGAGCGGCGGCTGGACACTCGGGCTGCTCGGCGCCGGGCTGGTGGTGCTGGCGGTGTGGGGCTGGTGGGAGCTGCGCGCGCCGCAACCGCTGGTCGACCTGCGCACCACCGCGCGCCGCCAGGTGCTGCTCACCAACACCGCCTCCGTGGTGTTCGGGTTCGCGATGTTCGCGACGTCGCTGGTCATCCCGCAGCTGCTGCAGCTTCCCGAGGCCACCGGGTACGGGCTCGGTCAGTCGATCCTGGCCGCCGGGCTGGTGATGGCTCCGAACGGGCTGATCATGATGGCGATGGCGCCGGTGTCGGCCCGGATCTCGCGGCGCAGGGGCCCGAAGGTCACGCTGATGACCGGCGCGTTCGTCGTCGCCGCCGGGTACGGCCTGTGCCTGGTGATGATGTCGGGCATCTGGCAGCTCGTGATCGCGTCCAGCGTCATCGGCGCCGGTATCGGGCTCGCCTACGGCGCGCTGCCCGCGCTCGTCATGGCCGCGGTGCCGGTGTCCGAGACGGCGGCGGCCAACAGCCTCAACACGCTGATGCGCTCCATCGGCACTTCGCTGTCCAGCTCGGTCGCCGGCGTCGTGCTCGCGCACCTGACGGTCGACCTGGGCGGCGTGGCGGTCCCCTCCCTCGCCGGGTTCCGCCTGGTGCTGGTCATCGGCGCGGTCGCCGCGCTGTTCGCCCTGGCGATCGCCGCTTTCCTGCCCGCACATCCGAAGAGGAGCCCGCATGAACCAGTCCACCGGCGCTGAGCGAAACGGCCGCCTCCGCACCGGGTTCGGCCCGGCACCCGATGTGGCGGCGCTGCGCGAACGGCCCGGGATCGTCCAGGTTCCAACGCCGTTCGGGCCGTCGGCGTGGTTGCTGACCCGGCACGCCGACGTGCGGCGGATGCTCGGCGACGCGGATGCCTTCCGCAGCGGCTGGGGGCCTGACGACCTCGACGGGCTGACGCTGGATCCGCGCCAGCTCTCCGGCGACCGCAGCGGGAACCTGCTCTCCCTGGACCCGCCGGACCACACCAGGCTGCGCCGGATGCTCACCCCGGAGTTCACCGTGCGGCGCATGCGCCGCCTCGAACCGCGCATCGTCGAGATCGTCGACGAGCACCTGGCGGCGATGGCGCGCGGCGGCGCACCGGCCGACCTGGTCGCCGAATTCGCGCTGCCGATCCCGTCGCTGGTCATCTGCGAGCTGCTCGGCGTGCCCACCGGCGACCAGGCCGAGTTCCAGGAGCGCACCAGCCGCCAGCTCGACACCACGCTGCCCGAGGAGGAGAAGGCCGAGCTCGCCGCGCAGTCGCTGGCCTACATGAACGAACTCGTCGCGCGCGCCCGACGCGATCCCGGCGAGGACCTCATCGGCATGCTGATCCGCGACCACGACGACCGGCTCAGCAACGCCGAACTCGTCGGCATCGGCAACCTGCTGCTGGTGGCGGGCCACGAGACGACCTCGAACATGCTCGGCCTCGGCACGCTGGCGCTGCTGCGCCACCCGGAGCAGCTGGCGCTGGTCCGCGACGACCCGGAGATCGCGGCCAGGGCCGTGGAGGAGCTGCTGCGCTGGCTCAGCGTGGTCAACGCCGGCTCGCCGCGGATGGCGACCCGCGACGTCGAGTTCGAGGGCAGCACCATCCGCCGCGGCGACCTGGTGGTGTTCAACCTCCCGGCGGCCAACCGGGACCCGGAGCTGACCGACGACCCGGACCGCCTGGACATCACCCGCCCGGCTGTCCCGCACCTCGGCTTCGGCCACGGCATCCACCACTGCCTCGGAGCACCGCTGGCCCGCATGGAGATGCGCATCGCCTTCCCCGCCCTGCTGCGCGAGTTCCCGGACCTGCGCCTGGCCGTGCCGGACGAGGACGTCGCCTTCGCCACCCACCAGGCCATCTACGGCCTCAAGGAACTCCCCGTCGCCTGGTAGCACGAGGTCCCGTGAGCGTTTTGTGGTGTTATAGCAACACAACACGCTCACGGGCGGCCACCAGCGGAAACGGGGCCTGGATCACTGGACGGACCAGGCTCCGTCGGACGGCAGGATCGCGCCGGAGACGTTCACGCCGTCATCGCTGAGCAGGAAGGTGATCGAAGCCGCGAGGTGCTCGGCGGCGGCGATCGGCGGGATCAGCGCGAGGAAGTCGCGGATGCGGCTGCCGCCGAACTCCGAGGTGCTGCCCGCGCTGGTGATCCCGGTGGCCACGCCGCCGGGCGCGACAGCGTTGACCCGGATTCCCTGCGGCCCGTACATGAACGCGGTGCTGCGCGTGATCCCGACGACGGCGTGCTTGGAAGCGGTGTAGGCGACGCCGGCGGCGGATCCGCGCAGCGCCGCCTCGGACGCGACGTTGACGATCGAGCCGCCGTTGGCCGCCAGCATCACCGGGACGACCGCGCGGGTCAGCCGGAACAGGCCGTCGACGTTGATCGCGAAGACGCGCTGCCAGACCTCGTCGGACACCTCGTGGATCGGGGAGAAGTCGTCGCTGATGCCTGCCACGTTGGCCAGCCCGTCGATGCGCGGCCCGGCGGCGTCGAGGATCCGCTGCAGGTGGCCGGCGTCGGTCAGGTCGGCGACGACGGTGACCACGTCGGAGCCGGGCAGCTGCGCGGCCAGGTCCGCCAGCCGATCCGCGGAGATGTCCACCGCCACCACCCGGCCGCCTTCCCGCGCGATCCGGGAGGCGGTGGCCCGGCCGATCCCGGAAGCGGCGCCGGTGACGATCACGGTCCGCCCGTCGAAGCGCCCCGGCGTGATCCGCTCCCGCCACCCGGCGTCCGCCGCGGGCTCCTCGGGCACCGTGCCGCCGTTGGCGTTCCGGACGAGGTCCTCGACGACTTCCTGCGGCAGCGAATCCCGGCTCATGTCGGCCAGTTGCTGCAGCGGCAGCTGCCGCACCGGAGTCAGGACCTGCTCGTCGAAACCGGCCTGCGCCAGCAGTTCCCGCAGCAGCGGCGCACCTTCGGGATGCGCGAGCCACTCCCCGACCGGGCTGTTCGCGGTCAACGGCTCGGTTCCGGCTGCCATGTCATCTCCTCGACTGCGGTGTGGCGATTTCGCGCGAGATCAGCGGTCTCCCCGAGGGGCGGATGACGACATCGCGCGAAATCGCCGTCCCCGACCGAGCATCAGCCGGCTGAGCCCGCGTGACCGAGGGCGTCGAAGCAGGTGTCGACGATGCGCGGCCGCCACGAGGTCTTGTCGCCGCGGTAGTTGGCGGCCAGGCTCAGCACCGCCAAGGCGCTGAGCACACCCGTGACCCGGATCAGCCGCTCCTCGTCGGACGGGTCGATCGCGAACAGCTCGGACAGCAGCGCGTCGTGCTCCGCGCTGTGCGCCTCCGGCGTGGTGACCGGGCGGAACAGCAGCGCTACCAGGCCGGGGCGGTCCAGCGCGGTGTCGGTCAGCAGCTCCAGCACGCGCCGGTCCCGAGCCGGGCCCAGCGGTAGCGCCGCGACGCGGTCGAGCACCTGCCTGCTCCGCACCGCGGAGAACTCCAGCGCAGCCGCGTGCAGCGCCTCCTTGCTCGGGTAGTGGTGCAGCAGCCCCGCTTTCGAGAGCCCGACAGCGTCCGCCAGCGCCTTCAGGGACGTCTGCTCGAAGCCGTGCTGGGCGAACAGCGCAGCCGCGCGGTCGAGGATCTCCTCGTCCACGTGCTGCCGCAACGCTCGTGCCATGCCCTGAGCCTACCCGACCGATTCGGTCGGTCAACCGATCGGATCGGTCGGGCGTGCAGAATTGGTCGATATTTCAACCATTCTCGCGATCGCATATCCGCTCAGGATGAATTCATCGGAGATCTTCGGTTCCACGGTAAATTTACCGATACCTTCACATGTGAATCAGCAAGCACTCGAATCGCTTTCTTGCCACCATCACCCGAAGTCGGCCCAGCCACCCGATGTCCGACCACGAGCGACCGGAAGTGCAGGAGCCACGCCGAACTCCGGCGCGCCAAGAGCGACCGGGCCGCATCGGCCACCCCGGAGAGCCGGAACGTGGTCACCCGCTGAGGAGGCACAATGACCAGGAGCGTTGCGATCGTCGGTGGCGGAATCGCCGGACTGCTGACCGGACATCTGCTGCAGCGCGACGGGCATCGGGTGACATTGCTGTCCGAGCAGCGCCCGGACGATCTCCGCAATGGCCCGATCATCTCCACCCAGTGCGTATTCGGCCCCCGATTGCGCCCCGAACGCGGCGCCGGTCTGGCGTTCTGGGACGACACCGCACCGGTGATCGCGAATGGCCGATTATCTATCTGGCTGGAGAAGCAGTGCGTGCTGGACTGGTCGGACGCCCTGCTCGACTCCCCGGCGCAGTCGGTGGACCACCGCATGAAGCTGGCCACCTGGATGGAGGCGCTCAACGACGCGGACGGCGCGACCGTGCAACACCGGACCGTCGACCAGATCGCTCTCGAGGCCCTCACCGCCGAACACGACTTGGTGCTGGTGGCCACCGGCCGCGGCTGCGAGCTCTTCCGGCGAAACGACGAGCTGTCGCAGCACACCGAGCCGCAGCGCCAGATCGCCGCGGTCTACCTGCGGGTTCCGGATCACGCCGGCGATGTCGACACGATCCGCTGGTCCATCGTGCCCGGCGCCGGTGAGCTGCTCGTCGTGCCCGCGCTGACCTTCACCGGGCCCTGCCACGCCGTCGTCGTCGAAGCGCTACCGGGCGGACCGTGGGACGTCTGGCGCGACCGCCCGCGGTCCGGCGAGCTGTGGGAGCGGATCCGCGAGCTGCTGCGCGACGTCCCGCGCGAGCACGAGGCGCTCGCAGGCAGGACGCTGACCGACGACCGCGCCGCGCTGTCCGGCGCGATCACTCCCATCGTGCGCCACCCCGTCGCCGTGCTGCCGTCGGGACGCGCGGTGCTCGGCCTGGGCGATGCGGTCGTGACCAACGATCCGCTCACCGCGTCGGGAGCGAACTCCGCGGTGACCGCCGCCGCCATGCACGCAGCGGCCACCACCGAGCACACCGGAGCATTCGACGCGGAGTGGATGCAGCGAACGCACGACGCGTGGTGGACCGCACCGGGCGGCGGCCGCGACGCCACCACGGTCGCCAACACAATGCTCAATCCCCCACCGCAACTGCTGGAACGCCTTCTGAGCTCGACGAACGACCACGCGACCCTGCGGAAGTTCACCGGCATCATCGAAACCGCCGAAGACACCGACTGGCTCCTGAGCCCCTGAAACTACTGCGCCCCACCACGATCCATCTCAAACGGTGCGCGTCAGTCGCCTTGGGACCAGGCTGCTACCGGGAGGGAGAGGTAGACGCCGAAGTCGCTCAGGCCGGTCGCCTTCTCGATCCCCTCGTGCAGGGAATCCGCGCGTTCCTGGCGGTTGGCGGCGCGGCTCTCGAACCACTTCGAGCGGACCTCGACCACGAAGGCCAGGCCGCTGCGGTCGAAGGGGCCGAGCTGCCGGAAGCGCAGCTCCACGTCGCCGGGCTTGAGATTGTGGTCGTAGGGCTCTTCGGGGCACTCGACCGCGAGCGAAACCAGGTGCGGCAGCGCATCACCGAGCCGGTGAAGGGTTTCTTCCGGCACATCGGGCGAGTGGACGACCTCGATCAACGGCACGGAACCAGCCTACCGGAAGCGCCCGGCCCGCAATCGCACGTCGAGTGTCCTCTGTGGACTTCGCTACGCGACGAGCCGCCCGGTGATCTCCAGGTGGCGGGGGCCGCGGAGGACCGGGCTCGGCCGGTACGGCGGCGGGTCCTCCGGCAGCTGCGGATCGGCCAGCCTGCTGACGAGTTCGGTCAGCGCGACCTGGGTCTCCAGCCGGGCCAGCGGAGCTCCGAAGCAGGCGTGGATGCCGAAGCCGAAGCCGAGGTGCTGGTTGTCCTCGCGGGCCGGGTCGAAGGTGTCCGGATCGGTGAAGCGCCTCGGGTCGCGGTTGCCGGAGGCCAGCAGCAGCCACACCGGCGCGCCCTTCGGGATCACGGTGCCCGCGACGTCCAGATCGGTCAGCGTGGTCCGCTGCGGGAGGAACTGCACCGGCGGTTCGTAGCGCAGCAGCTCCTCCACCAGCTGGGGCGCCGTCGACGGGTCCTCGCGCAGGCGCCGCAGCTGGTCCGGGTGGCGCAGCAGCGTGAGCACGCCGTTGGCGATCAGGTTGACGGTGGTCTCGTGCCCGGCGATCAGCAGCAGGACCGCGTTGGTGACCATCTCGACCAGCGACATCCGCCCCTCCGGGCCCTCATCGGTGACCCACGCGGAGAGCATGTCCTCGCCGGGGTGGCGGCGGTGCTCCTCGATCAGCTCGGCCAGGTACTGCCCGAGCTCGAAGCGGCTGTGCTGCGCGGCGCGCCGCTCCTCCACCGGCTGGGCCGGGTTCAGCCCGGCGACCACGCCGTCGACCATCACGCGGAAGCGCGGTTCGTCCTCCGTCGGCACGCCCAGGAGCCGGCAGATCACCGCCACCGGCAGCGGGTAGGCGAAGTCGTCGACGACGTCGAACCGCTCGCGGCCCGCGAGCCCGTCGAGCAGGTCGGTGACGATCGCGGTCAGCTCGCCGTGCATGTCGTGGATGCGGCGCGGGCTGTGCGGCGGGCCGAACGGCCGCATCGCCAGCCGGCGCAGGCGGTCGTGCTCGGGCGGGTCCAGGCGGATGAAGCTGGGCGGCAGCGTCGCCTCGCCCTCCTCGGCCAGCAGCGGGTTGGCGCCCGGCGCCAGGTTGCGCGCGTCGGAGCTGATCCGCGAGTCCTGGAGCAGGTCGTGGATCTCCCAGTAGGTGGTTACCAGGTGCACGCCGCTCTCGTCGCGGATCACCGGGCTCCGGCGGAGTTCGGCGTAGACCGGGTACGGATCGGGGCGCGCGGCCTGGTCGGCGATCCGCTGCACCGGGCTGGTCGAGGACATCCGAGGTCTCCCGTCGATCAGGCTCGGGCCGGGGTGAACACGACCCGCTTCTCGCTGGGCGAGTGGCCGGTCAGGGTGACGGTGGGCCCGTGGCTGGGCAGCGCCGGATCCGGGAACCGGGCCGGGACCGGGCGCTCGCCGCGCCTGCCGGGCAGCTCGGGCGGGAACGGCGCGGCCTGCTCGATCAGCCGCCGGTAGCCGCCCATCCACTTCCCGTGGTCGAAGCCGACCGCGGCGATCACCCGCCCCTGGTAGCCGTAGGCGGCGGCGAAGCGGTGGTCAGCGAGCGAGCCCTGGGTCACCACGATCTCCTCGCCCATCGTCGGCGCACCCACGGACTTGATGTTCACGCCGAACTGCGCCGACCAGAACGACGGCGTCCACAGGTGCGGCCGCCGCCGGGAATCGGCGCTGATCATGTTGTGCGCGGCGATCTCGGCCTGCGCCACGGCGTTGCCCCAGTGCTCCAGCGAGAGGAACTGGTAGCCGAACAGCGGGTGCGGCGTCCGGGCCACGTCACCCGCGGCGAACACGTCGTCGGTGACGATGCCGTGCACGTCGAAGGCCCGGCACCCGGCATCGCAGGCGACACCGCGCGGCCCCGCCGCCAGGCCCGAACCCTCCAGCCACCTGGTGTTGCGCACCGCGCCGAGCGCCACCACGGCGATGTCGGCGTCCAGCGCGGAACCGTCGGAGAGGTGGGCCCGCCTGAGCCGCCCACCGGCATCGCCCTCCAGCGAGGTCACCATGACACCGCAGCGCAGGTCGACGCCGTGCTCCCGCTGCAGCTGCGCGGCGACGTCGCCGACGACGCCGCCGAGCGCGCCCACCAGCGGGGCTGCGCCGCGCTCGGCGACGGTGACGGCGAATCCTCTCTCCCGGCACGCCGAGGCGATCTCCGAACCGGTGAACCCGGCGCCGATGATCAGCACCCGGCTCGGACGCCGCGCCAACAGGCGGCCGAGACGCGCGGTGTCGTCGCGGGTGCGCAGCACGCACACCCCCTCCAGGGCGGCTTCGGCCTCGTTGGGCCACGGCCGCGAACGCACGCCGGTGGCGATCAGCAGCCGGTCGTACTCGATCTCGGAACCGTCGACCAGCTGCACCCGTCTGCGGTCGCGGTCCAACCCGGCGGCGGCGATGCCGAGCCGCCACTCCGCGTCGATCTCACGCGTCCGGGGCAGCGCGGTGTGCTCCGGCAACACCTGCCCCAGCAGGACCTGCTTGGACAGCGGTGGCCGGTCGTAAGGCTCGTGCGCCTCGTCCCCGACCAGCGTGAGCGACCCGACGAAACCCGCATCCCGCAGGTGTTCGGCGGCACGCAACCCGGCGAGCGACGCACCGACGATCACGATGCGACCGTCCCGCATCATCACCGCTCGCCCCTCGGCACCTCAACGCGGTCCAGGAGGATCGCCTGGACCGGACAGGCGGCCGCGGCCCGCAACACGTCGTCACGCCGCGCCTCGTCGACATCCGGCTGGTAGAGCAGCGCCTCCTCACCGTGCAACCGAAACACGTCAGGCGCCAAGAAGGCGCACTGCGCATAAGCCTGGCACCGGTTGAGATCGACGTTGATCCGCATCTGACCTCGCCCCCTCGAAGTCGGGCTGACCCCATGCTGACCGGCACCCAGCATGACCACCAACGCACCAGTGCGGGCGAATCCACTCACGACCGTCACAGTGGCGGTGAACCTCCGCGATTTCGGTTGAAATTGGATCCTCCCCACCGCAGGTTCCGCCGCGAACGCGACGAATCCAATTTCAATTGAAATCGCTACACCACCCAGGGCGACCACCCACCGCAGTGAACCCAAACCCGGCCCGTCCTCGACGGAATCACCGACGGCCAGGTCTCCCCGGTATCACCGCCAAAGCCTTCGGCGGTGATACCGGTCGAGCGTTGCGCGGCGTCCTGCGGCTGCGCACGGGGTTGCGTCGGGTTCAAAGCCGCAGGTGGTCACCTTGCGGGGTGTAGCGATTTCAATTGAAATCGGATCTGTTGCGTTGTTGCCAGACCCCGCGGTGGCGGGAATCCGATTTCAACCGAAATCGCGGCGGTGAACCACCCCTCGTTCAGGGTTCGGGGTCGGATCCGGTCCTAGCATGTGGGCATGCTCAAGGCTCTCGGCACGGCTCGCAGGCACGTCTCCTCGGCTGATCGGCATCTCGTGCACCGGTGCGCCGGACTTCCCCGGAGCGTCGTCGATCCCGGGCTGCGCCACCTCAGCCGGTTGGCGAACCACAGCAAGTTGTGGTTCGCGCTGGCCGGTGGGCTCGCCGCGCGCAAGGGGCCAGCGCGCCGGGCCGCGTTGCGCGGAGTGGCGGCCATCGGGGCTACCAGTGCCGTGACGAACCTGCTGGCCAAGCAGTTGTTGCCGAGGCGTCGGCCGGCCAGTGACCTGCTGCCGATGCACCGGCAGCTGGTGCCGCGGCCGGTCTCCTCGTCGTTCCCGTCCGGGCACGCCGCCTCCGCCGCGGCGTTCGCCACCGCGGTCTGCATGGAGTCGCCGCTGCTCGGTGCGGCCGTGGTGCCGATCGCGGCAGCGGTCGCCTACTCGCGCGTTCACGTCGGGGTGCACTGGCCCACCGACGTGGCGTTCGGGGCCGCGATCGGCTGCACCATCGGGCTGGCCACCCGCAGGTGGTGGCCGGTGCGCCCGGCCGCACCCGGGCTCGCGCGGCCGAGCGAGCACGTCGCCGCGCTGACCGACGGCAACGGGCTCGCGCTGCTGGTCAACGCCTCGTCCGGCGACCGGGACCCGTCCGCTCTGCTCGCCGACCTGTGGCCGGCGGCCAAGCTCCTGCACCCGGACCCCGGTGCCGACATCGTCGAACAGCTGCACCGGGAACTCGACGAGGCCGGTGACTCCGTTCGCGCGCTGGCCGTGGCGGGCGGCGACGGCACCGTGGCGGCCGCCGCCTCCGCAGCCGCCGTCCGCGGGCTGCCGCTGGCCGTGATCCCCGCGGGCACGCTGAACCACTTCGCCCGCGACCTGGGCGTGACCAGCGCGCAGGACGCGGCCCGCGCCCTGGCCGCCGGATCCGCGGTGCAGGTCGACCTGGGCGCGGTCGGCGTCGACGACCGGCCCGTCCAGTGGTTCGTCAACACCGCCAGCCTGGGCGGCTATCCCGACATGGTCCGGTTGCGGGAGAAGTGGGAGCCGCGCTGGGGCAAGTGGCCCGCCGCGGCCGCCGCACTGGTGCGCATCCTCGCCGAGGCCGAACCGATCGAGGTCCGCATCGACGGCGCCCACCGCAAGATCTGGCTGCTGTTCGCGGGCGCCAACGGCTACCAGCCGAAGGGCTTCGCCCCCACCTGGCGTCCGCGCCTGGACGACGGCGTCCTCGACATCCGCTACGTCCGGGCCGATCTCCCGCTTTCCCGCATCCGCTTCGCCTTCGCGGCGCTCACAGGCGCGCTGTTCAACAGCCGCACCTACGTCCAGCTGGAGCGGGAGTCGGTGCGCGTCGAAGTGCTCGGCGAACCGGTGGCGCTGGCCTGCGACGGCGAGGTCATCCCGCCGGGACGCACCTTCAGCTTCGCCTCCCGGGACGAAGCGCTGCACGTCTACCGACCGGAGAACGCAGGCTGAGCGCGTCACGGACCGACTGCCGGAACGTCGCACGGGTAGACGCGCTCGAGGAGGGATGCCGTGACCGCCGATGACGTCCTGCGCAGCCTGCGCACCCAACTCCGCAGCACCATCCCCGCACTGATCGTCAGACCGGACAGCATCGAGGTCCAAGCACTCCTCGTCGAGCTCACCAGAGCCACCGACCACGCGGCAGGTCTGCTCACCGACTCGGCGCCCGAGGCACTGGCCGCACTCCGTAGAGCGCTCGACCACGCGGCAGCCGAACGACCGGAAGAATGCGCATCCGAACTGGTCGCGGCCCACTACCACGTCAGCGAACTGCTCCCCGACTGACGTCGGCGCGCGGCCGCGTCCCGGCGAATTCGCGGAAGTCGCAATCCCCCCGAGCAGCCGGGTGGTTCGAGGTACTCCTGATGCGTGATGGCGTGGCAGTCCCGGAGCTGGTGCACTTCGGTGTCGGGGCCCGGAGGGCTCCGGCGCGGACAACGTCGTCCGGGTCCGTTCGGGCGAGCAGGAGGACGACGTCATGGGTTCAGCGGGAACTTCGTGGGGACGGCCGGAACTGGACACGAACGCCACGTTCCGCGCGCACCGGGAACAGCTGGCGCAGCAGGACACCAGCGGGGTGTTCCGCTACATCTTCGAGCAGAACCTGTGGGGCAGCCCGGAATCGGTGTCCGGGGCGGGTTCGGAGAGCTCCGCGACCGCGCACATCCGCACCGAGATCCCCGCGCTGCTGCGCAGGTGGGGCGTGCGGTCGGTCGCGGACGTGCCGTGCGGTGACTTCGGCTGGCTGTCGACGACCGATCTGGGTGTGGCGAGCTACTTCGGTGCCGACATCGTGCCCGAGCTCGTCGAGCACAACCGCCTGCGCTACGCCGCCGACGACCGGCGCTTCGAGGTGCTGGACCTCACCCGGGACCGGCTCCCCGCCGCGGACCTGGTCCTGTGCCGGGACTGCCTGGTGCACCTCGACTTCGAGCGGATCCGGGCGGCGCTGCGCAACATCCGCGACAGCGGCGTGCAGTACCTGCTGACCACCACGTTCCCGGAACTGGCGGTCAACGTCGACGTCCAGACCGGCGACTGGCGCCCGCTGAACCTCCAGCTCGCCCCGTTCGCCTTCCCCGAGCCGCTGGAGGTGATCACCGAGGGCTGCCGGGAGGGAGACGGCCACTACGCGGACAAGGCCCTCGCCCTGTGGCGCGTCGCCGACCTCCCGCAGCTCAGTTGACGGAGTGCTCGACGAACTCGCCGCAGGCCTGGAAGCCCAGGCGGCGGTACACCGGTTCTCCGTCGGCCGATGCCTGCAGGACGGCGGTGCGGTGGTCGTGGGCGCGGGCGGTGTGCAGCACCGCCAGCGTCATGGCTCCGCCGTAGCCGCGGCGGCGGTGGGTGGTCAGCGTGCAGATGTTGTAGATGCCCGCGACTCCCGCGTGCAGGAACACCTCGGCCGAGCCGACCGGCTGCCCGTCCGCGTAGCCGACCAGGTAGCGGGCCGGGCAGTCGGCGGCGAGCGCCTGGTCGGCGGTCCGCGCGAAGAAGTCGCGGACGGTTTCGGCCGGCGGATCCCAGTTCGCCGCGAGCACCTGGGCGTAGTCGGCCAGCTCTTCGGGCGTGGTCGCCGTGCGGATCTCCAGCCCGGCGACCGCGGGCTCGGGCAGGCTGCCGTCGAGCTCGGCCCACATCGCCGTTTCGCGCTCCGATTCGGGCAGGCCCGCCGCTGACAGGCGGGCACCCAGATCCGCCGGTGCCGAGGCCGGGCCGACCCACCACGAGAAGCGGCGGCCGGTCGCGGCGAGCATCCGGGCGGTCTCGTCGATGCGGGCCGCGGCGGTGTCGGGGGTGAACCGGGCCGTTGCGACGATGTTGAACGTGTCGTCGTCCAGGCCGCTGTCGGCCACCAGCAGGTCGTCGGTCCGCGTGACCGTCGCGCCCGGCAGGGCGCGGTGCAGGTGGCAGGCGTGCTCGGCCAGGTTCCGCTCCATGCGGTCGAGCAGGTCGGTTCCATCGGTGGGGCGCGGCGAACTCACCTGACGGATTCCACCACAGCCCGTCCGGTGGCGCACCCGAATTTCCACCGTCCACTGTGGTGCGACGACCGCACCGCCTCAGCTCCGCCCCGTCGAGATCGTGCGGACCCAGCGGCCGCGCACCTCCCAGGTGTCGCCGCCGGCCGTTGCGCCGCGGAGACCGCCGAGATCGGTAGCTAGCGCGGGCAACCTTGAATCCCGCAAGGACGCGAAGGCGATCGTGCGGGACGGTTCCCACGCCGTGCTGTGCCGCAGCCTCCGGGCCAGTTGCGCGAAGCCGAGCGGCGCGGCCGCCACCACCCACGCGTCCGGAGCGTCGGCGGTCATCCGCTTCGCCGAACGCAGCCACGAGGCAGCCGCTTCCGGCCAGTCCACTGTGGTCAGAACGGTTCCGCCGAGAGCTCGCCAGGCGGCGGAGAACGCTGCCGCTGCCGCCCGGGAGGCGTCGTCGCGGCTGTGGCCGACGGTGACGGCGCTCGACCGCGACGGCAGCAGGTCGATGACCGCGGCGAGTTCAGCGGCGGTGTGCGGAGCGGGCTCGGCGAACTCACCGAGCCACGCCAGCTCCGCGGTGTCGATCAGTGGTGACCTCGTGCGCACGTTCCCACACTGACAGGCGATGACCGCGCCGGCTGGCGGGATTCAGCCCTTGCGCTGATCACTCGGGTATCCGACCGGACAGGAGGCATCTGGCGGTCGACGCACTACCCATGGGTCGGCGGTGATACCGGATGAGGTTCGCGAGGTGACGTCCAGTTGGGGACGGGTCGGGCTGGGGTTCAAAGCGGCGGGTGGCCACCTTGGGTGGTGTAGCGATTTCAATTGAAATCGCGGAGGTTCACCACCGTTCGACCAGTGGCGACCCGACCCGCTTGAAGGAGGGACGTTGCCACTGTTCGATCAGATTCGGCTTCATTCCACCCTCGGCCACCGAACACCATAAAGGCCTCCCACGTCCCCGAACAGCGGATCTAGCACCCTGACGCGGAGTGGCGACCTCCGCGATTTCACTTGAAATCGACTTTCCGCGATACGGGAGACCCCGCCGAGAACGGTGTCGATTTCAATTGAAATCGCTATACGCCTCAGGCGACCACCCACCGCCTTGAACCCAAAAGCGACCCCCACCCCACCCGCACTTCCCACACAAAGCCCACCCCGTTATCACCACACAACGACAGGGCCACCTTCAATTCCCCCATTCCACACGCACACCTCTACCGATCCTGACATAGGCTCGGCGCCTGATCGGTCCACGTAGGACTAGCCGGCCGTCAGCTCGTCCACCAGTTCGGGCAACCCGTTGCACTGCCAGTCGAAGACGTCGGTGCTCGTCGGCGGATCGCCCACCGGCCGGTGCACGTAGGCGGTCCGCATGCCCGTCGCCCGGGCGCCGCGGAGGTCCCATGCGTGCGCGGCCACCATGAGGATGCGCTCCGGCGGACATCCTGCGCTGTCGATGGCGAGCTGGTAGACCTCCGGCGCAGGCTTGTACGCCGAGGCGGTTTCGCCGGACAAGGCCTGGTGCCAGCGCAATCCGGCGTGCGCGTTGAGCCGCAGCAGAGCGGCGCGGGCGGCGTTGGAGAGGCCGAGCACGGGGAAGCGCCGGGCCAGCCGTTCGAGACCGGCGGCGGAATCGCCCCAGGCGGGCAGGCGTTGCCCCGCGGTGGCGAGCCGCTCGATCGCCGCCGGATCGGTGATCCCGGCGCGCTCGGCGACCCGTCGTGCCGCTTCCCCGTCGATGACCTCGGAGTTGGCGTACGCGCGGCGCCCTCGCGCGATGCGCTGCTGTTCGAGCTCGACGTGCTGCTGCCACAGGACGATCAGCTCGTCGACGTCGCCGTCGGGGACCGCTTCGCGGATTTCCGTTCGGAGACCGCTGGTTTCGTCGACCATCGTCCCCAGGACGTCGAACACGACGACCTCGATATCCCCGACCTCGGCCATGCCGTCCTCCTCGCGTCACCAGTTCAACCGGTGACGAGGTTGCCACCGCAGCGCGTCACCGGTCAAGATGGTGACGTGGATTTCGCGTTCGTCAGCGGCAACCCCGCCCTGGACCTGGCAGGCACCGTGGGCTCGCGCCGGAGCCGGCCCGTCGACGCCCTGACCGGCTCCGCGGACCTGGAGCGCTGGGTGGCCGAGTGCGACGGGCTCCCCGATCACGTCTCCGCCGACGCCACGACGTTCGAGGCCGCACTGCGCCTGCGGGAAGCGGTCTACCGGCTCGCGCTCGATCGCATCCTCGGCCGCCCCTTCGACCCGGACAGCCTCGAAGTCGTCAACGACGCCGCCGCCGGGCCCGTGCCCACGATCGAGCTCAGCGACTCCGGACTGCGCACATCGGGGGATCTGACCGCCGCGCTCACCCAGATCGCGCGCAGCGCCATCACCGTGCTCGCCGACGCCGACGCCCGCCTCAAGGAGTGCGGACGCGCCGACTGCACCCGGATCTACCTAGACCGCTCCCGCGGAGCCCGCCGCACCTGGTGCGGCATGGAGGAGTGCGGGAACCGCGTCAAGGCTGCCGCCTACCGGGCCCGCAAACGTTCGTCGTGAGTGCTCGACACCGCCGAGCACTCACGACCTCCTACCCGCGCGAGGTGCGCTGCGCCCAAGCGGCCGCCCACGCGGCCAGCCCGAATGCGATCACGGCCTCCACCAGCAACAACGTCCACATGACGACCTCCTAGCCGCGTTCACGTCCGTCGCCTTCCATCGTGCGGAGGAGTCCGGTCGGCAACCAGTGGCCCGATGGCCATTGCCCGCAAGGATCGGGCCAACGGTCAGCATTCGTCGTAGCCGTCGTCGCCGATCGTTCCGATGTGCCGGAGCACGGTCGCCGACACGGCGGCCAGCGCCAGCACTCCGATGCCGGTGACCAGGGTCGTCACGTTCAGCCCCGCGGTGAACGCTTCCTGCGCCTGGCGCAGCAGATCGCCCGGCAGCTCCGCCGCCGCGCCGGCGAGGCCGTCCTCGAGCCCGGCCAGTCCGGGCGGCAGGTCGGGCAGCTGGCTCCGGTAGATCACCGACGTGAGGCTGCCGAGCACCGCGACGCCGACGGCCAGGCCCAGCTCCTGCACGGTCTCCGACATCGCCGCGGCCGAACCCGACTTCTCCGGCGGAGACGCGCCGACGACCAGGTCGGTGCCCAGTGCCGCGATCGCGCCCAATCCCAGGTACACCAGGCCGAAACCGCCCACCACCAGGCCGGTGTCGCCCGGGTCCACGAGGGACAGCAGGACGTAGCCCGCGGCGGACAGCGCGAGCGTCACGGCGACGATCACCCCGGGCCGCACCCGCCGCGCGAACAGCGGGGAGGCCAGCGCGGCCAGGAACATCATCAGCGCGGGCGGCCCCATCCACAGCCCGGCCGCGAACGGGGAGAGCCCTTCGACCAGCTGGAGGTACTGGGTGACCAGGAACATCACGCCACCGACGCCGACCAGCCCGAACAGCAGCACGCCCAGCGCGGCGTTGAAGGTGCGGCTGGTGAACAGCGACATGTCCAGCAGCGGATCGGCCAGCTCGCGCTGCCGACGCACGAACACCACCGCGAACGCCGCTCCGAGGAGCAACGACAGCACCGCGCCCAGGTCGAGGCCCGCCTTGGCGGTGTGCTTCACCGCGTAGATCAGCGGCAGGATCGCGGCCAGCGACAGCACCACGCTGCGCAGGTCCAGCCGACCGCTGCCCGGCGCGCGGTACTCCGGGAGCACCAGCGGTGCGGTCAGCAGCAAGACGCCGACCGGTGGCACCGCCACCAGGAACGCCGAGCCCCACCAGAAGTGGTCGAGCAGCACGCCGCCCACCAGCGGACCGGCCGCCATCCCCAGCGCGAACGTGGTGGCCCAGATGCCGATCGCGACCGCGCGCTGCCGGGCATCGGTGAACATGGTGCTGAGCAACGACAACGTGGAGGGCATCAGGGTCGCCCCGGCGATGCCCAGAGCGGCCCGCGCGGCGATGAGCAGCTCGGCGCTGGTGGCGAACGCGGCCACCACCGAGACCGCGCCGAAGCAGGCGGCACCGATCATCAGCAGCTTGCGCCTGCCGATCCGGTCGCCCAGCGTGCCCATGGTGATCAGCAGGCCGGCGATCAGGAACCCGTAGGCGTCCATGATCCACAGCGCCTGGGTGGCGGTCGGCTGCAGATCCGCCGACAGGGCGGGCAGCGCCAGGTACAGCACGCTGACGTCCAGGCCGAGCAGCGCCGTGGGCAGCGCGAGGATCGCGAGCCCGGTCCATTCCCGCGGACCGGCGCGGTGCGCGACGGGGGTGTGCATGGGACTCCAATTCGCTCTCGTCGAGTGGTCGCCGACCACGCTGTCGCGCCGCGCGTGCGGTCGGCTGATGGTTCGCTGGCGATATCCTTCGGGCATGCGATACGGGGTTCTCGGACCGCTGACGGCGTGGGACACCGACGGCCGGGTGGTGCGGGTTCCCGAGGCGAAGGTGCGCGCACTGCTGGCGATCCTGCTGGCCCACGGCGGCGGCCCCGTTTCGGCCGACCGGCTGGTCGCCGACCTGTGGGCCGACGCTCCCCCGGCCACCCCGCTGAACACCCTGCAGAGCAAGGTCTCCCAGCTGCGCCGGGCGCTGGGCCGCGATCAGGTGGTCCACCAGCCCGCCGGTTACCGGCTGCTGGTCGACCAGGTCGACGCGCACCGGTTCCAGGAGCTGGTCGACCGTGCGCGCGCAGCCGGTTCACCGCGGGCCAGGGCCGATCTGCTCGACGAAGCGCTGGCGCTGTGGCGCGGCCCCGCGTACGCGGACTTCGCCGACTCGCCGTTCGCGCGCGCCGAGATCGCCCGGCTCGAAGAGCTGCGGCTGGCCGCCGTCGAGGATCGCGCCGAGGCCCGGCTGGAGCTGGGGCAGCACACGGCGGTCGCGGCCGAGCTCGGCGACCTGGTGGGCAGCCATCCGCTGCGCGAGCGGCTGCGGATGGCGCAGATGCGCGCGCTGTACCGGTCCGGGCGGCAGACCGAGGCGCTGAACAGCTTCCACGAGCTGCGCCGCGAGCTCGGCGAGGAGCTGGGCGTGGCACCGGGGCCGGAGCTGACCGCCCTGCACGAGGCGATGCTCCGCCACGAGCCGCACCTGGCTCCACCGGTCGCCTCGCGCGAGCGCAGCAACCTGCCCACGCCGCTGACGCCGATCATCGGCCGGGTCGCGGAGCTCGCCGGAATCCGCGCACCGCTGGTGGAACAGGGCGCGCGGCTGGTGACGCTGACCGGTGCGGGCGGGGTCGGCAAGACCCGGCTCGCGCTGGCCGCCGCCGACGGGCTGCGGTTCCCGGACGGCGTGTGGCTGGTCGAGCTCGCCGGGCTGGACCGCGCCGCCTCCGCCACCGACATCGCCGACCGGGTCATGACGACGCTGGGGCTGTGCGAGAGCACCTCGACCCCGCAGGCCGCCGACCTGGTGGGCTGCCTCGTCGACGCGGCGGCGGGCAAGAACCTGCTGCTGGTGCTGGACAACTGCGAGCACGTGCTGGAGCAGGTCGCGACGCTGGCCGAACGCCTGCTGGCCGGTGTGCCCGGCGCTCACCTGCTGCTGACCAGCCGGGAACCGCTCGACGTCCCCGGTGAGGTCGTCCGCCCGGTGCCGCCGCTGGAGCTGCCCGACGACCTGGCCGCGGGAGAAGTCCTGGCAGCCGCCCGGTGCAGCGCCGTGGAGCTGTTCGTGCAGCGCGCGGCCGCCGCTGTTCCCGGTTTCGCCCTCGACGCGGGCAACGTGCGGGCCGTGTCGGCGATCTGCCGGCGCCTGGACGGCATCCCGCTGGCGCTGGAGCTGGTCGCGCCGCGGCTGCGGATGTTCGAACCGGAGCACCTCGCCGACAGCCTCGACGACCGGTTCAGCCTGCCCTCCGGCGCCGGTCGCGGTCGGCCGACCCGGCAGCAGACGCTGCGCGCGATGATCGACTGGAGCTGGGAGCTGCTCGGCCCCGACGAGCGGACCGTGCTGCGGCGGCTGGCGGTGCACGCCGACGGATGCACCCTGCCCGCGGCGCAATCCGTCTCCTCGGACCAGGGCATTCCCGCACCGCGGGTGCTGGAACTGCTGGCCCGCCTGGTGGATCGCTCGCTGGTGGTCCGCGACGGCGACCGGTTCCGCCTGCTGGAGTCGGTTTCGGCCTACAGCGCCGAGCGCCTCGCCGAAGCCGGTGAGCTCGACGCCGTGCGCGACCGGTTCGTGCGCTACTACGTCGAGCTCGCCGAACTCGCGGACCGCGAGCTGCGCGGCCCGGAGCAGCAGCACCACCTGGCCCGGCTCGATGCCGAGACCGTCAACCTCCGCCGCGCCCTGGATCTGGCGATCCAGGGCGAGCACGCCGAAGCCGCATTGCGCCTGGTGAACGCGATGACGTGGTACTGGTACCTCCGCGGCCGCCACGGCGAGGCCCGCCGCTCGCTGCAAGCAGCGCTGGCCACCGAGGGCGGAGCACCGGCGCTGCGCGCCGCGGCGAGCGGCTGGCTGACCGGAGTCGAACTGCGGAGCACGCCGAACGTGGTGCCGGTGCCGGATCTGGCGGCCATCACCGATCCCGTGCTGCACGCGCGGTTGCGGTGGTTCATCGGCTCGGGCCTGCTGGACGACGTCGAGCACGAGCTGGGCGTGCGGATGCTGGAGCAGAGCCTGGCCGACGCTCGCGTGCACCGGGACCGCTGGACCGAAGCCGCGGTGCTGGTGGAGATCCGCACCGACGTCGAGCGCGCTGCGGAGGTGTTCGGCGAGCTGGGCGACCGCTGGGGCCAGCTGCGCGCGTCGCGCTCACTGGCCGAGCTGGCCGAGTCGGACGGCGACCGCTCCCGGGCCGCCCGCATGCACCGCGAAGGACTGCGCAGCGCCGAAGACCTGGCACTGTGGACGGAGGTCGTCGAATCCCTCTGCAGGCTGGGGCAGAACTCGCTGGCCGGTGGCAACCCGGCGCAGGCCCGGCGGTTCTCCGAACGAGCGCTGCGGATCTCCACCGACCGCTCCTACCACTGCGGCGAGTTCCAGGCCCGCAAGCAGCTCGACGACATCACCCGCGCCGAACCCGCCTGGACGCTGCTCCGCACCAGCTGACCGCGAGGCTCACCGCGCGTCGGTTCCGGGCAGCCCGGAAAGGGGCTCACTGCATGGTCACAGCGAGCACGAGCAGGCCGACGGCGATCACGCCGACGACGATGATGAGCGCCAGGTTCGAGGTCTTGTTCATGTCCCCAGCCTCTCCGCCGGGTTCGGCGGGCGACCGGCGCTCGCGCTTCACCGCAGACGCCTGACCTGCTGGAACTCCGGTCCGTGCACGGCCGCCGAAGGGCGGGTGAGACGCAGCTCGCACAGCTGCCCCCCTCAGATGAGGGGGACTGGAGCTCCCTCGCGGTCCTCGAAGGTGAAGGGCAGCAGTTCGGCGCAGCGGTGGAACTTGTCGATCAGCTCCGCTTCGTCGCGGGCGCCCAGGCAGCAGGTGGCCAGCTCGTAGCTGTAGCTGTCCTGCACGGTCAGTTCGGACAGCCGCATTCCTTCGCGCACCGCCACGTCGACGGTCGCCTCCGGCATCTCCCGGCGGATCCGCGCGATGTCCTGCTCGGTCGGGCAGCTGCGCACCACCCCGTCGGCGAAGGCGCGCAGGAACCACTTGGCCGCCACGGCGTGCGATCCCCGGCGACGCGGCATCTCCGGGTCCTCGCCCAGCGCCAACCGGACCATGCAGTGGTGGTTCGGAAGCCCGTCGACCATCCTGAACAGCTGCGCGTGGGACTGGGAGATCCGCGGGTTGATCTCCAGGATGTTGAGCTGGTCCTCGTCCCGGTCCCAGAAGTACTCGATGTTGAACGCCGTCGAGTCCAGGCCGATCTGGCGGATCACCCGCGCGCTGACGTCGATGATCCGCCGCTGGATCGGGGCGGGCAGCCGGGAGGGGTACTGGTACCGCAGGAAACTCGGCCTTCCCGGGTAGTGCACCGAATCGATCACGCCGTAGACGTGCGGTTCCCCGTGGTAGCAGTAGCCCTCTGCGGTGGCTTGGACGCCCCTGATCTCCTCCTCCGCCAGACAGGCCCGGCCGCCGGCCACCGCGATCTCGGGCGGGAGTTCGAGACCGCTCAGCACGGCGTCGAAGGATTTTCCGACCGCCTCGATGCCCTGCCGGATCTCGGCCGTCGCCCGGGCCAGCTCAGCGGGATCGGCGACGTGGAACGCCAGCACCGAGCTGTAGGACTTCACCGGCTTGAGCCACACCGGGAAGCTCAGCCCGGGCGGGAGGCCGGGGTCGCCGGCCAGGTCGACCAGCCCGAACTTCGGGTGCGCGTCGGCGGCCTTGCGCTGTTCGAGGCGGCTCCAGTACTTGTGCTCGCACTTGATCACCGGCTCCAGCCGGGGTCCCGGCACGCCGTAGTCGGTGCACAGGGCGGGCACCAGGGAAGTGCCCGGGAAGTCCCAGTAGCCGACGATCGCGTCGATCGGCCCACCGAACTCGTCGAGCCTGCGGTGCCCCTCCTCCAGCAGCGCCGGGAAGTCCGCCGAAGCGGGCATCACCTCCGACTTGCCGAACAAGGGGTGGAAGGAGTAGTTCCGCGGGAACGAACCGCGCAGCAGTGCGAGGTTGCCCGGATCGAGTCCCACGACGAACACGTTGGTCATGGACAAACACCGCTCACACCAGGTCGCGGGGGATGGTCTGCTGCCAGTTGCGGGAGAACACGCGCTGATCGCCCTCGTAGGCGTCCAGTTCGGCGTGCAGGTGGAACTCGGTGCGGTCGGAGGTCAGCACGGTGCGCGAGGTGGTGCGCACCGACCAGTCGCCGCGTTGGAACGCCATCGTCCACTCGATCTCACCGCGCACCGAGTCGAGTTGGTCCGCGGTCCAGCTGTAGCGCTCGTAGGCGCGGCGGGTCACCGCCAGGTCGATGTCGTCGAAGCGGACCACGCCGAGGTCCTTGACCACCTCCAGCGCCGAGTCGTAGCCCACGAGGTCGCGGGAGACGTTCCAGCACTGCTCGCCGGGCCGCAGCTGGGTGGTCGCCAACACGGGTGCGCCCTCGGGTTCGCCGAACGCCGGGGTCGGCACCTCGTCGGGCTCCTCGACGGGGCGGATCGGCAGCTGCAGCGCGCTGTTCTCCGGGTGCACCGTCATGCGGACGGGTTCCGGTGGCGGCCAGGCCAGCGGCCAGTAGGAGGTGGACAGCGACATCCGGATCTGGTGCCCGGGCGGGAACACTTGAGCGACACCGTTGAGCTGCACCCGCACCCGGTAGCGCTGGCCGGGCTGCAGCGGGCTGGGTTCGCCGTGCCCGTCGCGGTGGGTGAGGTTGAGCAGCCCGTAGGTGACCCGGGTGGCCCGGCCCTCGGGCGCGACGTCGGAGAGCCGCACCGCCACCATCGCCGTCGGCCGGTCCACCTCGAGGTCGAGCTCGGCCACCGGCCCGCCGAGGATCTCGCAGCGCTCGGTCAGCGGGGCGGTGTCGAAGACCAGTGATCCGCCGTCCTCCTCGCGCTGGTCGTAGGGCAGGTCCGGCGGGGCGTTGTAGGAGCACCACTTCCCGGCGAACTGCCCCACCGACAGCGGCGACTCGACCGACAGCGGGCGCGACCGCGGCTCCTCGCCGGGCCGGGCGATGAGGTTCTGGCCCAGCGGGAAGCGCACCCGGTCCACGTGCGGCGAGGGCCAGGACGGCTCGCCCACCCAACGCCCCGGACGCTCGTCGTAGGCGGTGGACGGCGGCATGCTCTCCTGCATCCACACGCGCAGCATCGGACCGTCCATCGCGCCGTTGTCGGCGTCCTTGAGCCAGTGGTCCCACCAGCGGACCAGTTCCTGCAGGAAGCCGATGGCCGGGCCGGGCAGGCCGAGGTGCGGGTACTTGTGCGACCAGGGGCCGATGAGACCGCGCCGCGGCACGTCGAGGTGCTGCATCAGCCGGAAGACGGCGTTGGAGTACCCGTCGGCCCAACCGCTGACCGCCAGCACGGGGCAGCCGACGCTGCTGTAGTCCTCGCACACCGAACCGTGCCGCCAGTAGTCGTCCCGGTGCTGGTGGCGCAACCATTCCGCCAGCCACGGCTCGCAGGCGGTCAGCCGTTCGAACCACTGGCGCCGCCAGCCCTCCCCGAAGGTCGCGGGATCCGGCGGGCAGGAGTTGTAGGCGAACATCGTCGACGCCCAGGACAGGTTGTCGCTGAGCAGGCAGCCGCCCATGTAGTGCACGTCGTCGGCGTAGCGGTCGTCGCTGCAGCTCAGCACCGCGATCGCGGCCAGGCTCGGCGGGCGGCGGGCGGCGACCTGCAGGGCGTTGAACCCGCCCCAGGAGATGCCCATCATCCCGGTGCGCCCGCTGCACCACGGCTGTTCGGCGAGCCACCCGAGGATCTCCGCGGCGTCCTGCAGCTCCTGCTCCAGGTACTCGTCGGCGAGCAGGCCCGCGGAGTCGCCGCTGCCGCGCAGGTCCACCCGCGCGCAGGCGTAGCCGTACCCGGCCAGGTAGGGGTGGTTGACGGAGTCGCGGCGCGCGGTCAGGTCGCGCTGCCGGTACGGGATGAACTCGAGGACGGCCGGGACCGGTTCGTTGTCGGAGTCAACCGGGCGCCAGATCCGAGCGGCCAGCCGGGTGCCGTCGGCCAGCGGGATCCAGCCCGCCTCCTCCTTGACCGGGTGGGGCAGGACCTCCACCGTTCGCATCGAACCGCCTCCCGCGCACGTGTCCTCCCCGTCAACTACCCGGTTGCGGGGCCGGTCATGCGCAGCCCTGACCCCTTGTACCAACCAGAGCCCTGCCCAACCGCACCTCAGGGGACCGTGACGCAACCCAGCCACAAGAAACCGCGAAACGCGAGAACGACTCCGAACGCAACCACCACTGAAAAACGCGGAGAGGCGGGACTGTCACAGCAGGCCGGACTTGGCCGCTCTGGTGATGAGTTCGATCCTGTTGCGGGCGTTGAGCTTTCGCATCGCGTTGCGGAGGTAGCCGGTGACCGTGTGGCGGGTCAGGCCCAGCTGCTCGGCGATCTCCGGGTTCGTGCGGCCCGCCGCCGCGTGCCGGAGCACGTCGTACTCGCGCTGGGTGAGACCGGTTTCGTGCAGGCGGGAGCGCATCCTCGGCGCCGCCCGGTCGTCCACGCGGGGGTCGAAGATCTGGAGGCCGCTGGCCGCCTGCCGCACCGCCGAGACCAGGTCCGTCGCGCTCGCGTCCTTGAGGATGCAGCCGTCGACCCCCGCGTCGAGGGTGGTGCGCAGCGCCGCGTGGTCGCGGTAGGCGGTGAAGACCACGATGCGGGCGTCCGGGGCCGCCTGGCGCAGCGGGGCGACCAGCTCGCTGGCCACCGCGTCCGGGAGCCGCAGGTCCAGCAGGATCACGTGCGGGCTGGTGCGGGCGGCCAGCCGGACCGCCGAGGCCGCGTCGGTCGCGCCGCCGACGACCCGGATCGCCGGGTCGTCGCGGAGCAGCAGCCGCACCCCGTCGACGACCACCGGGTGGTCGTCGACGACCACGAGGCGGATCTCGGTCACGGCAGCGGTATCCAGATCCGCGCCGTCAGCCCGCCGTCCTCGTTGGCCACCACCGACAGCGTGCCGCCGAGCTCGGCCAGCCGGTCGGCGGTGGTGCGCAGGCCGATGCCACCGCCCGCGGGCTCGGACCAGCCGTTGCCGTCGTCGGCCACCGAGATCGCGATCCCGTCGTCCAGGGCGATCGCGCTGATCAGCACCGACCGTGCTCCGGCGTGCTTCTCCACGTTGAGCAGCGCTTCGCGGGTCGCCGCGAGCAGGGCCTGGGTGCGGTGCCGGTCGCAGGCCGGGAGCTGCCCGATCTCCACCGACTGCGCGGAGATCCCGGTCCGGCGCTGGAAGGCCGCGCAGTCGCGGGACAGGGTCGCGGCCAGGCCGCCGGCCGGTTCGTCGTGGTCGAGGGCGTGCACCGAATCGCGGAACGCCGAGGCGGTTTCCGCCAGCTGGTCCTCCAGCGAGGCCAGCCTGTCCAGCAGCTCGGCGCTGCCGGGCTGGGCGTGCGTGCGCAGGTCGCGCAGCTCGGCGCCGATGCGGAACAGGCGCGCTCCGACCGAATCGTGCAGTTCCGCGGCGATCCGGCGGCGCTCAGCCGCGGCGGCCTGCTCCCGCTGGCGGCGCGCGGCGGATGCGGTCTGCAGCGCCAGGCCACCGCTGTCGGCGAGGTTGACCGCCGCGTCGAGCTGCCTGCCGCCGAAGTAGGACACCTCGCGCATCGCCGCGTAGACCACGCCCTGCACCCGGCCCGCCCGCACCATCGGCACCGCGAGCATGGTCTTGATCCCGTCCGCCGAGATGGGTACGTCGAAGTCGTGCGTGATGAGCTCGGAGGAGCAGTAGTCGGCCACCCACACTGGGCGGCGCTCGGCCGCGGCCAGCCCGCCCAGGCCCAAGCCCATCTCGACGTGCAGGTCGTGCAGACCGGTCGCCCAGGTGCCGTTCCACTGCCGCAGCACCAGCACCTGCTCCGCCTCGACCGGACCGGCCAGGCCGATGTGCGCACCGGTCTCCTCGCGGACCCGCCGTGCCAGGCCGCGCAGCGCGGCCGCGTCGTCGAGCAGGTGCAGGACCTGGGCGTGCTCGTCGAGCAGGTGGCCGAACCGCCGACCCTGCTCGGCCACGCGCTCCGAGCGATGCCGCTGCGCCACCTGGACCCCCGTCCGCGTTCTCCCAGCGCGCCGGATGCTACCCGTCGCACCTGCTCTCCCACGATCCACTGTGTCCTTAATCCTGCTTGGCGACCGCAGCCGCGGTACCGAACAGGACACCGCTAGCGACCACCTACGCAAGATGCGTGTGGAAGAGCCTGCACAGTGCTCAGCGGCGGCCGAACGGTGCCGGGTTCGGGGTGAAAAGCCTGGTGCGCCGGCGGTCGACGAGCGCGGCCTCGCCCGGTGCCAGCGCGTCCGCGGCGACGGCGCCGCGCGCGGCGAGCAGCGCGGCCAGCACCTTGCCGTGGCCGGGCGCGCAGACCACGACCTGGTCGATCGAGTGCCAGAAACCCGAGCGCGGCGGGACCTTCGGTGCCAGGTGCACGGTGGTGCACCACGCCGCGTCGCCGAGGTGGTTCCGGCAAGTCGCTGACCAGTACCTGCGGGCCCTGGTCGTGGCCCGGCGGTCGTCCGGGTCGCGGCGACCAGCGCAGCTCGGCGGTCACCACGGTGAACTTCTCGCTGGCGGCGACGTTCCGCCACCGCTCGGGATCACGGGTCAGCACCATGACCTGGGCGCCGAGCTGCCGTTGGCCAGCACCGCGCGTTCATGAGCCGGTGGACCAGCGGGGTGATGGAGGCAAGCCAGTCGCGGTGGACGAGGTAGAGCTGCGGATTCACGTCATCGATGTGGACCAGGTCGCCGGTCTTCACCCCGCCGGGCAGCTGGAACGCCGGAGCAGCACCCGAACTGTCCACAGCGGACGGAATCGACAGCGCCGGGCCCTCCGGCACCGTCGCCAGCACCTCGGTAGGCAGCGGCGCGCTGCAGGCCGAGCATGTTGCGCACGCTGTCCGGCATCAGGACCGCTGACCGCCGCTGACCAGCCAGGACGCGCCGCTGCGATCCTGCACGACGACGTCGGCGCTCGGCCGAGGCCAACCGGATTCCCACGTACACGGCACGCGCGGCGCTACACCCTCGGTGGTCGGCGGAGCCGCGCACACCGTCCACTCCTCCTCCGTCAGCGCATCCGCGGCGGGCAGTGCGTCAGGCGCGAACGGGATGCCGACCGGGAGCCCGCGCGGAACCTCCTCCAGCGTTGAAGTTTTCACGGCGGTGACGGTGCCGCCGCCGACCAGCAGCGCGGAGGCCAGGTTCAACGCCGGGTGGGCGACGCCGTCGGAAATTCGGCCTGTTCCCGGGTCGTCGCCATCTCACCAGCCCCTTCGCCGCGCGACGCGAACCGTCCGCGGTGCTCGGGGATGTGCAATTTCAATGGAAATCAGACGTCCGATTTCAATGGAAATCGCGTGGAGACGGCGCGCCGCACCCCGACACGCCGGGCACCTGTGGAGAACTTCCGCGATTTCAATGGAAATCGGGTATCCAATTTCCATTGAAATCGCGTGGGTCGGGGAGGTACGTCGGTCACTGTTCAGTCCAGTTCGGTCTTCGGAGGCGTTCGGATGCACTGCTCGTGGCGCGGTCGCTCGACCGGGCCCGCGCGCCAGGACCGGCCGGAGCCGCGCCGCACCACGGGAACCGCGCACAGAGCCAGCGCGGTGCCGAGCAGCAGCACTCCACTCCAGGTCACGGCGACGACGCCGCCCCGGGACAGCAGTGGTTCCTCGCGCGGCACCGGGCCGATGACCACCCACCCGATCCCGCACCGGCGCTCCTGCCGCAGCTGGGCGTCGGTGGCCGTCAGCACGAAGAACGGATCGACCAGTCCGGCGCCGGTGCGGTCGTTGCGTCCACCGACCGCCACCGCTGCCCAGCAGGCGCTGCCGCATCTGGTCGGCGGGCGTGCCCGGGAACTCCGCGCACAGCAGGGCCGCGGTGCCCGACACCTGGGCAGCGGCGAGGCTGGTGCCGCTGTTCTGCAGGTAGCCGCTCAGCCTGCTGTTCGCCGAACTGGCGTGGTTCATCGCGCTGACCCGGCTGCGGCCCCGCAAGTCCGGCGCGAAAACGCTGCGCCGCAAGGCGACCGGCGACGCGGCGATGGTGCTGGAGATGCCGACTCCAAGGCCCAGTTCACCGGCTTCGCGCTGCTCGCGCTGACCGCCGCGGCGCCGTTCGCGGTGGGCATCGTCGGCGCGATGGACAAGGACCGCCCGCAGGTCGACCGCGCCGCGCTGATGGCCGTCGTCGCGCTGGTGCTGTCGCTGCCGCTGGTCATGCTGCGCGGCAGCTTCGCGCTCGGCACCGTGCAGCTGTCCCCGTCGGGCATCTACCACCGCGGCTGGACGCACGAGTCGTTCCTGCCCTGGGACGCCGTCGCCGAAGTCCGCGCCGTGCCGCGCGACGGCCCGGAGATCTGGGTCGTGGCCGCCGCCGACGCCCGCTGGCACCGCCGCCGGATGACGCGGCTGTGGCCGGAGGACCGCCTGCCCGAGCTGCCGATGCTGCGCATCCTCGGCCGCGATCTGGCCGACGATCCCGCGCTGCTGCACGGTCTCGTCGACCACTACCACCGCCATCCCGGAGAACGCACGGAACTGGGCACGGACCGCGGCATCGAGCGCGCCCGCGCGCTCGCTTCGGGGACGCCGCTTGACACTCCGCTCTAACCGCAACTAGGTTCGTTGCAGTTAGAGCGGCACGGAGGGAGCGCGATGAGCCTCAGCAGCAGGAGCGCGGTCGCGATCCACGCGCTCACCATGCTGGCGCGCTGGAGCGACAAGTCGCTGACCTCCGCGGAGATCGCCGAGAGCCTGGCGAGCAACCCGGTCCTGGTGCGGCGCGTCCTCGGCAGCCTGCGGGACGCCGACCTGGTGCGATCCACCGAGGGGCGCGGCGGCGGCTGGACCCTGGCCCGCGCGCCGCGCGCGATCACGCTCCACGACGCCTACCTCGCCGTCGAGACCGGGCCGCTCCTGTCGCGGCACCCGCACCCGCCCAACGACGCGTGCGAGGTCGGGCGGAACATGCAGGCACTGCTCGAATCGGAGTTCCAGGACGCCGAACGAGCCATGGCCGAGCGACTCGGCCGCACGACCATCGCGGACCTGGTCACGAAGGTGCTGGCGATCGAACGCGAAGCCGGGCTGAGCCGGTAGCCGGGCGGCGGCGGAGGACTCCCGCCGCCTTTTTCACACCCAAACTGCAACCACTTCGGTGGCAGTAAACCCAGCAGGAGGAGCACTCGATGACAGCCACGATCGAACGGACCGGTTCGGGGGTGGGCCTGCTGGCGGTCCTCATGCCCGCTGTCCTCGTCACGGTCATCGCCAGCGACATGGTCAACCTGATGCTCCCGTCGATCGGCGCGGAGTTCGGCGCCGCGGAGGCCGAACTCGCCTGGGTGGTGACCGGGTTCCTGCTGGTGTTCGCGGTCGGAATCCCCATTTACGGCCGCGTTTCCGACCGGGTGGGCCTGCGGCAGCTGTTCGGCTTCGCGCTGCTGGCCTACGCCGCCGGGAGCCTGGTGTGCGCGCTGGCACCGGATCTCCTCGTCCTCGTGCTCGGGCGGATCGCGATGGGCATCGGGGCGGCCGCGATACCGGTGCTCTCGGTCATCGCCATCACCAGGCTGCTGCCCGCGGACCGGCGCGGCACGGCGATCGGCGTCGTCAGCGCGGCCGCGGGCGTCGGCACCGCAGCCGGGCCGGCGCTGGGCGGTGGCGTCGGCCAGTTCCTCGGCTGGCGCACGCTGTTCTGGTTCATGGCCGGGATCGTGCTCGTGCTGCTCCCGGCGGCGTGGCGCGCGCTGCCCGGTGCCGCCCCGGCGGGCGGGAACAAGTTCGATCTGCTCGGCGGCGTTCTGCTGGGCACCGGAGCCGGGTTCCTGCTCTTCGGCGCGACGCAGGCGCAGGTCTCCGGGCTCGCCGCTCTCCCGGCCTGGGGCAGCTTCCTGGCATCAGCAGTCGCAATCGCGCTGTTCGGGTGGCGCACCGTTCGCGCCGCGCAGCCCTTCGTGCCGCCCTCGCTGTTCACCAACCGCGTCTACCGGATCGCCGTTGTCGTCACGTTCCTGGCCATGGCCGTCAACCTCGGCGGGCTGGTCTTCGTGCCGCTGCTGCTCGTCGACGTCAACGGCCTGGCCCCGGGAACCGGCGCCCTGGTCATGGTCCCGGCCGGGATCGCCGTCGCCGTGCTCTCCCCGCTGATCGGCCGGATCACCGATCGCATCGGCACCCGCCTGCTGGTCCTGGCCGGACTGACGATCATGGCGCTGTCGGCCGCGTTCCTCGCCGCAGCCCACTCGGTGCTGCCGACCGCAGCCGGAATCCTCGGTCTCAGCGTAGGTTTCATCCTGGTGCTCACGCCGATCATCAACGCCGCGGCCGGTGCGCTGCCGCCCGAGCAGGTCGGCGTCGGCATCGGAATCCTGCAAGGAGCCCAGTTCCTAGGCGCGGGCACCGGCCCGGCGCTGTTCGGCGTGCTGCTCGCCGCGCGGCAGCAGCAGATCGGCGCCGAAGCCGCCTTCTCCCAGGTCTTCCTGGCCATGGCGGTGATCGTCGTGCTCGCCCTGATCGCGGCGTCGCGGATGCGCCCCGAGCGCTGAAGGTCAGAGGTTACGGGCCAGGGCTCGGCCGGCCGCGCGGCCGGAGAAGATGCAGCCGCCGAGGAAGGTTCCCTCCAGCGCGTTGTAGCCGTGCACGCCACCGCCGCCGAACCCGGCCACCTCACCCGCCGCGTACAGGCCGGGCAGCGGTGCGCCGTCCGGGCCGATCACCTGCGAGTCGAGGTTCGTCTGCACACCACCCAGGGTCTTGCGGGTCAGGACGTTGAGCCGCACCGCGATCAGCGGCCCGTGCGCCGGGTCGAGGATGCGGTGCGGCTTGGCCACCCGCGACACCTTGTCGGCCAGGTAGCGGCGAGCGTTGGCCACCGCCATCAGCTGGAAGTCCTTGGTGTGCTTGTGCGCGACCTCGCCGTCCCGGGCCGCGATCTGCCGCTCGATCTCGTCGTGGTCGAGCTGCGGGCCGCGGGCGATCCGGTTCATGCCCGCCACCAGCTCGCGCAAGTCGTCGGCGACGACGAAGTCCACGCCCTTGTTCTTGAACGCGTCCACCGGGCCCGGCGCCTCCTTCGCCAGCCGGGTGGCGATGGTGAGCTTGAGGTCCTTGCCGGTGATCTCCGGGTTCTGCTCGGAGCCGGACAGGCTGAACTCCTTGGCCAGGATCGACTGCGTGAGCACCAGCCACGAGTAGTCGTACCCGGTGGCCAGGATCTCCTTCATGGTCCGGTTGGTGTCGAAGCCGGGGAAGCACGGCGCGGGCATCCGCTTGCCGGTGGCGTCGAACCACAGCGAGGACGGCCCGGCGAGGATGCGGATCGCGTGATCCGGCCAGATCGGGTCCCAGTTGTGGATTCCCTCGGTGTAGTGCCACATCCGGTCCCGGTTCACGATGCGCCCGCCCGCGGCCTCGGTGATCCCGATCATCCGCCCGTCCACGTGCGCGGGCACCCCGGAGATCATCGTCTCCGGGCACGGCCCCAACCGGTCCACCGGCCAGTTCGCCCGGATCAGCTCGTGGTTGTGCCCGATCCCGCCGGAGGTGACGACGACGGCCTTGGCCCGCAGCTCGAAATCGCCCGCCGCCGCGCGCGAGGACGCCACGCCGCGATCGGCTTCGCTCGGTTCCAGGACGGTGCCGCGCACTCCGGCCACCGCGCCGTCCTGCACGATCAGCTCGTCGACCTGGTGGCGGAAGGCGAACCGGACGAGCCCGCGCCGCTCGGCGGCCAGCACCGGTTCGGCGAACACCCGGACGACCTCGGGACCGGTTCCCCAGGTGATGTGGAAGCGGGGCACCGAGTTTCCGTGCCCGCCCGCGACTCCGCCGCCGCGCTCGGCCCAGCCGACCAGCGGCGTCAGCCGCAACCCGAGATCGCGGAGGTACTGGCGCTTCTCGGTGGCCGCGAACCACACGTAGGCGCGGGCCCACTGGCGGGCCCAGCTGTCCTCGTCGTCGCGGTCGAAACCGGCCGAGCCCAGCCAGTCCTGCAGCGCCAGCTCGTAGGAGTCGCGCACGCCGAGCCGCCGCTGCTCCGGGCTGTCGACCAGGAAGAGCCCGCCGAGCGACCAGAACGCCTGCCCGCCCAGGTTGGCGCGGTTCTCCTGCTCGACGACGACCACCCGGCGCCCGGCCTGGACCAGCTCGTAGGTCGCCACCAGCCCGGCCAGCCCGGCGCCAACGACGATGACGTCAGGTTCGGTGTCCACGTTCATCCCCTGCTCTCCACGCTGTAGGCCAGCACGACCTGCTCGAACAGATCGACCCGGCGCCGCACCGCCGGGCCACCGGGTTCCATCAGGCACTGCACGGCGGTCCCGTCGTGCACCGCGACCAGCGCCTGCCCGAGCGCCACCGGATCCGGGACCTGCCGCCCGATCCGGTTCAGCAGCGCCTCAATGCCGGGCACGATCGCCGCCGCGATCGCCTCCTCCCGGGCCACCACGACGCGCCGCAGCGCGGGATTGCGCAGCGCGTGCGCGCTGAACTCGGCGGTCACCCGGTACCAGTCGTCGTCCACCGGCACCGCTTCGAGTAGCCGCTCGACGGCCGTGCGGACGTCGTCGACACCGGCGGTCCGCGCCGCGTCGAGCGCCGCCTCGACCTCGGCGAGCATCCGGCGCGAGTGCTGCTCCCACATCGCCAGGAACAGCTCCTCCAGCGAGGCGAAGTTGGAGTAGAACGCACCGCGCGTGTACCCGGCGCGGTCGCAGATCTGCTCGATCGTCGACCGCCCGAACCCCTCGGCCGCGAACACGACCAGCGCGGCGTCGAGCAACCGCTGCCGGGTCTGTCCCCGCCGCTTGGTCACCCGCCGCTGCACGCTCACCGACGCCCTCCCGGACCGATGGATGCACGAGCGTATCGGATGCATCCGTGCATCGGAAGCCTCGGAGCAGCACAGATGCATGCCCGCGCCAGGTCCACAACGCGGCGATTCCGCGCGCGAACATCATTTCCGCAGGTGGAGGCCCGTGAGTGTTTTGTGCGGCTATAGAGGTTGTTTTGGATCTTGTTGGGTGGTGTGTGGTAGGCGGGCGAGTCTGCGTGTCATGTGGATGATGGCGGCCCAGCAGACGATGGTGGCGTGGTGTTCGGGGAGGCGTTCGTAGTCGCGGGCGCAGCGTCGTCGTCGGCTGATCCAGGCCAGGGTGCGCTCGACGACCCAGCGGCGAGGCAGGACTTGGAAGCCTTTCTGTCCGGGGTGTCGGTAGACGATGTTCACGGTCAGGCCGAGGACGTTGTTGGCGTGTTCGGTGAGGGGTCCTTCGTAGCCTTGATCGGCCCAGACGTGTGTGAGTCCGCGTGAGGCGGCTCCGTGGAGTGCGGGCCAGGCGGCGTCGCGGTCCTGGACGTTGGCGGGGGTGATCACCACGGAGACCAGCAGGCCGAGGGTGTCGGTGACGATGTGGCGTTTGCGGCCGTTGACTTTCTTGTGGGGGTCGAACCCGCTGCTGTGGCGGGGCACGGTGGCCTCGGCGGTCTTGTGCACCGACTGGGAGTCGATGCAGCCGGCGCTGGGACGGGCGTTGCGGCCCAGGGCGGTGCGCAGCCGTCTGCGCAGCGTGTCGAGGAGGTGATGGGTGGCCAGATTGCGGGACCAGCGGCGCAGCATGCCGTAGACGGTCTGCCAGGGCGGGAAATCGGCGGGCAGGTTGCGCCATTTGTTGCCGTTGTCCACCACGTAGAAGATCGCGTCGATCATGGTGCGGCGGGAGTGTTTCTCCGGCCGTCCACCCAGCCCGGTGGTGGTCAACGGTGCCGGGAGCAGGGGTTTGAGGATCTCCCACTGGGCATCGGTGAGATCCGAGGCGTAGCGGCGTCGGCGGGTCCAACAGCCGCACGTGCAGCGGCACCCCCGCCGATCGACGGCGACAGGTACAGGGTTCAATGGCATGGCGGGTTCTTGTGATCGCAGGCTTAGACAACCTCAGCGATAACAAGAACCCGCCCTGCTTTTCAGCCCCTGAGCCCCACCCGTGATGATCTTGAGCCCATATCACAACCACCCAACCCAAGATCCAAAACAGCCTCTATAGCAACACAAAACACTCACGGGTCCTGCGCAGGAGAAACGGACCCTTTGACCGGGTCAGGGCAGGTGCGCGAGGACGTTGATCACCACGCCGGTGGGGTCCTCGACGAAGAAGCGCCGGACGCCCCATGGTTCGTTCGTCAGCGGGTAGACGATGTGCAGCCCGCGGCGCATGCACTCCGCGTGCGCCGCGTCGACGGCGTCCGGTTCGCCGACGTCGATGCCGAAGCGCGGCTCGGGATTCTCCATGCCCGGCGGCGAGACGATGAGCTGCGCCGCGGGGTTGTCCGGCGATCGCAGGCAGACCACCGGGTCTTCCATCGCGACTTCGAGCCCGAGCACGTCGACGTAGAAGCTCTTGGCGGCGGAGGCGTCGCCGACGAGGTAGGGGATGATTCTGCTGACCATCTCCCCATCCTCGCGGCCGCGCTCCCCCGCCGCCTTGTAGGAACGGAACCTCCGCACCGGCCGCCGCGGGATTCCCGCCGCGATTTCCATTGAAATTGGACATCTGATTTCAATGGAAATTGCGCCAGACCACGTGGGTGGCCGCAGCGGTGCGGTGCGGACCGGCGTGCCGCACCGCGACGCAGGGGCGAAGCCCTACCGGCCCAGCAGCTCGCAGCCTTCGGCCACCACTCGGCCGTTGTGCAGGACCGTCCGGTCGCGGCCGCGGTCCATGACCGCCGCCGTCGGCGTGTCGCCCTCCACCAGGAGGATGTCCGCCTGGTCGCCGACCGCGAGGCCCGGGCGGTCGGACACCGAGGTCAGGCGGGGCAGGTCCCGGTCGAGGATCGACGCGCCGCCGCGGGAGGCCACCGCCAGGCAGTGCTCGATCAGCTCGTCCTCGCGGAAGCGGTTGGTGAAGGCCAGCTGCCAGGTGCGGTCGAGCATGTCGGCGTTTCCGTAGGGCGACCAGTAATCGCGCTGGCCGTCCTGGCCCAGTCCGACGCGGACACCGGCCGCGGTCAGCTCGGTGAGCGGCAGCGAGCGGTTCTGCGCGGGCGCGACCGTGGCCATCGAGACGTCGAGCTCGGCGAACTCCTCCACCAGCCGGCGGGTGGTGCTCTCCGAGATGCCGCCGAGGGCGTAGGCGTGCGAGATGGTGACCTGGCCGGTCATGCCCAGTGCGCGCGTGCGCTCCAGGATGAGGTCGACGGAGAACACCCCGAGCTCGCCCGGCTCGTGCAGGTGGACGTCGACGGGCACCTGGTGCTTTTCCGCCAGCCCGAACAGGACGTCCAGGTGGCGGACCGGGTCGCGGTCCAGCGTGCAGGGATCGATCCCGCCGACCACCGCGGCCCCGGAAGCCAGCGCCTCGTCGATGAGCTCCGGGACTCCCGGCTCGCGCAGCAGGCCTGCCTGCGGGAACGCGATGACCTCCACCTCGCACCGGTCGCGGTGCGCCTCCTTCGCGGCGAGCACGCCTTCGAAGCGCTCCAGCCCGCAGTCGGCGTCGATCTGCGCGTAGCTGCGCACCCGGGTCGTGCCCTGCGCGATCATCCGGCCGAGCGTGTGGGTCGCGCGTTCGGCCACCGTCCACTCGGCGTCGCGCCAGTTCTCGCGGTCGTTCATCACCATCGGCCAGATGCCGGGGCTGCCGGTGTGCGGGCGGAACGGCAGCCCGATGCGGGTCGAGTCGAGGTGGCAGTGCACGTCGGAGAAGGCGGGCAGCGCGAGCCGTCCGCGCCCGTCGACCGCACCGGCGGTGTCCACTTCGGACTTGAGCGGGTCGATGGCGGTGATCCGGCCGTCCTCGACGGCGATCTCGGCGAGCGGGCCGCCCCACGGGCGGACGTTGGTGATCAGCATTGTGCCTCCGTCGTGGTCGCTCACGAGCGCGTCTCGTCGAAGTCCGGGTAGGTGGGCGGGAACAGCTCCGCGGCCGGGCGGCGCAGCACGTCGCGCTCGGAGTAGGCCTCGCGCATGCGCTCGAAGAGCAGCTGCGCGCGCTCGCGGAGGTCGTCGAGGTCGACGCCGGGGATGCCGGAGTCGACGAGCACCGGCCGCCCCGCGACCACCGAATGCGTTGCCTGCCGGGCGGTTCCGTTGAGCAGGAAGGTCCGCACCGGGTCGTCGAGGACGCCGTCGCGGATGTCGTCGATGCGGAACGCCACCAGGTCCGCCTGCGCACCCGGCTCCAGGCGACCCAGATCGCTGCGGCCGAGCGCGCGGGCACCACCGAGGGTCGCGGCGTCGACGTAGTCCTCGGCCGGTGCGGCGTCCATCCGCCCGTCCAGGACCTTGGCGATGTGCACGCCGAGGTCCATGCCGCGGATCAGGTCCGGCGGGAAGGAATCGGTGCCCAGGCACAGGTTGATCCCGGCGCGCCGGTAGTCCCCGAAGGAGCGCAGGACCGCCCCGTAGCGCAACGACGTCTGCGGGCAGTGCACGATCGACACCCCGGCTTCCGCCAGGGTCGCCAGATCGCCGCGGTCCTCGCCGTGCACCTGGGGGTGCCGGTCGACGACCAGGCCGTGCGGGACGAGCAAGCGGGTGCCGAGCAGACCGGTGCGGTCGAGCATCTCCAGCGGCGTCGCGCCGTGCTGCCGCTGCACAAGCTCTCGCTCCAGCAGACCTTGCAGGCTGTGCAGGCGCACGATCGCGTCGCGCTGCCGGGCGATCTCCGCAGTGTCGCGCATGAGCTGCTCGGTGAGCGTTTCGATGCGGCACGGCAGGAGAACGCCGGTGACCAGCGGATCGGACAGCTCGGCGGCGTGGTCCAGGAACCGGATCGCATCGCGCAGCCCGGCGCGGCCCTGCTCCTCGTCGAAGGCCACGTCCCGGCCGCCTTCCGGCAGCGCGACGTTGACGCCCGAGCGGTACGCGGGCCCGAGGTAGCCGCGCAGGCCGATCCGTCGCGAGGTCTCCGCCATCGCGACCAGCTCGTCGAACGGCTCGGCCCACGAGCTGTGGATCTCCGAGGCGATCGGCATGTAGGTGGTGATGCCGTGCAGTGCGAGCTGCACCAGCGCGTACTCGCGGACGGTGGCCCGCTCCTGCGGGGTGAACACGTCCCGGCGCCGGTTCCGGAAGTAGTCCAGCGACCACTGCAGCCCGTCGGCCCGCTCCGGGGTGGCCCACGAGTCGAGCACCAGGTGGTCGATGTCGGTGAGCGCGTCGAGGTCGATCAGCCCCGGCAGCACCAGCGAATCGCCGAGGTCGACTTCGGCGTCGACGGGGCCGTCGTAGCGGTGTCCGACGTGGACGATGACGTCGTCCTCCCAGACGACCTCGCCGTCGCGCAGCAGCGCGTGGTGCCCGGCCCGGTGGGCGAGGACGTGACTGGCGCGCCATCGAGTGCGCATCGGGAAGACCTCCTCCGGCAGAACCTGCGGCGAACCCTAGCATTTGGCATACCAGAAACCCGTCCTCAGCGCGGGTTCCGGCAAGCAAATCCGCCGAACTTCACGAAACACCTTGATTAACAACAGTCAACACAGGTATTTGCGGGAGCAAACACGGTTCCGGCGGTCAACAGCTAGGCTCCCGCCGGTATACCGAAACGGTCGACCACTTCGGAGACTGCCATGGAACGAGGCGCTGGAACCGCCGCGCCCGGCCAGATCACCCGCGCGCACTGGGTGACCGCGACCGTGCTGTCCACCGCGGTCTCCGCCGTCGCGGTGCTGATCGGCGAGCACAAGTTCGACATCGGCCCGGCCGCCATCGCGCTGTTCCCGATCGTCTGGGCGGTGCTGATCGGCGCGATCGTCGGCGTCCAGCGCTGGCGCCCGGTCTCCGGCGCCACCCGGTCGGTGGCAGGCGTGCTGCTGGAGATCAGCATCCTGCTCTTCCTGGCCAAGCTCGGCACCGAGATCGGCCCCACCCTGGCGAAGTTCCAGAACCTCGGCCCGGCGATCGTGCTGCAGGAGGTCGGGCACATCTTCGGCACGGTCATCATCGCGCTGCCGGTCGCGGTGGCGCTGGGCATCGGGCGGGCCTCGATCGGCGCCACCTGGTCCATCGACCGCGAGTCCTACCTGGCCTTCGCCATCGAGCGCTTCGGCGTCCGCTCCCCCGAGTACCGCGGCGTCTTCTCGGTCTGGCTGATCGGCACCGTCTTCGGCGCGCTCTACGTCTCGCTGCTCGCCGGGTTCACCGGCAGTCTCGGCATCTTCAGCCCGCTCGCGCTCGCGCTGGGCCTCGGCCTGGGATCGGGGTCGATGATGCTCGGCGGCGTCGGCGCGCTGTCGCTGCTCTACCCGGAGCAGGCCGCCGAGATCGCCGCGCTGGCCGCACTGTCCAACCTGGTCACCAACATCGTCGGCTTCTACTCCGGGGTGTTCCTGGCGCTGCCGCTGTGCCGCCGCCTCTACGTCTTCTGGAGCCGGCTCTTCGGCCGCGACGACGAGGGCCGCCGCCACCGCGCCCAGCAGACCTCCGCGCCGGAGGAGCAGGAAGTGCTGGCGGTCGCGGAGGACCCGAAGGCCCGGATGACCCCCTGGTCGCGCCTGCTGAGCTACGTCATCGTCGGCGTGGCCGGGCTGCTGGTCAACGCGCTGGGCACCTGGTCGCTGGCGGTCGAGGACGCGATCGGCATCGCCGTGCTGCTGGTGATCGTCCGGGTCTCGGTCGCGCTGGGCAAGCTGCTGCCCGCGATCCCCTCCAGCGTGTTCGTCCTCGGCATCGGCACCTTGCTGTCAGCGGGCTTCCTGCCGACCGGCGCCTGGTTGACCGGTCTGCTGCCGAACCTCGAGGTGATGCTGATCGGCCTGCCAGGACTGGCGCTCATCGGGCTCACCCTGGGCCGCGACGTGCAGGCGCTGCGGCAGCTCAGCTGGAAGATCGTGCTGGTCGCGCTGCTGACCTACACCTCGTCCTTCCTCGCCGCCGCAGCACTCGGCCAGTCCGTCCTGCACCTGTGAAAAGCGTGTTTGTGGTCGATCTGCCGGGGTGGTCGCTTGGCGGAACCTGAGTGCTTCCCCGGACTGCGGGTGCCCCTCCTGATGTATGACCGAATACACGGCGGAGGGGCCGCCCTCGCCCAGAGAGCCACCCAGTGGCGGGCCACCGTACCCGCCGGTGGTCACCCTGCATACGTGCTCGAAGCGGCTGCCGCCGCTTGCAAAGCGCGGACGGCTCCGCCGACAGTGCTCTCAGCGGCTACTTCACGTGCACGGGCAGTGAATCCAGGCCGTAGACGATCGAGGCCTTGCGGAACTCCAGCTCCGAGGCGGGCACCGCCAGCCGGATGTCCGGGAAGCGGCGCACCAGCGCCGGGTAGGCCGCGCGCAGCTCCATGCGGGCCAGCTCGGCGCCGATGCAGCGGTGCAGCCCGTGCCCGAAGGCCAGGTGGGAGGTGGGGTTCCGGGTCGCGTCGAACCGCTCCATGTCCGGGCCGAGCGCGGCGTCGCGGTCCGCGCCGCTCAGCGAGCACAGCACGACGTCGCCCCGCGAGATCTTGGTGCCTGCGATCTCCACGTCCTCGCGGGCGAAGCGCGGGAACGCCACCTGCACGACGGTGAGGTAGCGCAGCAGCTCCTCGACGAGCCCGGGCACCACCTCGTCGTCGTCGCGGACCCGCTCCAGCAGCTCCCGGTCCTGGAGCAGCACCAGCGCACCGAGCGCCAGCATGCTCGCGGTGGTCTCGAAACCACCGGTGAGCACACCGTCGGCGAGTTCGGCCAGCTCGCGGTCGGTGACCTCGTCGCCGTGATCGCGGATCAGCGCGCCGAGCAGTCCCTCGCCCGGTTCCTCGCGCTGCTTGCGCACGACGCCGTGCAGGTACTCCAGCGACTGGGACATCGCACCCAGCGACGCGCCCACTCCGTCGAAGACGTCGAACCGCGCGACGCTGAGCTGCTGGAACTCCTCGCGGTCGCCGTAGGGCACCCCGAGCAGCTCGCTGATCACCAGCGACGGGATCGGCACCGCGAACTCGGTGACCAGGTCCACCGGCTGGTCGGCGGCGGCCATCGCGTCGAGCCGCTGCTCCACGATCGCCTGGATCTCCGGGGTCAGCCGGGCCAGCCGCCGCATGGTGAACTCCGGCGTCAGCAGGCGGCGCAACCTGGTGTGCACCGGCGGGTCGGTGAACCCGAGACCACCGGGGTTGTCCGCCTCGGTGACGCCGGCGTAGCCGACGAGGTTGGTGAAGTCGTTGCTGAACCGCTTCGCGTCGCCGAGCACCGCCTTGGCCTCGTCGTAACCGGTCACCAGCCAGACGTTGGTGGCGACCGGCAGCGGGAGTCGGCTGATCGGCTCCTGCGCGCGGACCTCGCCGAGCGCCGGGACGGGGTCGAGCCCGGTCCGCTGCAGCGGCATGAGCGCGGCCGCCGGGAGGACGGAGCTCAGCCCCTTCCGGCGGGCGCGCGCGAGGTATAACCGCGCGAAGAGCCCGGTGATCGTGGCCCGAAGCCGTCCCACTGGTAAAACCCCCATCAAGCTTGGTCGGTGAGCGACCGCCGCCGGTTTCCCCGACCGGATCAGCGGCCCGGCGCCGCGACGATGATCCGCACGGCGACCCGCAACTCTACCTTGCCCCGAGCAACTGTTGCCAAGTGCAATATTCGGTGGCCGGACGAGTCCACTTCGCACCACCGGCGTGGATTCCCCGGCACCCGGCCGGAAAGCCGCCCCCGGCAACTTACACCCGGGCGTGATCGCGGCGCGTCGTGCCGGACCATTCCGATGAGGTAGAACAAGCACATGGCCCGAGCTGAGACCGGTGGCAACCCGCCCGACGCGGACGTGGACGCGGTCACCGACGCGGTGCTGACCGCCTCCCGACTGCTGGTGGCCGCATCGGCTCGCTCGGTCGCCGCCGTCGAGAACTCGCTGACCCTGCCGCAGTTCCGGCTGCTGGCGGTGCTCTCCAGCGCGGGCCCGCTCAAACTGGCCGCGCTGGCCGAGGCGCTGGGGGTCAACCCGTCCACGGCGACCCGCATGATCGACCGCCTGATCGGCACCGAACTCGTCGACCGGCGGCCGAATCCGGCGTCGCGCCGGGAGAACGTGGTGGCGCTGACGCCCAACGGCGCCGACGTGGTGGCCGAGGTCACGGCGCGGCGCCGGTCGGAGATCGCGCGGATCGTCAAGCGGATGCCCGCCGCGGCGCGGCGCGGCCTCGTCGGCGCGCTGGCCGCGTTCACCGAAGCCGGCGGCGAACCGCCCGGCCCGGCCAACCCGCGGGTCACCGCGCAGTGGGGCTAGCAGGACCACCGGGTTCAGCTCGGCCGATCGACCGAGAACGAGGTGCCGAACGTCGGCCGATCGACCGATGCCGGCGAGCCGATGAGTCGTGTTGCGCGATGATCCGGGCACCGCAGACTTGTCGCTGTGAATCCCGCGATCCCGAACTCCCCCGGGCGTGCCGCGCCGCCGCTCGACGCACCCACCGTCCGCCTGCCCGCCGCCTCCGGCGGGCGGCGCATCGGTGAGCTCGACGCGCTGCGCGGTCTTGCGCTGTGCGGAATCCTCTTCGTCAACATCGCGCAGATCCTGTACCTGCGGGGCATCGTCGACCTCCAGAAGCTACCGATCCCACACGCGCTGGACATGTTCGTCCAGCAGCGGTTCTTCCCCATCTTCTCGCTGCTGTTCGGCGTCGGGTTCGGCATCTTCCTGGGCAACGCGAGCCAGCGCACGGCGCGGCCACGCGTCGTGCTCCTGCGGCGACTGCTGGTGCTCGCCGGTTTCGGCGCCCTGCACCACTTCCTGCAACCCGGCGAAGCGCTGCTGCCCTACGCGATCTTCGGGCTGGTGGTGCTGCTGCCGATGAGCTTCCTGCCGTGGTGGGCCAACCTGCCCATCGCCGTGGCCATGACCGCCGTCACGCTGTCCCTCACCAGCGGCGGCATGCTGCTCATCCCGTGCCTGCTGCTGGCCGGTTTCGCGCTGGCCCAGGCCGGCCTGCCCGCGAGGCTGCCCCGTCTCGGCGGGCAGCTCGCCGCCGTGTTCGCGGTTTCCGCCCTCGCCGGAGCCGGATTCCTGGTGCTGCAGGAGCAGAATCCGCTGAACGCGGGCTTCAACGGCGAGTCCGCCGCGGCCGGTCTGTTCATGGCGATCGCCTACTCCGCGGGCTTCCTCCTGCTGCTGCGGACTCCGGTGTCGCGCGTGCTGTCGCCGGTCCTCGAACCGCTCGGCAAGATGGCGCTCACCAACTACGTCACCGCCACGCTGCTGATCATCCCGTTCGGACACCTGCTCGGGATGCGCGAATCCACGAAGTGGGAGCTGCTGCTGGCGATGGCCGCCGGGATCATCCTGGTCCAGGTCCTGTGGAGCCGCTGGTGGCTGGCCCGCTTCCAGTACGGGCCGCTGGAGTGGGTCTGGCGCTGCGCGACGTGGTGGCGCATCGTCCCCTTCCGCCGGAAGCCGAGTCCGGCACCACGCGCCAGCTGAGCACGAGCCGCTGCCCGGAGGTCCTCGGGCAGCGGCTCGCCTGCGCGATCGTCATCCGTGGTGGCCGGCACCGGCCATGTGCATGCCGCCGAACGGAGTGGTGATGCCGTCGTAGCGCAGCTGCAGCATCATCCCCTCGTGGGCGTGCGGCAGGTTGTGGCAGTGGTTCATCCAGATCCCCGGGTTCGACGCGCGGAAGACGACCTCCCACACCTCGCCGGGGCGGACGTCGAAGGTGTCCACCCACAGCGGACTGCCCGAGGCCGGCTTCCCGTCCCGGGACAGCACCAGCACCGGGTGGCCGTGCAGGTGCCACGGGTGGGTTTCCAGGCTCCGGTTGACCACGGTCATCCGGACGACGTCGCCTTCGGAGACGAGCTGATCGGGGATCGACGGATGCCCGAGCCCGTTGACGGTGTGCGCGTACGCCGGTGATCCGTCGACCATCGCCAAACCTCGGTCGAGCACCAGGGTGAAGTGCCGGTCGACGGGAGCCGTGCGCAGCGCGACGGGAAGCGGAGCGCCGTAGGTCAGCAGGTCGAGTTCAGGCCACGATGAGGTGTCCTGTGTAGACGGTTCCGGCCCAGGAGTGCCGCTCTGGGGCTGCAACCGCACGGTCGCGGCGTGCTCGTCGAGCACCAGCACCACCGGTGTGCTCGGCATGGCGAACACCACGTCGTAGCGACCGGCCGCGGGCAGGCGCAGCACGTTCCTGCTGACCTCGCCGGGCCGTTCGAGATCGCGGCCGTCGACGGCGACCACCCGGAACTCGGTGCCGACCAGGGCGAACCGGTGCGGGTCCGAGTCGGTGTTGACCAGCCGCAATCGCACCGTGCTGCCCACCGGCGCGAGGTGTTCGGCACCACCGGCGATCGTGACGGCACCGTCGAAGGTGTGCACGGGCAGCGTCAGGTCCAGCCCTGCCGGATCGGGATCCTCGCGGGGCCGCACCACGAGAGTTCCGTAGAGACCCCGGCGGACACCGATGTGGGAGGCGAAATGCGTGTGATACCAGTACGTTCCCACCTGGTCGGCGCGGAACCGGTAGTGGAAGTCGCCACCGGGAGCCACCGGTTCCTGCGTAACACCCTCCGCACCGTCCTCACCGCACGGCACGTCGTAGCCGTGCCAGTGCAGGGTCACCCCGCCGTCGATGTCCTGGTTGACCAGCTTGACGTCAATCAGGTCGCCCTGGGTGGCCGTGATCGCCGGCCCGGGCACCGCGCCGTCGAAGGTCCACGCGTCGAAGTTCCGCCCGGATTCCAAGCTCACGGCGGCCTTTCGCGCGGTGAGCACGTGCTCGCGCCGGACGCCGCCCGGGGCGGGTGCCGTCGGGCCCCGGAGGTCGGTGACCGAGGTGGTCGCGGGCGAAACCGGCCCGGGACCGCCTCCGGTGTCGGCCGCCGCGCGGGGCCTGGCCGAGAAGCCGAATCCGGCACCGGCAGCACCGAGCACGACCAGGCCGCCGGTCACTCCGAAGAAGCGGCGGCGCGAAACGGCCGCTCCGCTGCGCGGTTCCGGGCTCGGAGCCAGCAGCACCCGCATGGTCAGCAGCGCGCCCGCGAGCACGACCGCGATCGCGATCAGCGCAGTTCCCAAGGTCGGCGGCCCGGCCAGGAAGGTCACCACGAAGCTCGCTGAGGCGGCATAGCCGGCGGTGAGCAGCGCGACAACACCTGCCGCACCGGAGTTTTCCGGCTGCCCGCCGCTCCTGGCCCGCGCAAGCAGTCCAGGACCGGCGATCACTGCGGCCGCCAGCGCGGCGACCGCGAGCAGCGGCAACCCGAGCAGCACCTTCTCCTCGACGAACCACCAGCCCCGCGCGGCCAGCGCCGCCACCGAAACCGCCCTGGTCAACGTCACCAGCAGCGCCACGGCGAGCAGCGCCAGTGCAGGCCGGGCCCGCCGCCGCGCCGCGGCGACCCCGGCCCCGAACCAGGCGATGGCGCCGAGCACGGCGATGGCGTGATCCACGATGATCCAGCCGACGGTGGTCATGACGTGGTGAGGGCGGTTTCGGCTGGTTGCCGGGCGATCTGCCGCGCTCGCCGCGCGATCGTCGCGATCAGCGCCACGATGACCAGCCCGTTGATCGCGTGCAGTCCGAAGACCAGGTTCCCGGCGCTGGAACCGTCGCCGAGCGCGTTGGCGACCTCACGGATCAACGACTGGACGAGCACCAGTCCGGCGACCAGGCCCGTCATCCCGATGAGCCGGCCGGGCACCCTGGCGACGGCGGCGAAGACGGTGAGCACGACCGAGTAGCCGAGCACCACGTTCCCGAGCAGGCGGTGAGGTTCGAAGGATTCCTCGATCGGCGCGGCGTCGAAAGCGCCGCTGGCCGCCAGGTAGAACTGCGCGATCACGGCGAACAGCAGCAGGGCCGCCAGGACGGCGAAGACTTTTCTCATGCCGCTGATCGTGTCGCCGACCGGTCACCCGCCGCGTCCGGCGACGGCTGACACCGGCTACGTCGCCGCGCGCGAGCAGAGCGCGGAGAAATACGTCGGTCGTCGTAGTCGACTGCGCTCCCGAACGGCCGCGTCGGCACTCGCCGGTGTCGTACGATCACGGCATGCGACTGCGGGGAACGTCACGACGGCTGTCCGCCTGGTTCTCCCGCCGACCCGCCTGGGTTCCGGACGTGCTGCTGGCGCTGTTCGTCACGCTCATCCAGGTCCAGAACATCGCGGACTACAGCGCGTTCGAGCCGGTCGCCAGGCCGATCACCGACTTCGGGAACCTGGGCTACGCGCTGCTGGTCGTCAGCGGGCTGGTGGTCGTGGTCCGCCGCCGGTGGCCGGTGCTGGTGTTCGCGATCACCGGCGGGATCAGCCTGGTCTACTTCGGCCTCGGCTTTCCGGACCGGCTGTCCTGCCTCGGCATGTTCGTCGCCCTGTACACCCTCGCCGCCTACGGCAACGGGCGGCGGTCGCTGCAGATCGCGGGTATCGGCATCGCGGTGCTCTCCGGGGGCTGGCTGATCGCCGCGGCCGACATCGAGCCGCAGGCCGCGGTGGGCTGGGTGTTCTTCCGGATCGGGATGTCGGTGATCAGCACCGCGATCGGCGAATCCGTCCGGTCCCGCCGGGTCATCGCCGCCGACGCGCAGCTGCGGGCCGAGCTGGCCGAGCGTTCCCGCGAGGAGGAGGCCAGGGCCCGCGTCGACGCCGAACGGCTGCGGATCGCGCGCGAGGTGCACGACACCGTCGCCCACGCCATCGCCATCATCAACGTGCAGTCCGGGGTCACCGCGCACGTGCTCGACAAGCGACCGGAACAGGCCCGCGACGCCCTGCGCACCATCGAGCACACCAGCTCGCGGGCGCTGCGCGAAATGCGCGCCATCCTCGGCGTCCTGCGCGACGGCGACGGGCGCGAACCCTCACCCGGCCTCGACCAGATCCAGGAGCTGACCGACAAGGCCCGCGACGCCGGGCTCGACATCTTGGTCGAGCAGTCCGCTCCGACGACGCCGCTACCGAGCGCGGTGGGCAGCGTCGCCTACCGCATCGTGCAGGAATCGATCACCAACGTGATCCGGCACGTCGGCCCGACGCGGGTGACGGTGGTGCTCGCCCCGGGCATCGACGCGCTGCGGATCCGGGTGGCCGACGAGGGAAGCCGCGACGCGGCGAACGTCCCGGCTCAACCCGGCGGCGGATCGGCGAAGGGGCGCGGCATCGTCGGGATGCGCGAGCGCGTCCAGCTGCTCGGCGGACAGCTGGACGCGAAATCGCTGCCCAGCGGCGGGTTCGAGGTCACCGCACGCCTGCCGCTCACCCCGGTCGGATCGCGCTTGTGAACTCCGCGCCACCGATCAGGGTCCTGCTCGCCGACGACGAACGGCTGGTGCGGTCCGGTTTCAAGGTCCTGCTCGACCTGGAGGACGACATCACCGTCGTCGGCGAGGCCACCAACGGCGTGGAAGCCGTCGAGCTGGCCCGCACCAGGCGTCCGGACGTCGTGCTCATGGACATCCGGATGCCGCAGCTGGACGGCATCCGGGCAACCGGCCGGATCGCCGGGACCGACGGGCTGGAGCAGGTCAAGATCCTCGTCCTGACCACCTACGACACCGACGAGAACGTCTTCGAGGCCCTGCAGGCGGGTGCGAGCGGGTTCCTGCTCAAGGACGCCGGCCCCGCCGAGCTCCTGCACGCGATCCGGGTGATCGCCGCGGGTGACGCACTGCTGGCACCCCGCATCACCCGCCGCCTCATCGACCAGTTCACCGCACAGCGCCGGGCCGCCAAGTCCGGTGAGGACCGGCTCGCCGTGCTGACCGCCCGCGAGCGCGAAGTGCTGACCCTGGTGGCGCGCGGGATGAGCAACGACGAGATCGGAGCCGCGCTGTTCCTCAGCCCGGCCACCGCCCGAACGCACGTCAGCCGCACGATGGGCAAGCTCGGGGCCCGCGACCGCGCGCAACTCGTCGCGATCGCCTACCAGACGGGGCTGAGCCAGTTCACCGAGTAACCGCGGTCGATTTCCAGGTCACGCGCGCTGGGGCTGGAAGAACCGCAGCGGGAGGTCGGCCTCGCCGAGGCGGGGTCCGGTGCGGGTGATCCAGTAGCGGCGCAGCACGTCGAGCACGACCGAGACCTCCACCGAGCGGATTCCGGGCAGCGCAGCCAGGTCCGCGGACAGGAAGTCGGCGAGGTGCTCCTCGCCGCGGAACACGCCCTGGTGGATCACCGTCGCGTTGCCCGCGACCATCGACACGTAGCGGGCGGAGGGATGGCGCCCCAACGCTCGCCCCACCGCCTCGGTCGAGCCGGGCTCGGTGGACAACGACAGCGCGACCTCCAGCGGGAAGCCCAGCAGCGCGGGCTCGACCTCCACCCTCGGGCGCACGACCTGCCGCTCCAGGAGCCCGGCGATCAGCCGGTGCGCGGTGGACTGGCTGACGCCCAGCGCCCGGGACAGGTCGCTCGAGGTCAGCCTGGCGTCGGCGTGCAGCAGCCGGGTCGCCTCCCGCTCCTGCTCGGAAAGCGATTGCGGCTCAACGGCTTCCTGCGGATCGATGCGGTGCGGAGCCAGCACCGCGAGCTGGGCCTCCGCCAGGCGGTCGACGCGCCAGGCCTCCGCCCGCCCGAACGGTTTGAGCACCAGGTCGGACTGCGTGGAGACCACACCCGGCACCGACGGGATGCGCTGCGTCAGCAGGTCCTTCACCGCATCGCGGCCCAGCGGCCGGACGGTGCAGTACACGTCGGCGCGCCCGGTGGTCATCGCGACGTACTGGGCCTCGGGGAGCTCGGCGAGCTTGCGCGCGACGTCCTGCAACCGGCCGGGCGCGGTGGTGATCCAGACGTGCCGCGGGTGGGTTTCGGAGATCAGCGTCCAGTCCAGCTGGCCGATCACCCGCAGCAGTCGCTCGGCGTGCAGCCGCTGCAGGCGGCGTCCCACCGTGCTCGGCGAACTGCCCACCGCCTCGGCCAGCGCGTTGATCGGCGCGCGCGGCGCTTCCTGCAACGCCGACACCAGGTCCAGGTCGAGGTCGTCCAGCACGAGGTCACCGTCCACGGGGAGTGATACTACCCCCACGCTCGGCACGTATATCGAATAGATACGCCACAGAGCTCCCCGCTATTGACAGATCACGTCATGCCCGATTTGAATGCTCGCCATCGGCCGGTCGGATCGGATTTCGAGGAGCTCGGTTGACCAACACGGAGAACGCGCGGCCCACCCGGTCGATGTCGCTGCTGCTGGGCTTCCTGCGCGGCGTCGAACGCGTCGGGAACAAGCTGCCCCACCCGTTCTGGCTGTTCGCCATGATGGCCGTCCTGGTCATCGCGCTCAGCGCGGTGCTCAACGCCCTGGGCGCCTCCGCGGTGTCGCCGGTGGACGGCGAGACCATCCGGGTCAAGAGCCTGCTGACGGCCGAGGGGCTGTCCACCATCATCGGCGACGCGGTGGAGAACTTCGCGAAGTTCCCGCCGCTGGCGCTGATCATCGTGGTGATGCTGGGCGTCTCGGTCGCCGAGCAGAGCGGCCTGCTCAACGCGATGCTGCGCGGCAGCGTCACCCGCGTCCCGGCGAAGTACCTGACGTTCGTCGTCGCGCTGGCGGGCATCACCGGCAGCGTCGCCTCCGACGCCGCGTACGTGGTGCTGATCCCGCTGGGCGCGCTGGTGTTCAAGGCCGTCGGCCGCAGCCCGATCCTGGGCCTGGTCGTCGCGTTCGGCTCGATCTCGGCCGGGTACAACGCCTCGCTGCTGCTCACGCCGACCGACGCGCTGCTGGCCGGGCTGACCACCTCGGCGGCGCACTTCATCGACCCGACCTACACGGTCACCCCGCTGGCCAACTACTTCTTCTCGATCGGTTCGGCGCTCTTCCTGGCCGTGGTGATCACGCTGGTCACCGAGTTCGTGCTCACCAAGCGCGCGGCGGGCATGACCGCCGACGGCGACGGGATCGACGAGCAGCTGGGCGAGATGCAGCTGAGCGCTGCCGAGCGCCGCGGCCTGCGCAACGCCGGGCTCACCCTGCTGGCCGCCGTGGTGCTGCTGGTGGTCGCGCTGGCCCCGCCCGCCTCGCCGTTCCGCGGTGAGGACGGCGGCATCCTCAACTCGCCGATCGTCACCGGTGTCGCCTACCTGCTCGGCGTGATCTTCCTGCTGACCGGCGCGGTGTACGGCCGCACCACCGGCAGCATCCCGACGGCCCGCCAGATCCCCGGCGCGATGTCCAAGGGCGTCGTCGACCTGGCGCCGGTGGTGGTGCTGTTCTTCGCCGCCTCGCAGTTCCTGGCCTTCTTCAAGTGGACCCACATGGGCGAGGTCCTCGCCATCCACGCCGCGGCGCTGTTGAAGTCGGCGAACGTGCACCCGCTGGTGCTGTTCCTCGGCCTGATCGTGCTCGTCACCTGCATCAACCTGGTGATCACCAGCGGCTCCGCGCAGTGGGCGCTGATGGCGCCGATCGTGGTGCCGATGCTGATGCTGCTGGACGTCTCGCCGGAGACGACGCAGGCGGTGTACCGGATCGCGGACTCGGCGACCAACCTGATCACGCCGATGAGCCCGTACTTCGCGATGGCGCTCGGACTGCTGCAGCGCTACCGCAAGGAAGCGGGCATCGGCACCCTGATGTCGCTGACGATCCCGATCTCCTTCGCGGTGCTGGTCAGCTGGACCCTGCTCTTCATGGCCTGGTGGGCCCTCGGCATCCCCCTCGGCCCCGGCGTCCCGGTGCGCTGAGCAACCGCGCGATCCCAGCTCCGTTCCCGCTGGCCAGGACCCGTGAGTGCTTTGGGGCGCTATAGCACCCCAAAGCACTCACGGCCCCACCGGCAAGACCGGAGCCGCCCTGGGAATCTCGCACGGAGCCGCCCTCCCGCCGGCGGGGCGGGTGGGCCGGAGTCGGAAGCTCCAGGCCGCTGCGGCGGATGGATTCGACAGATGTGGAAGGTGGAGTTGTGACGACGAAGCTGGTGGCGCGGGCCGAGCAGGAGCTCCCCGAGGTGCTCGCGGACCTGCGCAGGCTGGTGGAGCACGAAACCCCCAGCAACGACAAGCAGGCGCTGGACGCCGGGCTGGCCGACATCGAGCAGTGGCTCACCGAACGCCTCGGCGCGCCGGTCGCCCGGCAGCGCCACGACGGCGGCCCGCGCGGCGACGTCCTCGACATCACCTACCCCGGCACGACCGGTGGAACGGTGCTGCTGCTGTGCCACTACGACACGGTGTGGCCGGTGGGCACGCTCGCGGAGTGGCCGTTCACCGTCGACGGCGACCGCATCACCGCGCCCGGCGCCCTGGACATGAAGCTCGGCATCGTGCACGGCGTGTGGGCCTTGCGCCTGCTGCGCGAGCTGGACATCCCGCACCCGTCGGTGCGGTTCCTGCTCAACGGTGACGAGGAGATCGGCAGCATCTCCTCGCGCCCGCACATCGAGCAGGCGTGCACCGAGGCGACCGCGACGCTCGTGCTGGAGCCGAGCCGGGAGGGCATGGCCAAGATCCGCCGCAAGGGCTTGGGCCTGTTCGACCTGGCGGTGCACGGCGTCGAGTCGCACGCCGGTCTCGACCCGACGGCCGGTGCCAGCGCCATCCACGCCATCGCCGAGCTCATCCCGGCGATCACCTCGCTCGCCGCGCCGGAGCGCGGCACCACGATCAACGTCGGTCTGCTGAACGGCGGCACCGGCCGCAACGTGGTGGCCGGCCGGGCGACCTGCGAGATCGACATCCGCATCCAGGACCCGGCCGAGATGCCCCGGATCGACGCGGGCTTCCGCGAGCTGGCGGTGGCCGACGAGCGGATCCGGGTGGAGCTCACCGGCGGCTGGAACCGCCCGCCGATGAACCCTAACCCGCTCTCGGAGAAGCTCTTCGAGCACGCCAAGGCGGCCGCGAAGGAGCACGGCCGAGCGCTGGAAGGCACCTCGGTGGGCGGCGTGAGCGACGCGAACTTCGTGTCCGCCCTGGACAGGCCGGTCCTCGACGGCCTCGGCGCGGTGGGCGCAGGCCCGCACTCCCGCGACGAGCACGTGATCCCGAGCGAGTCCCCCGGCCAGATCGCCACCCTCGCCACCCTGATCAGCAACCTCCGCGACTTCTGAACTCACCGCGACAGCGCCCGCCCGGCACAGACCGAGCGGGCGCTGCCCCATTCCGAGCCCCACTACGCCTCCAACACGAACAACGACTCGTGTGACGTACTCACGCTGAATCCTCTGTCAGACAGCAGAAAACGGCGATCTCAGCGCCAAAGCACCCGAACTGGCGAAGATCCTGAACTACCCGTCGACGCCTCGGTGCTCTGCGGGGTGGATGTCGGTGGTGCTCGTATCGGCAGGCAGGGCGTGTCTTCTCACGAGATCGGCACCGTTGAAGAGAAAACCTGCAGCTGACACCGCAGCCAATTTCGAGCGAAAACTCTGACGCCGCCACAACGCCCTTCAGTCGTCCCTGTCCTCAGGTCGGTGCGGGCGGCTAGCGATTTCGCGCGAAATCGCCAACCTCCCACCCGGGATCAGGGCCCCGCTCAAGAGCCAGCCCCGGCGGACAAGCAGAAGATCCTCGATTTCCCACGGATCGCTCGGGCGAAGATGCTCGCACGAGCAGAACAGCCGTACTAGCAACCCGCGCCCTGCTCAACCGCACCTCAGGGGAACGTGACGCAAACCAGCCACAAGAAACCCCGAAAACGCAAGCGAGAAAGCCGAACGCAACCACTACTGTGAATCGCGGAGGGGCGGCACAGCTTTGCGGGCTGCCAGGCGTTCGATTATGCCCAGCTTGAAGCGGTCGGACTCCTCCACGTCCAGGCCCGCCGCTCGGACCAGCGGCAACGGGCGGCGCAGGAAGTGCTCGCCGCCGAGCGGGATCGTGATCAGCTCGGCCACCCGCTGGAGGAGCCGCACCGGCCACGCCGATCCCGCCACGTGGTCGAGCAGCAGGAGCTTCCCGCCCGGCCGCAGCACCCGCGCCATCTCGGCGATCGCCTGCTGCTCGTCGGGGATCGCGCACAGGCCGAAGGTGCACACCACGCTGTCGAAGGAGGCGTCCGGGAACGGCAGGTCCCGGGCGTCTCCTTCGCGCAGGTCGACCGGCACGTCCAGGTCCTGCGCGCGCTGCCGCGCGAGGTCCAGCATCCGCGGGCTCCACTCGATGCCGGTCAGCCGGACGTCACGGCCGTAGACCGGGAGGTTGAGGCCGGTGCCGATGGCGACCTCCAGCACCTCGCCCTCGGCGCGCGAGCACACCCACCGGCGGCCGCCGGGCGCCATCAGCCGTTCGAAGCGGTTCATCTGCTCGTCGTAGGCGAGCGCGGACCGGTTCCAGTAGGCGCGCCACCGGTCGGTGCGATCCCCGTCGACGCTCATGCAGTTCCGCCTCTCCGCGATTCACAGTGGTGGTTGCGTTCACGAGCGATCTCGCGTTTCGCGGTTTCTTGTGGCTGGGTTGCGTCACGGTCCCCTGAGGTGCGGTTGGGCAGGACTCGGGGCTGCTGCGGGCCACTCATGCACCGACACTACTCGTCGCGGAAGGGTTTTCGGGTGGCTGCGCGAAAGGTCGTCAGCGCTGGTGGGCGCGTTTTCTCGCTGAATCGTCCCGTCCTTCACCGATGCCGAGCTCCGCTCGGTGATCACATCGGTCGGCGGCTGCGGGAGTTCACCCGAAGTCGCGATCTCCTGGCGGGTCCGGACGTCCTCACCCCTCCAGCGAAGGCAGGAACTTCGGCGCCCGCCAGGCGTTCAGCTCCCGCTCGACCGACGCCGCCAGCGACAGCAGGGCCGGGTCCTGCCGGTGACCGGCCATCAGGAGCAGGCCGACCGGGAGCTCGCCGACGAATCCGGCGGGCACCGAGATCGACGGGTAGCCCGCCACCGCGGCCGGGGTCGAGGACGGCATCACGTCGTCGTCACCGCGCGCGCAGTCGGTGGTCCAGGCGGGCGGGTTGGTCGGCGAGGCGATCGCGTCCAGGCGGTGCTCCGCCATGGTCTCGTCGATCGAGCGCTCGGCCAGGTCGGTCAGCTCCGCGCGCATCGCCCGGTAGCCCGGGTCGGTGGTCGGCGGCGCGGTGAGGGCCTGCTCGAAGAGCTCCTGCCCGGCGAAGCAGGTCTGCTCCTCCGGTGTCCGCCGGTTGAACTCGATGAGCTCGGCGAGGTCGCGCGGCCCTCCGCGGGTGGCCAGGTAGGCGTCGATGTCCCGGTGGAACTCGCTGAGCAGCGCCGGGAACTCCAGCTCGTCGAGCCGGTCCTGGTACGGCAGGACCACCTCGACGACCTCGGCGCCCGCCGCGCGGAACTTCTCGGCGGCGCCGGTCATCAGCGCGTCGACCTCCGGGCCGAGCTCCGGCAGCCGCCAGAGCCCGATGCGCTTGCCCGCCAGGTCATCGGCCCGCGGGATCACCGGTTCCGATCCCTGCAGCACGGCCAGCGCCAGTGCGGCGTCGACGACGTTGCGCGCCATCGGGCCGGCGGTGTCCTGCTCCGCCGAGATCGGCACCACGCCGGCGCCGCTGACCAGCCCGAGGCTCGGTTTGTGCCCGACCACGCCGTTGATCCCGGCCGGGCACACGATCGAACCGTCGGTCTCGGTGCCGATCGCCACCTGCGCCAGCGACGCGGCCAGCGCGGCGCCGGAACCGGCCGAGGAACCGCACGGGTTGCGGTCGAGCACGTACGGGTTGCGGGTCTGCCCGCCGACCGCGGACCAACCGGAAGTCGGTGCCTCAGCGCGGAAGTTGGCCCACTCGGAGAGGTTCGTCTTGCCGAGGATCACCGCGCCGCCGTCCCGCAGCCGGGTCACCAGCTCCGCGTCGGTGTCCGGCGGTGCTCCGGCCAGCGCCAGCGACCCGGCGGTCGTCGGCATGTCCCGGGTGTTCACGTTGTCCTTGAGCAGCACCGGGATCCCGTCCAGCGGGCCGAGGACCTGCCCCGTCCGGCGCCGCGCGTCGCTGGTCTCGGCCTCCGCCACCGCTCGCGGATTCGTGTGCAGCACCGAGTTGATCCGGGGATCGACGGTGCGGATCCGGTGCAGGTACGCGGCGGTCAGCTCGCTCGACGTCAGCGACCCTTCGGCCATCCGCTCCTGGAGCTGCGGAATCGTCACGGTGTCGAGGTCGATGCCGAGTGCCGGGGCGGCCTCGGCCCCGCGCACGTCCTGCCCTGTCATGAACATCCCAGCGGTGAGAGCGGTGATCAGCGCGAGCGCGCCAGTCCTGCGCATGAGCCCCATCAGACTACGAAGAGCCCACCCGTGCAACCGATTTCAGCACCACCCGATTCACGGTTCAATGAAGTTTTTCCATCCTCGTTCTGCGTGGCGGTGCGGGTGGCGGAACCTCAGACGCCGTCTGGTCTCCGGGATCCCGTTCTGATGTATGTCCGATACACGGCGAACGGGCTGTCCTCGCCAGACGACGTCTGAGAACCCGCGGCGGTGCAAGTGCCGTAGGTGGGTTATGCGCCTGCGGCGCATGCGACACCTTCCGCGCGGTGCCGGTCAGGCCTCGCGGCTACCGCTCCGGAACAAGATGAAAAACGCTCAATGGAATTCCGCGTTTCTCACACCGGGCGTTCGCAGTTGCCGGGTCAGAGCCAGCCGTGGTCGCGGGCCGTGTTGGCCGCTTCGATGCGGTTGCGCGCCGCCAACTTCGCCATCGCCGTGGACAGGTAGTTGCGGACCGTGCCCTCCGCCAGGTGCAAGCTCGCGGCGATCTCGGCGTTGCCCGCACCGGTCGCCACCTCGCGCAGGATCTCGCGCTCGCGCGCGGTCAGCGGGTCGGGCCGGTCCCAGGCCGCCACCGCCAGCTCCGGCGCCACCACCCGCTCGCCGGCGTGCACCTGCCGCAGGGCCGTGACCAGCTCGTCGATCGGCGAGTCCTTCAGGACGTAGCCGGACACCCCGATCTCCATCGCGCGGCGCAGGTATCCGCTGCGCGCGAAGGTGGTGACGATCAGCACCCGCGCCGGATCACCGCGCCGCTGCAGTTCCGCCGCGACGTCGATGCCGCTGCGCCCCGGCATCTCGATGTCGGTCAGCAGGACGTCCGGCCGGTGCTGCTCGACCGCCGCTAGCGCTTCGGCGCCGTCACCCGCCGTGGCCACCACCGCGACGTCCGGTTGCAGGTCCAGCAGCGCGGCGAAGGCGCTGAGCACCATCGTCTGGTCCTCGGCCAGCACGACCCTGATCTGCTCGCCCACTACGCCGCCACCTCTACCGGCACCGCGATGGTCACGGTCGTCCCCGCCGTGCCGGTGCGCCGGACCGCACCGCCCAGCGCGCTGATCCGCTCGCGCATGCCGCTCAAACCGTTGCCGTCCGGGGCCTTCCCGCCCACTCCGTCGTCGGCCACGACCAGCCGCAGCTCCTCCTGCACGACCTCCAGGCTGATGTGGCAGGTGCGCGCCGAGGAGTGCCTCGCGACGTTCGTGGTGGCCTCGCGCAGCGCGAGGGCCAGCTCGTGCTCGGTGGAGTCCACGATGGCCTCCTCGACATCCCATCGCACGGTCAGCTGGACGCCCGAGCTGGACAGCGCGTTGCGCGCCGCCGCCAGCTCGGCTTCGAGCGTAGCCCGCCGCCACCCGCTCACCGTCGCGCGGATCTCGGCGAGCGCGGCCCGGGCAGCGCGCTCGATCTCACCCGCTTCCCCGCGCGCCCGCTCGTCGTCGACGCCGACGAGCCCGTTCACCAGCTGGGCGCGCATGGTGATGGCCGTCAGCGTCTGCCCCAGCAGATCGTGCAGGTCGCGGGCGATGCGCTCGCGTTCGGCCAGGGTGGCCAGGTGCTCGACGCGCGCGTTGCGCAGGCGCAGGTCGTTCTGCGCGCGCTCCTTCTCCGCCCACTCGATCTGCAGCGTGCCGATCAGCCACAGCAGCACCAGCGGCGGCAGGTGCCCGAGCAGCCGCCAGGGCATCGGCACCACCGAGATCAACGAGAACACGCTGATCAGAGCCGTCATCCCGACGAACCACCGCAGTGCGGTGCGCCGCGACTCGGTCAGCCCGGCGAACGCGGCGGCGTAGACGAACAGCGTCGCCGCGCCGGAGTTGAACGGCGTCGCGATCGCACCGAGCAGCACCGTCGGCACGATCGCCGCCCACCGCGTCCGCTCCGGCCGCCACTGGGTCACCGCGTACATCGGGACGAAGACGACGACCACGGCGGTGGCCAGCGCCCAGTCCACCCAGGTCGAGTTCTCCGAGAACACCGGCAACCACAGCAGGTTCAGTAGGTAGATCAGGTGTCCCCAGTGGGACATGAGCCCGGAAATCCTCATGATCGGGCATGACGATACGACACCGCGGCCAGCGTGCCGGTCACCGCGGTCGCGCCGAGCAGCACCAGCGCGTGCCCGAGGGCGGCGCTGCCGTCCAGCTGCGCCAGCGCGAGCTGCGCGAGGTGGTAGGTCGGCAGGAACGGCGCGATCTGGCCGAAGAAGTCGGGCAGCGCGGACAGCGGCATCCACAGCCCGGAGGCGATCGCCATCGGGAACAGCAGCGCGTTGAGGATGGCGGTGGTGGCGTTGGCCCCCACCTGGAACCCGACCGCCAGCCCGAACAGCGCGAACGGCAGCGCGCCGAGCACCAGCGCGGCCCAGAGCCGGATCAGCGCACCCGGCGAGATCTGCAGCGTGCCCAGCAGCGCGGACGTCACGGTCATCGCCGCCAGCACGCCGATCGCGTAGGGCAGCGCGGCCACCACCTTGGCGGTCAGCGTCACGCCGAGCGGCACGGGTGAGACGCGCTTGGCGCGCAGCCAGCCGCGTTCGCGGTCCGAGGCGACGCCGATGCCGGGATTGGTCAGCACCACCGACAGCACGCCGAAGGTGCCGAAGGTGGCCAGCATGATCGTGCCCGTCGGCACCGCGCCGCCCTGTGCGCCGCCGAAGAGCGAGGCGAACAGCGCGAAGAATGCCACCGGCATCACGATGGAGAACAGCAGCGCGGCCGGTTCGCGGATGATGCCGCGCAGCTCGTCGACGATCTCGACGGCGAGGATCCTGGTGTTCACGCGGCGACCTCCTCGGTCAGGCCGAGCATGGCCTCTTCCAGCCTGGCCCCTTCGACCCTCAGGCCGGACAGGGCCGGATCGGCGGCGAGCAACGCGCGCAGCAGTTCTTCCGGTTCCCGGGTGCGCAGCCGGACCAGGTCGCCGTCGGCGACGACCGACACCGCGCCAGGCAGCCTGCGCAGCTCGTCGCGGCCGAGCGCGGTCCGCGCGATCACGGTGCGGTCGGGCAGCCGGGAGGTCAGCGCCGCCGGGCTGTCGGCGGCCAGCACCCGGCCGCGGTCCAGCACCACCACCCGGTCGGCCACCGCGGCCGCCTCCTCGATCAGGTGCGTGGTCACCAGCACCCCGGCGCCGCGGGCGCGGCGTTCGGTCAGCACCTGCCACAACCGCCGCCGGGCGGCGACGTCGAGGCCGTTGGTGGGCTCGTCGAGCACCAGCAGCGCCGGCTCGGTCACCAGTGCCATCGCCAGCTGCAACCGCTGCTGCTGCCCGCCGGACAGCTTGGTCGCGCGCCGCCGCGCCAGATCGCTCAAGCCCAGCTCGGCCAGCACCGGACCGGCCGCGGAGCGCGGGAAGAAGCCCCGCACCGCGGCACCCGTGACCAGCTCGCCGACCTTCAGCGTGCTCGGGAACCCGACCGACTGCTGCACCACGCCCAACCGCCTGCGCACCGCGGCCTTCCGCGGATCGCCGCCGTCGACCCGGACGGTTCCGGCCTGCGCGTGCAGCAAGCCGACCACCAGCTGCACGAGGGTCGTCTTGCCCGCCCCGTTCGGCCCGAGCAGGGCCACGCACTCCCCCGCCCCGACGGTGAGGTCGACATCGTCCAACGCGCGCGTCGCACCGTAGCGGTGCCGCACCCCGCGCACTTCGAGCACAGATCCCATGCCCACCGATGGTGCTCGGCCGGAGGCCTGCCCAGTAGTGAAGCGAGTCCACCTGACGCGGCTGACAATTGTCATGCGCGAACTCTCCGCGCAGGACTGAGGTCAGCCGGACTTGCGCTGCCGGTAGGCCCGCTGCTGGCAAGCGCGCGAGCAGTACGCGCGCGGACGTCCCGCGGACGCCTGCTCGACCGGCCCGCCGCACATCCGGCAAGTTTCATCACGCTTTTCATCACGACTTTGGACGAGCAGCTCGATGCCGTCGAGCACCCTGGCCAGGCCGAACTCGAACGAGTCCAGCGGCTCGTCGTACCCGCCCGCCTCCCACAGCGCGGTGATCACCGGGAAGCGGTCGAGGCGGTCGAACAGCGACCCCCGGGCTCCCCACCACTCCTCGTGGGACATCCCGCTGCTGCGCTCGACCCGAGCGACCTCCGCCAGCGCCACCGCTTCGGCGTTGACGAAGCGGTCGACCAGATCGACCGAAGCGATCACCTCGGACGGGGCGAGGCCGGTACCGGCGAGGATGCCGAGCAGGCGCTCGTAGTGCGCCACCGCGTTCGGCCCCGGCAGGCTGCGGCTGCCACTCGTCCCGGCCAGCCACGGATGCCGCTTGCACAGCTCCCAGCTCTCGCGCGCGCACGCTTCCAGGCGCGGGCGCCATCCGCCCTCGGCAGGCGGGGAACCCAGCTCCGCCAGCACCGCATCGCGCATCAGCTCCACGAGCTGGTCCCGCCCGGGCACGTGCCGGTACAGCGACATGCTGGTGAAGCCCAGCCGCTCGGCCACCTTGCGCATCGACAGCCCGGCCAGCCCTTCGGCATCGGCCACCTCGACCGCCGCGCCCACGATCCGGTCCAGGCTCAGCCCGGTCCGCGACCCGCCGTCCCGCCACAACAGCTCGATCCCGCGATCGGGATCGGCCACTCCGCCCTGCGCCATCGGCCACCTCCCCCTCCAGGATCCCGCCCCGCCGGATGCAGCCGGGCGACCCCCGCCGGTTCCGCACCGGGAACGTGCTTTACTCTCCATCCGAGTTTATGGCATAAACATGGAGGATCACAGAATCGTGCTCGAACTCCACGTCTCCCCCGCCGGCGACGACTCCGCCCCGGGCACTCCGGACGAGCCCTTCGCCACGATCGACCGGGCTCGCCGCGCCGCCCGCGAGGCGACCGGCGACGTCATCGTCCACCTCGGGGCCGGCACCCACGTCCTGACCGAACCCCTCGCCCTCGACCCGGCAGATCGCCGGATCGCCTTCCAGGCAGCCGGTTACGGCACCGCCGATCAGGAGGCGGCCGTCATCAGCGGCGGCCGGGAGATCTCCGGTTGGCAGGTGCACGACGGCGTCTGGCGCGCGGAGGTCGGCGACCTGGACACCCGCCACCTCTACGCCGACGGCCGGCGGGCGGAGCGCGCGGGCATCGACGGAATTCCCGGCGACGCGCGCAGAACGCCCACCGGATACGTCACCGACAGCCGCGCGCCGCTGGCCTGGCAGCCCGGGGTCGAGTTCGTCTACCGCGGTGTCTACCCCTGGACCGAGGCGCGGTGCGGCGTCGCGGCAGTGGCTCCCGACGGCGACTCCACCGCGATCAGCATGCGGCAGCCCGCCTTCGGCTGGGCGCTCGAGCTCTACCGCTCCGCCTGGGACGGGGAGGTGATGGACGGCCCCGGCCTGCCGACCCGGGTCGAGAACGATCTCGCCTTCCTCACCGAGCCCGGAACGTTCGTCCTGGACCGCTCCCGGCCGGGACAGCACGTCCTGCACTACCTCCCGCGGCCGGATGAGGACCCGCAGCGCACCCGCGTGGTGGCGCCCGTCCTGGAAACGCTGCTGCACGCGACGGGCGTCCGCGACATCTCCTTCCGCGGCCTGGTGTTCGCGGACGCCACGTGGCTCCGGCCCGGCGGCGACCGGGGATTCCTGCACTACCACGGCAACAACTTCTACGACGGCGGCGGCGTCGAGGAGGTGGTCGTGGTGGAGGGCCAGTCGTGGGTCACCGTGCCGTCGGACACGAAGTCGGTCCCCGCCGGCGTGGTCCTCGACGACGCGACCGGGATCCGGTTCGAGGGATGCCGCTTCACCCGCCTCGGCGCCGGCGGCCTGAGCACCTCGGGCGGCTCGGACATCACCGTGCGCGGTTGCGACTTCGACACCCTCGGCGGCGCCGGCATCTCGATCAGCGAGAGCCGGCAGGTTCTCGTCGAGGACAACCTGGTCCGGCAGATCGGCCTGGACCACTCGGGCTCACCGGGGATCTCGCTCGCGGGCACGACCGGCTGCACCGTCGCCCACAACCACGTCACCGACGTGCCGCACTGCGGGATCGTCGCGGGCCCCGCCGGCGGAACCCGCATCGAGCGCAACCTCGTCACCAGGACCATGGGCGTGCTGGCCGACGGCGGCGGTGTCTACGTGTCCGGGCCGCAGGGCGATTCCCACGACAGCGGCGCGACGGTCAGCGGCAACGTCATCGAGGACACCCGGACCCCGTACAACTTCGGCCTCTACACCGACTACGGCGCTTCCTGGGTGACGGTGGAGGACAACGTGGTCGTCCGGGCCGACAGCACCGCGGTCCTCCACGTCAGCCCGCCGCTGGAGAACGTCCGCTACCGCAACAACTTCTGGGACGCCGACCCGCTCGGCAGCGACTCGGTCCCCGACGGCGTCACCTACGAGGACAACACCACGATCGCCGACGAGGACCGGCTGCGTAGCGCGACCGCGCACATCCGGGACCGCGCGGGCCGGATCCGCTAGGTGGTGCGGGCGATGTCGGCTTCGATGAGCGCCGTGATCTCGTCCTCGGAATAGCCCAGGGAAGCCAGGATCCGCCTGGTGTCGGCGCCCTGCTCGCGCGGCGCGGTGCGGACGTTCCCGGGCGTCCGGGCGAGCTTGACCGGGATTCCGGTGCCCCGGTAGCCGTCCTTCTCCACCACCATCTCCCGGTGCAGCACCTGCGGATCGGTCAACGCCTCGCCGACGTCGTGCACCGGCGTCGCGGGCACGCCGCGCCGCAGCAGCGCCTGGGCCAGGTCTTGCCTGGTCCGGGCGCTGATCGGCGCGGCGAGCAGGTCGCGCAGCACGCCCATGTGCCGGACGCGGTCGGCGTTGGTGGCGAAGCGGGGATCCTCGGCGAGCCCGGGCAGGCCGAGGACCTCGGCCATCGCGCGGAACTGGCGGTCGTTGCCGCCGCTGATGAAGATCGGCCCGTCCGCCGCGTCGAAGGTGTCGTACGGGGCGATCGACGGGTGCGCCGAGCCGGTGCGCTGCGGGATCACGCCCGAGGCCAGCCATGCGGCGGAGTGCGGGTGCAGCAGCGAGACCGCGGTGTCCAGCAGGGTGCAGTCCACCAGCTGCCCGCGGCCGGAGGTGTGCCGCTCGTGCAGGGCCAGCAGCACTCCGGAGAAGGCGTAGATGCCGGTCACCATGTCCACGATGGGCACGCCGACCCGCAGCGGTGGCCCGGACTTCTCGCCGTTGATGCTCAGCAATCCGCCGTACGCCTGCAGGATCGCGTCGTAGCCGGGTGTGGAGCCCATCGGCCCGTCGGTGCCGAACCCGGTGATCCGGCAGTGCACCAGCCGGGGGAAGCGCTCGGCGATGACCTCGTCGGGATAGCCCCACTTCGCCAGCGTGCCCGCCTTGAAGTTCTCCACCACGACGTCCACATCGGACAGCAGCTCGCCCAGCAGCCGCTGGCCGTCCGCGGTGGTGAGGTCCAGGCAGATGTTGGCCTTGTTGCGGTTGATCCCGGTGTGGTAAGCGCTCATGGTCCCGGTGACGAACGGCGGGCCCCAGCTGCGGGTGTCGTCGCCCGCAGGCGGTTCGACCTTGATCACCTCGGCGCCGTGGTCGGCGAGCATCTGCGAGCACAGCGGGCCTGCCAGGATCCGCGACAGGTCGAGGACGCGGATGCCCCGCAGGCTGCCGGTGGGTTCGGATGCGTTCATGAACCGTCCTGTTCGCTCGGAACTTCCACTACCGGTTGACGTTCAGCGGACTCCGCGCTCCGCGGTTCCGCGATTTCAATGGAAATCAGGTGTCCGATTTCCATTGAAATCGCGGGGAGTCGTCCACAACCGTCGGCATGTCGTGGGGCGACACGCCGACGATCCGCAACTTCCATTGAAATCGCACGTCCGATTTCCATTGAAATTGCGACGGGACCGCACAGCGCGGGCTCCTGGTCAGTACGACTTGGGGAGGCCGAGGACGTGGGTGGCCACGTAGTTCATCACCATCTCCTGGCTCACCGGGGCGAGGCGGAGGATGCGGGACTCCCGGAAGTAGCGCTCCACGTGGTACTCGCGGGCGTAGCCCATGCCGCCGTGGGTCTGGATCGCCTGGTCCGCGGTGGTGAACCCGGCGTCGGCGCACAGCCACTTGGCCATGTTCGCCTCGCGCCCGCAGGGCAGGCCCTGGTCGTAGCGCCAGGCCGCGTTGCGGGCCATCAGCTCGGCGGCGTCGAGCCGGGTGACCGCCTCCGCAAGCGGGAAGGCGATGCCCTGGTTCTGGCCGATCGGCCGGTCGAAGACGACGCGCTCCTTGGCGTAGCGCACCGCGCGGTCCAGCGCGGCGCGGCCGATGCCGAGCGCTTCGTGGGCCAGCAGGATCCGCTCCGGGTTGAGCCCGTCGAGCAGGTACCGGAATCCCTTGCCCTCCTCGCCGACCCGGGCGCTCTCCGGCACGAACAGGTCGTCGATGACCACCTCGTAGGAGGAGACCGCGTTGCGGCCCAGCTTCGGGATCGGGCTCAGCCGCACGTGCTCGGGGTCGATGTCGATCAGGAACAGCGACATCCCGTCGGTGGGGCGCTCGACCTCCTCGCGCCGGGTGGTGCGGGCGATGAGCACCATCTTCTGCGAGTCGCCCGCCTTGGTGATCCACACCTTGCGGCCGTTGACCAGGTAACCGCCGTCGACGCGCTGGGCGAAGGTCGAGATCCGGGTGGTGTCGGTGCCCGCGTCGGGTTCGGTGACGCCGAAGCACACGTGCAGCGATCCGTCCGCGGCGGCGGGCAGGACTTCCTGCCGGAGCTGTTCGCTGCCGTGCTTGACGATGGTGTTGAGCCCGAAGATGGTCAGGTGCATGGTGCTGCAGCCGTTCATCCCGGCGCCCGAGGCGGCGACCTCTTCCAGCAGCAGCGCCGCTTCCAGGATGCCGAGCCCGCCGCCGCCGTACTGCTCCGGGATGGCGATGCCCAGCCAGCCGCCTTCGGCGAAGGCGTTGTAGAACTCCCACGGGAAGCGGCCCGCCGCGTCGCACTCGGCCCAGTACTCGTCGGAGAAGCTGCGGGCCAGCTCGCGCGCACCCGCCCGCAGGGCCGTCTGGTCCGCGGTCAGCTCGAAGTGCATGGCGTGGTCCTCCCGAAGGCGCAGCGTTCGTATTTACGAACTAAAGCTCAGATATATGAACACCTTGATCCCGCCGGACGGCCCTGTCAAGCCGCCGTGAAGCCTTGACAGTGACGCCGTTCACTTCTTACATTCACACTTACGACACCGCGTTCCCATATATGAACGCTTTCCTACCCGCTGCGAGCGGGTTCCCCGCGCAGCCGCGCGACGATCACCGGCGAAGAGGACTTGAGCGATGACGCTTGGCAGCGCTGCCCCGGCACCCCCAGATCCGGCTTCACGCAAGGCGGTCGGGCCCGCCGTGGTGATCGGCTCGGCCCTGGAGTGGTTCGACTTCTACCTCTACGCGTCGATGGCCGCGCTGGTCTTCGGCCGCCTGTTCTTCCCGTCCGGCGATCCGACCACCGCCACCCTGGGAGCGATGGCGACCTTCGCCGTCGGCTTCCTCGCCCGCCCCTTCGGCGGCATCGTCTTCGGGGTGCTCGGCGACAAGTTCGGCCGGAAGATGGTCCTGTCGGTGACCTTCCTGCTGATGGGCATCTCCTCCGGGCTGATCGGCCTGCTGCCGACCTACGAATCGGTGGGCCTGTTCGCGCCGCTGCTGCTGGTCGTCCTGCGCCTGCTGCAGGGTCTGGGCGCCGGCGCCGAGCTCGGCAGCGCGATCGCGGTCGCCTACGAGCACGCCGACGCCAAGTCCCGCGGGCGCCTCGGATCGCTGCCCGCGCTGGGCGTCAACATCGGACTGTTCGCCTCCTCCCTCACCGTCACCGTGCTCACCAGCTTCGACGACGAATTCCTCTACAGCTGGGGCTGGCGCATCCCGTTCGTGGCCAGTTTCGCCCTGGTGGCGCTGGGTTTCTGGGTCCGCAGGCAGATGCCGGAGACGCCGGAGTTCGAGCGCGAGGCGCGCGAGGCCAGCTCCCGCAAGAAGTCCCAGCCGCTGCGGTCGCTGATCCGCTCGGACTGGCGCGGGCTGGCCGTGGTGCTGGCGATCACCGTCGGCTACAACGGCGTCAGCTACGTGTTCAAGACCTTCTCGCTGTCCTACCTCACCGAGTTCCGCGACGTGCCCGCCAACGTCGGCTCGTTCGGCATCACGCTGGCCAGCGCCTGCGCCATCATCACGGTGCCGATCGCCGGCCGGCTCTGCGACCGGGTGGGTTCCAAGACCGTGGTGATGGTGGGCGCGGTGGCCACCGCCGCACTGGCCTTCCCGTTCTTCTGGATGCTGGACTCCGGGCAGCGCGTGCTGATCTGGGCCGCGCTGGTGCTGGCCACCGGCATCGTGGTGCCCGCCATGCTCAGCGCGCAGGGCGCGTTCCTCTCCCAGCAGTTCCCGACCCGCACCCGGGCGTCCGGGCTGGGCACCGGCCGCGAGGTCGGCGGCGCGTTCTCCGGCGGGCTGGCCCCGCTGGCCGCGCTCGCCCTGGTCACCGCCACTCCCGGTCACGGCACCTGGGCCGTGTCGCTGATGTTCGTCGCCGGGGCGGCGTTCATCGGGGTGGGTGCGCTCTTCGACCAGGCGAAGCGGCTGGAATCCCGTGCCGAGCAGCAGGTCGCCGAGCGGACCTGACCGGATTCGGGCGCGGCGGCGGCGGTAGGTTCGTCGGCGAAAACCGTGGGCATCGACGATGGGGAGCGCAGTGCCACCTGCTGGAGCAGCCAAAGCGCACCGCACGGTCTCGCGGGTCACCACGATCCTCGAACTGGCGGCGGCGCACCGGTCCGGAGTGCGGCTGGCCGAGCTGGCCGCCGCGCTGGACGCCCCGCGCTCGTCGGTGCACGGCCTGGTCAAGGGCCTGGTCGTGACCGGCTACCTGCGCGAGGAGGGCGGCGCGTACCGGATCGGGCCGGCGATCAACTCGCTGCTGGCCGCCGCGCCGCCGACCGTCGCCGAAGCCGCCCGCCCGGCGATGGAGCGGCTGCACCGCCAGTTCGACGAAACCGTCATGCTGGCCACCCTGGTCGGCGACTCGGTCGTCTACACCGATGCCATCGAGTCCACCGAACCGATCCGCTACTCCGCCCCGCTGCGCACCCGCCGCCCGCTGCACCCGACCAGTTCCGGCAAGTGCATCCTCGCCTTCGGCACCGAGCGGTTCCGCGAGGGCTACCTGGCCGGGCACCTGCCCGATCCGGACCAGCGCGACCAGATCCGCCGCCAGCTCGAAGCGGTCGCCGAGGCGGGGGTGGCGATCAACCGCGGCGAAACCCTCCCGGACCGCAGCGGTGTCGGGGCGCCGATCTTCGAGAAGGGCAAGGTGGCGGCGGCGATCGCCGTGGCGGGCCCGAGCACCCGCCTGGCGGACAAGATCACCGAGATCGCCGAAGCGACGAAGGCCGCGGCCCACGAAGTCTCCGAACACCTCGCCGGCCGCGTCTGACTCCGACGACCCGGCAACTTCGCGCGAAATCGCCTTCCCCGGCACCGTTTCCGCAGGTGGCGACCCGTGAGTACTTTGTGATGCTATAGCACCACAAAGTACTCACGGGAGCTGAACTGCGGAAACGGAGCCGAGGTAGGTTGGCCGCACCGGTCTCTTTTCGGCGGAGGGCTAGATGGCGGACACCCCGGCTCAGTTGCGCGTGGGGTTGCTCGGGCCGCTGGAGGTCGTCTCGGACGGGGTTGCCGTCCGGATCGGCGGGAAGCGGTTGCGCGCCGTCGTGAGCAGGCTCGCGCTGGACGCCGGGCGGCAGGTTCCGGTGTCCGCGCTGGTGGAGGCGCTGTGGCCCGAGCAGGAGCTGGACGATCCGCAGCACGCGCTGCACTCGCTCATGACCCGGCTGAGGCGGGCGCTGCCGGAGAAGTCGGTGCTGCGGTCGGCGGATTCCGGGTACTGGCTGGACGTCGAGCCGGACGGCGTGGACGTGCTGCGCTTCGAGCGGCTGGCGGCGGAAGGGCGCCGCGCTCTCGGCCGGGATGAGCCGTCTGTGGCCGCCGAGCTGTTGCGGGACGCGCTGGATCTGTGGCGGGGCGAAGCGCTGACCGACGCAGGAGACGCGCCGTACGCCGTCGCTGCCGCGGTCCGCCTGACCGAGCTGCGGTTGTCGGCCATCGAGGACCGGGCGGCCGCCGAGCTCCAGCTGAACCGGGATCCCGCCGCACTCGCCGCAGAACTGGCGGAGCTGACCGCGCAACACCCGCTGCGCGAGCGGGCCAGTGCGCTGCTGGTGCGCGCGCTGCACGCCGATGGCCGGAGCGCTGCCGCGTTGCGCCACTTCGATTCCGTTCGCCGGACCGTGATCGAGGAACTGGGCACCGAGCCCGGCCCCGAACTGGCGGCGGCGCACTTGACGGTGCTGCGCGGCGAACCGGCGAAGCGCCGCAGCAGCAACCTCCGGGCCGCGGTGACCAGCTTCGTCGGGCGGGAGCGGGAATGCGCGCAGATCCGCCAACAGCTGGCCGGGGCGCGGCTCGTGACGCTGGTCGGCGCGGGCGGTTCGGGCAAGACCCGGCTGGCGTCCGCGGTTGCGGAGGAGGCCGAAACCGATGCCTGGCTGGTGGAGCTCGCACCGGTCACCGATCCGGCCGCGGTTCCGCTTGCGATCGTCGAGGCGCTCGGCCTGCGCGGAACCCGGCCCGCGATGGACCGGCTCGTCGAAGGGCTCACCACGACCGAGACGTTGCTGGCGCTCGACAACTGCGAGCACCTGGTGGAGGCGGTCGCCGCCTGCGCCGCCGAGCTGCTCGGCCGCTGCCCGCGCCTGCGGGTGCTGACCACCAGCCGCGAAGCGCTCGGCATCGACGGCGAGGTGCTGTTCGCCGTCCAGCCGCTCGACCTGCCCGCCGCCGACGCCCCGGCCGACGTGGAGTGCCCGTCGGTGCGGCTGTTCGCCGACCGGGCCAGGGCCGCGCGCTGGGACTTCGCGGTCACCGCGGGCAATTCGGCGGCCGTCGCCGAGATCTGCCGCAGGCTGGACGGGCTGCCGCTGGCCATCGAGCTGGCCGCTGCCCGGCTGCGCACGCTGACGGTCGAGCAGCTCGCCGCGCGGCTGGGCGACCGCTTCCGGCTGCTGACCGGCGGCAGCCGCACCGCACTCCCCCGCCACCGCACCTTGCGCGCGGTGGTGGACGCGAGCTGGGAGCTGCTCACCGCCGAAGAAGCACGCTGCGCGCAGTGGCTCGCGGTGTTCAGCGGTGGCTTCACGCTGGAGGCCGCCGAAGCGGTGTGCGGTGTCGAACCGCTGACAGCGCTGGTCGAGAAGTCGTTGGTGCAGCAGGTCGGCGAGCGCTACCGGATGCTGGAGACGATCCGCGAGTACTGCCTGGAACGACTCGCCGACTCCGGCGAATCGCCCGCCGCCCGGACCGCGCACGCCCGCTACCTGTGCGAATTCGCCGAGTCGCAGGAAGCGTCGAGCCGCGACGAGCGGCAACCCGCCTGGCTGCGCCGGATCGGCGCGGAGCACACCAACCTGCTGGACGCGCTGCGGTTCGCCCTCGACGAGGACCGGGACCTGGCGATCCGGCTGGCCGCCCAACTCGGTCCACTATGGACGTATCGGGGCATGCACGCCGAAGCCGCCGAGCGGTTGCGCTTCGCGGTCGGCACCGCGTCCGGCGCGGTCTGGTACCTGCTCAACGCCGTGCTCTCCGGCAACACCGACCGCGCCCGTTTCGACCCGACCGCGCTCCAGCGCGCACCAGAGCACCCGGTCGGTGCGCTGCTGGACGCTGCGCTGGCACTGGCCACCGACGGCGCGGAAGCCGCGGAACCGCTGACGCACCAGGACGAGTGGACGCAGGCGATGGCGCACCTGATCCGCGCCTTCCACCACGCCAACAACGGCGGGCTGGCCGCGATGCGCCCCGCACTGGTGAGCGCGGCGGAGGCGTTCCGCCGCTGCGGTGAGCTCTGGGCCCGGTCCACCGCGCTGTCCTCGCTCGGCTACGCGGAACTGGCGCTCGGCGATCTCGACCGCGCCGAGGCCGCGCTGGTGGAGTCGATCCGGCTGCGACGCGAGCTCGATCCCGCACAACCCGCTGTGCTGGAAGGAGTTTGGCTGGCCCAGGTCCTGCACCGGAAGGGAGCGGTGGCCGAGGCACGAGCACGACTGCACGAGCTGCTCGGAAGCCACCCGACCGCCGCGGTGCACGCCCAGCTGGCGCTCGGCGATCTGGCGCGCCACGACGGGGACTTCGCGGCAGCGGCGGACTTCTACCGGTCGATCGGCATCCCGAAGCACGAACCGCTCCGCGCCATGCTCGACTGCGCGCTCGGCAACCTGTCGGTGTCAACAGGCGACCTGCTGACGGCGCGCGCTCAGCTCGCCGAAGCCTTCACCACGGCTTCGGCGACGCTGGACATGCCGCTGGTGGCCACGGTCGCCGTCGCGGTGGCCCGCCTGCGCCACCACGAGGGCGCGAACGCCGCAGAAATCCTCGGCGCCGCCGAAGCCCTCCGCGGCGCCCCGGACCCCACCGACCCCGACACGCGATCCCTGCGCGCAGCGCTAACCGACGAATCCGCTTACGCCCGGGGCCGCGCGCTCGGCAGGGCCGAGTCACTCACTCTCGTCGAAGCGAACATCAACTGCCGTGCGCGATTTGGGGCGTCATGACGAAGGGGTGTTTGTTTGCCCTGCTGTTATCCACCATCTTTGATTGTCGGAGCGGCGCACATGTTCCGGTGACCATGCCTCACCGCGCCCTGGACCGACCAGTCGCCGGCCGAGGTCGCGCCGAGTCAAGAGCCCGTCTTCTCTGAAACCCCGGCCGTTGACCGGCCTGGGATCGAGCGATCAAAGGTCAGTTGTTGCCGCTGGTTTGGGTTTGTCGGCTTGGGTGCTGGCGGGTGTGGTGGTGCTCCAGCCCGTGTCGCCGGACGGGGCCGCCGTGCGTTCCCTTTCGGCTTCGACCTGCTGATCCCGCTGCGCCTTTCGGTAGCCGGTGCGAAGCATCTCCGCGGCGATCTCCCGGCCACCGAGGCCGAAGGCCAGCGCGAGCCCGAGAGCGAGCGCACCGATCATGCCCGTGTAGGTGATCATCACGATCTCCGGCGCGATGCCGAGTTGCGTGAGCACCATGAACACGGCGATGCCCATGACCAGGGCCGGGCCTGCCGCGGCGACCACTCTGCCGGTTGGGGTCTGCCCCATGGTGCGGCGCGCGAGTCCGCCGACCGCCCCCGCCACGAGACCGGCGACCACGACGATGGCGATAGCGGCGATCACGTTCGGCAGGTAGGCGAGGACCTGGTTCATGAACGTCGTCACGGATGCAATCCCCAGCGCCCCGATCGCGGTCACCAGCGAGAAGATGAAGACCAGCCAGAACACCACCCGGCCGGTCAGCCGGGAGACCGTCAGCCCGCTGCCGCCCCGCTCGAGCCAGCCGCCGACCTGCGTGTCCTGCATCCTCCGGTCGACCCCGGACTTTTGCAGCAGCTTCGCGACTCCCTTCTGCAACAGCTTCCCGACGATGTAGCCGATCAGCAGGATCACCAGCGCGCCGATCAGAACCGGGATGAATTGGACGAGAGTCTGCAAACCACTGAGCAGAGTCTCCACGATTCCTCCCGGTGCTTGGGCGAGAGACATGCCTACCCCCTTCCCTCGGTTCCGTCCCAGGCTCCCCCGATTAGGAATCGCCCAAACGGGACCGCCTGAGCTGGGAAGGAGGCAGCGATTGAGATCACGATCCCTCGCTTACGACATGGTGTCTCGGAGAACGATCCTTTCGTCGCTCGCTGCGCGGTGCTGGTTCGCGGCCTGCTGGAGGCCTTCGCACTCGGTGATCTCCCGACCGACTTCAGCAGGACGGCGGGCGGCGGTGATGACCTCGGCGAACCGGTAATCCGAGAGCCGCACGATGGTGAACGCGCGAGGCGCGTTCACCATCGTGCGCATGTCGGCGGCCACTTTCCCACACCCGTCGCAGTTCGTGGACAGTGGCGCTGGCGGCGCTTGGTTCCGTCCGGGTAGGTGCCGGAGTGCGGGCGGCTGGTCGTCTTCTTCCCGCACCCCAGCGCACCATCGCCCACATACGCGGTACCGGGACGTCGGCCACGGCGCGTCGTGAGTTCGGCCCGCACCGCACACAACCGCGCATAGGAATCCACTAGTTCCCATGAGCCCCGGAACGCTCCCGACCCGCCGCTCAGGGCCGCCAGACCGCCGAGACCACCCAGCCCGGCACGCTGCCCTTGACACCGCCCGGCCCCTCCAACGGTCGCAACGCGGTCGCAACGGCCTCCCGCGCCTTGCCGACCGCGCCGCTGTCGGCGTCGCGCAGCCAGAACCGGACCGGGCCCATGCCGAAGACGAAGTCCACCGCGTCGTCGGCATCGCTGCCGAGCACGAAGTCCGAGGCGGCCTCCCGCAGCACCACGTCGTGGAACCCGGCCGCCACCAGCACCTCCCGGATCCGGTCGCCGTCGGTGAAGTTCACCGGCCCCGGCGCGGTGTCCTCGGCCGGATCCGGCAGCGGGACGTGCGCACCCATCGCCGCCCAGACCACGTCCAGGACGTTCTCGCCATCACGCCCGCAGCCGAAGACCAGGCGGCCGCCGGGCTTGAGCGCGCCGCCGATGTTGCCGAAAGCGGCGACCGGATCGGCGAAGTACATGATCCCGCCCCGGCTGATGGCCACGTCGAAGTGCGCGGTCGGCAAGGCGTGCACCTGCGCATCGCCCTGCTCGAAGGTCACGTTCGCCAGCCCTTCACCGGCCGCCGCGGCCCGCGCGCGCTCCAGCATCGGAGCGGACAGGTCCACGCCCAGCACGTGGGCCGCCCGGCGCGCGGCGATCCGGGTCGTCCTGCCGGCGCCGCAGCCGATGTCGAGCACCCGGTGCGCGCGCTCGATCGCGGCCACCTCGAACAGGAGCCCGGTGCTGTCGTCGAGCATCCGGTCGTAGCGGTCGCTGTTGTCCGCCCAGTGCTGCCCCTCGTAGCCGTTCCACGCCTCTGCCTGGTGTTCGTTCACGATCTCCATGCCACGCAGGCTGCCGACCCGCGCACACAGCACGCACACACCTCGCGCACGAGGCTCACCGGCGCAGCAGTGCCAGCGTCGCACCCGTCGAAGCCGCGGCCAGGACCGCTTGAGCCACTGCGAACACCGTCCAGGCCGCGAATTCCACGTCGGTCGCCCAGTAACCGCCACCGAGGTAGGTGAACTGGGTGCCGAGCAGCAGAGAGCTCAGGATGAGCAGGACTTCGGGGCCGTGGTAGGCCACGACGACCGCCCCGGCGAGGCTCCGTTCCTGCTGATCGCTCACCTCGGTCAGCGCCACCGCAGCGCACAGGCCGCCGATGGACACCACCGGTAGCAGTGCGCCCAGCGCACCCAGCCCGGTGATGACGGTCGTGCTGCCGTACTCCAGCGGAAGTCCGGCGAACAGCAGCACGAACTGCACCGCCACCGCGCCCAGCACGACGTAGGCCAGCGGCCGACCGCTCGGCCGCACGAGCCGCCTCCGGCGGAACACGCGGCGCAGCGGGGCCAGGCGCGATGCCAGCGCAGCGGTGAAGGCGATGACCGCGAAGAAGTACAACCACGCCCAGACCGTCGCTGCCCCGTGCAGCGAGGTCAGCGAGTCCACCACGAAGAAGACCGCGGTTCCGACGCTCAGGCCCGCACCGGTCGCCCCGCGCGCGCCGTCGCGCTCCAGCCACACCAGACCCACCACCAGCAGGCCGAACCGGATCAGCAGGTAGCCGAGCCCGAAGAAGCTCGATGCGGCGATCACGTCGGTGTAGGTGATCACGGTGGCGACCGCGGCAGCGGCGGCCGCCGCGTACAGGGCGTTCTGGTTGCGCAACCAGCTGAGCCCGGCGACGCGGTCCTTCCAGCCCGGTGGCGTTGCCGACCGCCGCGCGGACCAGTCGAGCACCGACGCCATCCGCTCGGACCAACTCCCGACGCCCGGCGGGGCGAGGACCTCACCGAGTTCCCGCGCCAGCACGGCGAGCGGAGTGCTGGCGGCGTGCGCGGCAACGATGCTCAACGCCTGCGGCGATCCCGCGCACAGCGCGATCACCTCGTTCACCGCTTGCGGTTCACCGGACAGCTGCTCTTCACCGAGAGCGCGTGCGAGCAGTTCGCGAGACTCCGCTGCGCCGAGCGCGTCCAGCGGGAGCGACCGAGCACCTTCGGCGATCAGACCGGTCAACTGGTTCCGGCTGGTCACCACGACGAACGCGGTGGTGCCTCCGGGCAGCAGCGGGCGGACCTGCGCCAGATCGCGGACGTCGTCGAGCACCACCAGCACCCGCTTCTTGGCCAGCAGCGTGCGGTACCGCCCGGCCACGTCGGCGGGAATCCGCGTTTCGCCCATCGCTTCCAGGAAGCTCCGCAGCACCTCGGTCGGGCTCACCGGCCAGTCCCCGGCGTCCGACCCGCGCAGGTTCACGTACAGCTGGCCGTCCGGGAAGTGCTGCGCGACCTGGTTCGCCCAGTGCACGGCCAAGGCCGTCTTGCCGACGCCGGGCGCTCCCGAGATCACCGCCACCCGAGCGGAGTCGCCCACCATGGCGTGCAGCGCCGCGAGTTCGTCGGCCTGCCCGGCGAAAGAAGCGATGTCCGGCGGCAGTTGCCCCGGCGCCAACCGCTCCCCTGCCGACGTGTTGAAGTGGATGCCTCCGTGGACCGCGCCGACCTGCGCCACCGGACCGTTGACGGTACCGCTCTGCTCGTTGCGGGTCCCGGATTCCTCGACCATGCCGCCCCCATCTCCGGGCACGCCTTTTTCGAACGATCCTAGACGAAAGTGCTTCCATACTCGTCCTGCTCAGCGGTGCCGGTGGCGGAACCTCAGAGGTTCCCTGGACTGCGGGTGCTCCTCCTGATGTATGACCACGACGGCTTGGAGAGACGCGACGCCGGAAGGTCGCTCAGCGGGCGTGGTAGATGTTTGTGCATGGCACGACCAGCACTGATGTTGGGCATCGATGTGGGCACCACCGCTGTGAAGGTGGCCGCCTTCGAACTGGACGGCACCCTCGTCGCCGCGCACACCGAGGCGTACCCGATCCACCGCCCGCGGCCGGGCTGGGCCGAGCAGGACCCGATGGACTGGTGGCGGGGCTGCGCGGAGGGCATCCGGGCCGTCCTCGCCGGGCTGGACGCGAACGCGGTCCGCTCGATCGGCGTGGTCAGCCAGGTCAACACCCACGTCTTCGCCGACGACCAGCTGCGCCCGCTGGCCCCGGCGATCATCTGGCAGGACCAGCGCTGCGCCGAAGTCGCCCGGGAGCTCGACGACCGGCTGACCGCGGCGGACAAGAAGCGCATCTGGGGCGGCCCGATCGTGCTGGACGCCTCCTTCGTCGGTTCCCGCGCGGAGTGGTTCGCCCGCACCGAACCCGAGCTGTGGGCGCGGACGCGGTGGGTGCTGAGCCCCAAGGACTTCGTCATCGCCAAGCTCACCGGTCGGATCGCCACCGACCAGCTCTCCGCCGTCCGCGTCGCCGGCCCGACCGGCTACCTCCGCGAAGCGGTCGAGCTGGTCGACGGCCTGCTGGGCAAGCTGCCCGAGATCGCCGCCCCCGAACTCGTCCTGGGTCCCGCGACCGAGCTCGGCGCCGAGGTCGTCGTGGGCACGATGGACGCCTACAGCGCGGTGTTCGGCACCCGCACCACCGAGCCGGGGCGCGGCATGGTCTCGTGCGGAACGTCGCTGGTGGTGGCGGGCGCGTCCGCCGAGTCGGTGCCGGTGCCGGAAGTCGTGAGCTTCCCGCCGAAGGACGGGCTCTTCGTGCACGCCGGGCCGACGCAGGCGGCCGGTGACGCACTGCGCTGGTGGTGCGGGGTTTCCGGGCTCGGCGTCGAGGAGGTGCTGGCCTCGGCGGAAGCGGGTGAGCCGGGTGTGATCTTCACCCCGCACCTGATGGGCGAGCGCGCACCGCTGTGGGATTCCGAGGTGCGCGGGAGCTTCTTCGGCCTCGATTCGGCGACCACGCGGGCAGATCTGTCCCGGGCGGTCCTGCAGGGCGTGGCGATGTCGGCGCGGCACGTGCTGGATCCGGTGGAGCGCGCGTGCGGATTCCCGTTGCCGTCCTTGGCCTTCTCCGGCGGCGGCGCGCGCAGCGACCTGTGGACGCAGATCCACGCCGACGTGCTGCAACGTCCGATCGAGCGGCTGCGCGTGCACGACAGCGCCGTCCTCGGCGCGGCACTGCTGGGAGCCGTGGGCACCGGCACCTACCCGGACATCGCCACTGCGGCGGCGGCAACGGTCGCGGTGGACCGCGTGTTCACCCCTGCTGCCGACGCCGACCGCCTGAACCCGCTGTTCGAGGCGTACCGCGAGTCTCATGAAGCCCTGCGCGGCATCCACGCGCACCTCACCGCCTGGCGCGGCACGCCATGACCGCGTGCTGCGCCGCTGCGGGCGTCAGCCGCGGATCTTGATGTTCTCGATCTCCACCGGGAGGGCCGGTTCGCCGTCGCCCGGGTCGCCGTTCTCGCCCGGGACGATGCCGCCCGCGACGATCTCGTCCAGGACGTCCATGCCGCGCAGGACCCGGCCCAGCACGGTGTAGGCGGGCTTGATGTTGGCGTGCGAGTGGACGATGAAGAACTGGCTGCCGTTGGTGCCCGGGCCCTGGTTGCCCATCGCGATGGTGCCGCGCGGGTAGGTCTCGGCGCCGGTCACCTCGTCGGCGAACCGGTAGCCGGGGCCGCCCTTCTCCACCGACCAGATGTCACCGCACTGCAGCACGCCGAGCCGCTCGGAATCGGTCAGCCGCCAGCAGCGGGACCGGTCGTAGAAGTCGCTGCGCGCCAGGTGCACGAGGTTGTGCACCGCGCACGGCGCGTTCGCGCGGTCCAGCTCGACGAGGACGTCACCGCGGTTGGTCTCGATCTCGGCCCGCACCGTGCCCTTGGCCTTCGCCTTCTCCCCGGGCGGATCGACCTCGCGGGCCGCCGGGTTCTCCGGCGTCGGGATGAACTCGCACGTCGTGCGGTGCGGCGGGCGCGGCGACTCGGCCTGCGCGACGGCGACGGGGGTGGCGGCCAGCACGACCGCGAAGATTCCAGCGAACCAGCGCAACTTCATGCGCCGAACTTAATCACCCGCACGGACCTGCCACACCGGCGAACGGACGAGTCGGCGCGGGACTCGCGGCCGCATCCGGAGCCTCAGGCGGCGGTGGTCTCCGCGGGCGGCAGGTTGCGGGCCTCCCAGAGGGCTTCCGCCGGTGGCTGGTTCCAGCGGGCGAGCCCGAGCGAGGCGTAGGTCTCGTCGAGGTTCCGGTAGATCTCGTCCAGGAAGGTGGCCGCCATCGCGCAGGTCAGCGACGGCTCGGCCGTGGACGGTCCCACCGCGTCGGTCTGCGATCGCGCTGCCATCTCCCACCACCTCTTCGGAACAACGGGCCGGTGCGCGAGGCCGACCGGCCTCGCCAGATCCGAACCGTAACCGCGAACAGCTCCCCACGTCAACAGCCAAGTGACTTGGAGATAGCCGATACTCCGACATCGTAAACGGGCTCCACCTGCAAAAACCATACGTAAGTGAACGTTCGATAGTTAATATTCTTGGCGAGCGAGACTCGCGCGCAGCCGGGCGTTCGCCACGAGACCGCAGCGTTCCGCTTGTCCGGCCCCACAAGTCACGCACCGAACTTCGTCGTTCAGCACAAACTCGCCGCGCGGTCACCCGCCGTACCGTTCTCCGCAACGAACGTGTCCGGCCCGAAGGAGACCCGTGCCGCTCCAGACCGCGCAACGCCCGACCGCGCCGACCACCCCGCACGACACCGCCCCGGAAGCGGAAGTCCCGCAACCGCCCGCAGAACCGCACGACGAAGACCACGTCATCCGCGGCTACGACTGACACCCGCCCCTGGCCGGTTTCGAACGGAATCGACACCCCGCAGGGCGGCGCGGCACCGCCGCCATCGCACCGATTCGCCGTCGGCGGCCCCGTTTCTGCAGGTGGTCGCCCGTGAGTGCTTTGTGACGCTATAGCAACACGAAACACTCACGGGCCCTGAACAGCGAAAACGGAGCGAGATCCGCCCAGACCAGCTCCCGCCTGGCAGCGCGTCGCCTCACGACACCTCCCGCGAAAGCCCGCACCCCATGGGACGTTTCTGCCGTCAGGAACGGAATGGCTTGCTCCGCAAGTCATTCCGATGTTGGTTCAAAGCGCCTTGCCACATCCGCGAATCTCCGCGCAGTACAACGATATTCGCGCTCCCGCCCGGAACCGGACAACCGGGTCGCAACGCTCTTCGCGGACGGCCGTCCGGCATGTGGGAAGGCCTCGCCGCGGGCCGCCGTCCGCGTAGCATTCCGCGCCGTGGTTCCGAGATCAGTGCTCCTGGTGGCGCGGCTGCACGTCGACACGTGCCGCATCACCAGCGCCGCGTGTCGCGCGTGACGCCTCCGCGCCACCCGCTCCCGCACCTCGAGGAACCACCATGCCTTCTCCGCACGCCCCCGAAGTCGACACCGCAGGCCTCGCGCGGGGCTTGAAACGCAGGCACATGAGCCTGATCGCTCTCGGCGGGGTGATCGGCGCCGGGCTGTTCGTCGGCAGCGGCGTGGTCATCGGCTCCACCGGCCCGGCCGCGGTGATCTCGTTCCTCATCGCGGGCGTGCTGACCGTGCTGATCATGCGGATGCTGGCCGAGATGACGGTGGCCCGCCCCGCGCTCGGCTCGTTCTACGCCTACGCCCGCGAGGCCCTGGGCGAGCGCGCGGGTTTCGCAGTGGGCTGGATGTACTGGTACTTCTTCGTCATCGTGGTGGCCGTCGAGGCGGTGGCCGGGGGCAAGCTGGTGCAGCTGTGGCTGCCGGAGGTGCCGCTGTGGCTGATCAGCCTGGTGCTGCTGACCTCGCTGACCCTGACCAACCTGGTGTCGGCGCGCTCCTACGGCGAGTTCGAGTACTGGTTCTCCTCCATCAAGGTCGCCGCGATCGTGGTCTTCCTGTTCCTCGGCGCGCTGGCCGTCGCAGGCCTGTGGCCGAGCGCTCCGGGCGGCTTGGCCAACCTGACCGCGCACGGCGGGTTCGCCCCGCACGGCATCGGCGCCGTGCTGGTCGCGGTGGTGCCGTGCGTCGCGTTCTACACCGGGGCGGAGATCGTCACCATCGCCGCAGCGGAATCGGCCGAACCGCGCCGCGCGGTCGCCAACGCGATGCGCTCGATCATCCTGCGGGTGGTCGCCTTCTACGTGCTCTCGGTGCTGGTCGTGGTCGCGGTGGTGCCGTGGAGCTCCCCGGAGATCGAGGTCAGCCCGTACGCGGCGGTGCTGCAGGCGCTGCACGTCCCGGGCGCGAGCACGATCATGAACGCGATCGTGCTGACCGCCGTGCTGTCCTGCCTGAACTCCGCGCTCTACACCTCGTCACGAATGCTCTTCGCGCTGACCCGGCGAGGCGACGCGCCGAGCGGGCTCGCCAAGCTCAGCCGCAGCGGTGTGCCGCGCCGCGCGCTGCTGGCCGGCACCGTCGTCGGCTACCTGTCGGTGCTCGCCGCCTACGTCTCCCCCGACCTGGTTTTCGCCTTCCTGGTCAACTCCTACGGCGCGGTGGCGCTGTTCGTGTACCTGATCATCGCGATCTCCCAGGTCCGCCTGCGCAACCGGACCGACCCGGCGCAGCTGCCGCTGAAGATGTGGCTGTTCCCGTGGCTGAGCTACCTGACCATCGCCCTGATGCTCGTGGTGATCGCGGCGATGGCCGTCCTGCCGGAAACGCGCTCCCAGTTCTGGCTGAGCCTGGTGACCCTGGCGGTGGTCCTCACCGGCTACGAGTTCCGCCGCCGCGGAACAACGAGCCCGACCGGAGGTGTTGAGAAACCATGACGTCCACGTTCGCAGTCACCTGGGACTACCGGTGCCCGTTCGCCCGCAACGCGCACGAGCACCTGCTCACCGGTCTGGCCGCAGGCGCTGACTGGCAGGTCCGCTACCTGCCGTTCTCGCTGGGCCAGGCGCACGTCGAAGAAGGCCCGAGCGTGTGGGACGAACCCGGTCAGGACAGCGGGATCGTCGCGCTGCAGGCGGGTGTCGTGGTCCGCGACGAGTACCCGCGGCAGTTCCCGGCGGTGCACCGCGCGCTGTTCGCGGCCCGCCACGACGAGGGCCTGCACCTGGAGGACCGCTCGGTGGTGGCCCGCGTCCTCACCGACCACGACGTTCCGGCCGACGCGGTGTTCGAGCTCATCGACAGCGGAGCGGCGCTGGAGCAGGTACGCGCGGAGCACGAGCAGTTCGTGTCCTCCCACGACGTCTGGGGTGTGCCGACCTTCATCGCCGACGACCAGGCCGTCTTCGTCCGCCTGATGACCCGAGCCCCGGCAGGCGCGGACCCCCGACCGTCGATCAGTGCGGTGGAGAAGGTCCTGGACCTGCTGACCGGCTACCCCGACCTCAACGAGTACAAGCACACCACCATCCCCCGCTGACTCACCTGATGACAGGCTGATCAGGCGACTGCGCGGTCGCCTCGGCCGGCGTCGGGCAGCACGCGGTTTCAGCGCTTGGTGCGGCGGGTGGGGGTGGCTGTGGTGGGGTCTTCGGGCCAGGGGTGCTTCGGGTAGCGGCCGCGGAGTTCTGCGCGGACCTGGTGGTAGCCGTTGGCCCAGAAGGACTTCAGGTCCGAGGTGACCGCCGCCGGGCGTCCCGCCGGGGACAGCAGGTGCAGGACCAGCGGGATCCGGCCGTCGGCGATGCGCGGGGCTTCGGACCAGCCGAAGACCTCCTGCAGCTTCACCGGGAGCGTCGGCCGGTCGGCGTAGTCGACCTTGATCCGGGAACCGGAGGGCACCTCGATGCGGTCCGGGGCCAGCTCGTCCAGGCGGCCTGCCACCGACCAGGGGATCAGGCGGCGCAGGGCGGTTGCCGCCGGGATCCGCAGGTCCGCGCGGCGGCGGGCGTTGCCGAGTTCCGGCTCCAGCCAGCTGTCCACCGAGGACAGCAGGGATTCGTCGTCGGTGGCGGGCCAGGGATCGCCGAGGGCGTCGTGCAGGAAGCCGAGGCGCTGCCGGAGCCGCCGGGCGTCGTCGCTCCAGTTCAGCAGTTCCAGGCCTTCCGCGCGCAAGCCGTCCAGCAGCGCGCGGCGGACCTCGGCCGGATCGGGATCGCGGATCTTGCGCCGGCTCAAGGTGATCGCGCCGATCCGCTCGACGCGGGACGCGCGCACGTCGCCGTCCACCCAGCCGATCTCGTCGGTGGTGGTGACCAGCGCGGGTGCGGCCGTGCGGGCCAGCTGCTCGTCCGCCGGGGCGGCCAGGCGGACGGTGCCGTGGGCGCTGCCGGGCGTCCGGTCGGCGACGGCGATGGCCAGCCACTCCGATGCGCGCACGCTCGAACCGGGCGGCAACTGCACCGCAGTTCCGGAGGCCATCAAGTACACGTTCGACTCGGCATCGCGACGGCGGGCCAGGCGCTCCGGCTGCGCGAGCGCGACGACCAGCGCGGCGTCACCGTTCCCGCGATGCGCGGGCACCATCGAGCGGAGCCTGCGCACCTCCTTGCGCCACCGGTCGCTGCCCGGTCCGCCACGCCGCAGTCCGGTCAAAGCGGTGGTCACGTCGATGTCGTTGGTCAACGCGTCGTTGTCGAGCAGCGCGACCACTTCCGCCGCGATGTCGGTGCCTGCCCGCTCGGACCCGTCGAGCAGCGCGCGGGCCAGCCGCGGGTGCAGACCGAGCTCGGCCATCCGGCGGCCCCGGTCGGTCACCGCGCCGGAAGCGTCCAGGGCTCCGAGCCCGCGCAGGACCTCCCGGCCGACGGCGAGCGCACCGGGCGGCGGTTCGTCCCACCACTCCAGCGCCGAACCGTCCGACGTGCCCCAGCACGCCAGTTCCAGCGCCAGCCGGGTCAGCTCGGCGGTGCGGACCTCCGGCTCCGGGTAGGCCGGGAGCGTGCTGTGCTCGTGCTCCGGCCAGCAGCGGTAGACCACGCCCGGCCCCTGCCGCCCGGCGCGACCGGCGCGCTGGTCGGCGACCGCCGCCGAAACCCGCACCGTGGCCAGGCCGGACAGCCCGCGCCGGTTGTCCACGCGCGACACCCGCGCCAGGCCGGAGTCCACCACCGCCCGCACTCCCGGCACCGTCAGGCTCGACTCGGCGACCGCCGTCGCCAGCACCACCCGGCGCCGCTTCCCCACCCGCAGCGCGGAATCCTGCTCCGACCGGGGCAATCTCCCGTGCAGCGGCAGGACGTCCACATCGGACCCGGCCAGATTCCCGGCCACCCGGCGGATTTCGGCCGCACCGGGCAGGAAGGCCAGCACGTCGCCGTCCTGCTCCGCGAACGCCGTGCGCACGGCCCGCGCGACGCAGGCCTCGATCCGCTCACCGCGGTTGGGCGGCACGTGCGCGGTGCGCACCGGGTGCGTGCGGACGTGCGCTTCGAGGACCGGGGCGTCCCCGAGCAGCTCGGCGACCCGGCCGGCGGCGACCGTCGCCGACGTCGCCAGCAGCCGGAGGTCCGGGCGCAGTCCGGCGCGCGCGTCGAGCAGCAGCGCCAGCAGCAGATCGGCGTCCAGGTGGCGTTCGTGGCACTCGTCGAGCATCACCACGTCGACACCGGGCAGCTCGGGATCACCCTGCAAGCGCCGCACCAGCAGGCCCGAGGTCACCACCTCGACCACGGTGCGCCCGCTCCGGCGGCGCTCACCGCGCACCGAGTAGCCGACGCGCTGCCCCACGTCCTCGCCGAGCAGCCCCGCCATGCGCTCCGCCGCGGCACGCGCCGCCAGCCGGCGCGGTTCGGCGACCACGACCCGCAAGCCCTGCTCGGCCAGCGCGAGCGGGACCAGCGTGGTCTTCCCAGTGCCGGGCGGTGCCACCAGGACCGCGGTCCCGTGCTCGGCCAGCGCTCCGGTGACGTCGTCGAGCACCGCCCGCACCGGCAGATCGGGAAGTTCCCGGTCCATCACAACCTGCCTCCGAAGTCATCCGCCCAGCAGCGCGGGCCGCCGGTGCCGATTTCGCGCGAAATCGACGCCCTCCGCGCCAGCGGCGGTCAGACGAGCTCGTCGTCTTCCGGGGACCGGGTGTAGATCGTCTCCCCGCGCAGGACGGTGCGCAGGCAGCGCGGCATCGGCGCCTGCGGCGAGAGGTCCGGCAGCGGGGGGACGCCGGAGCGCGGATCGGTCGACCAGCGCTGCACCCGCGAATCCGTTGCCGCCACGACGAGTTCACCGGCGTCCCACACCGCGTAGGTCGCGGGCGCACCGGGCACGAGAGTGCCGGTCACGCCGTCGTCGATGCCCGCCGCGCGCCAGCCGCCGCGCGTGTGAGCCGTGAACGCCGCGCGCGGCGAGATGCCGAAACCGCTGGTGCGGTGGTGCACTGCGGCCTGCACCGCTCGCCACGGGTCCACCGGTGTCACCGGGGCGTCCGAGCCGAGCGCGAGCAGCGCGCCGTTGGCAGCCAGCTTCGAGAACGGGTTGAGCCGCGTGCCGCGCGGGACACCTAGGCGGCGCGCGTACATCGCGCCGGAGCCGCCCCACGCCGCGTCGAACGCCGGCTGCACCGACGCCACCACGCCGTAGCGGCCCAGCTCGGCGGCCTGCTGCTCGTCCACCATCTCCAGGTGTTCCAGCCGGTGGCGCAGGCTCGCCAGCGCCGGGACGCCGACCACCTGCGCCGCCTTGCGGAAGCCCGCGCAGACCTCGGCCACGCCGGCATCGCCGATCACGTGGAACCCGGCCTGCACACCGGCCCGGGTGCAGGCCACCAGGTGCTCGGCCACCGCGTTGGCGTCGAGGTAGAGCACCCCGGAGGTGGTCGGGTCGTCGGTGTAGGGCTCGCGCAGCGCGGCGGTGCGGGAACCGACCGCACCGTCGACGAAGAGATCACCAGCCAGGCCGCGGGCACCGAGCTCCGCGGCGCGCTCCACCGCGCCGAGCTCGCCCCAGTAACCGACGACCTCGGGAACGCCGCCCTGCGCCGAGAGCGCGAGCAGGTCGACCAGGTCGTCGGCACCGGAGATGTCCGGCCCGGCGCACTCGTGCACGCAGGCCACGCCCTGCGACGCGGCGTGCCGCAGGAACGCCAGCTGAGCTTCCTTGCGCTGCCCGGAACCGAGGCAATCGCGCGCGGCGCGGCGCACGTGGTGGTGCGCCACGCGGGTCAGCGGGCCGGAATCGCTCCAGCCCTCGGCACTGCGGGCCAACGGCGTGCGGTCCACCAGCGCGGTGGACACCAGCGCGGAGTGCACGTCTATGCGGGAGAGGTACACCGGCGCACCCGCGGCGGCGCGGTCGATCTCCTCGCGCGTGGGCGGGCGGCGCTCCGGCCACCAGGTCTCGTCCCAGCCGTGGCCCCACACCAGCGCGCCCGGGTACTCGGCCACGTGGTCGCGCAGCGCGTGCAGGAACTCCGTCAGCGAGGCGCAGCCGGTCAGGTCCAGTCCGTTGAGCAGCAGGCCGGTGGACGTCGCGTGCACGTGCGCGTCCACGAACGCCGGTGCGACGAACGCGCCTTCCAGGTCCACGACCTCGGCATCGGGGTGCAGCGCGCGGCCGACCTCGTCGGAACCGAGCCAGGAGATGGTGCCATCGGTCACGGCCATCGCCGTGGCGGCGGCGTCGACGGGCGAGTGGATTCGTCCGCCGAGCAGCAACGTGGTCTCGGACATGTCCTTCGTGCTTCCCCGTCTCGGGTTTCCGCTGCGATGGTGACCGGCGCGCGGCGCCGGCGGATGGGCTGGTTCGGGCGAGCTTACCCGCCACCGCGCGGACCCCGACGGACCGTCGACCAGATCAGCCGCGCCGCTGCTCGTCCGAGCGTTCTGCCTGCGCAGACCGCTGCGGTGGCAGCAATCGCGGCCCGTCGTCCGGAACGCGCTCGTCGTCCTCGGTGACCGAGACCACCTCGCCGTCGATCACATCGCTGCCCGGCGCGGCGGCACCGCGCTCCCGGCGCACCCGCTGGGTGTGCAGCCACACCTGGTCCTGCATCTCCTTCGACCGCCGCTCGGCGGCGCGCAGCATCCGCTTGCGCAGCACCGCGCGGATCGGCGGGAACAGCAGCAGCAGGCCCGCGACGTCGCTGAGCAGCCCGGGCAGGATGATCAGCAGCCCCGCGGCGGCGATGAGCACGCCGTCGGAGATCTCCCGGTCCGGCGAGCGGCGCAGCCGCGCGGCCTCCCGGAACTCCACCATCGTGCGGCGTCCCTCGCGGCGCAGCAGCCAGGCGCCCAGCACCGCCCCGGCCACCAGCAGACCGAGCGTGGCCAGCACCCCGATCGCCTGGCCGAGCGCGACCAGCACGGCGATCTCGGCCACCACGGAGAGCAGGAGCACAACGAAGATCGGCACGGCGGAGGCCCTCCTGTCGACTGCAGTCACCGGGTACAACGAACCAGACCCGACAAATGCTCCCGCACCGGGCAGAGGTGATGGAGGTCCTGCCTCACGCGCCCCATAGAATTCGTCCCGATGCGGGCGCACAGAACGAAAACACTCCTCTTCGTGGCCGTCAGCGGTGTGCTGGCGCTCGCGCTGCTGATCAGCGACCAGTACCTGCCGGGGCTGCCGCTGCAGCCCAAGCAGTTACCGGCCGCGGTGGTCACCATGGGCGACAGCACGCTGTCCGGCGAAGGCGGCGGGGACTACGCGGTGGGGACCAACGGCGAGCGCGGGAACTGGTGCCACCGCTCGGCCGCCGCACCGATCCACCAGCTCCAGCTGCCGCCCGATGTGACCCGCATCAACCTGGCCTGCTCCGGTGCGCGCGCGGAGATCGTCGGCGCCGACCCGGGCTCCGGCCACGCGGAGGGCTCGCAGTCGGCGCAACTGGCCGAGCTGGCCAAGCGCTACCGCATCACCGACGTCGTGGTGCAGGTCGGCGCGAACGATGTGGGCTTCACCGAGACGGTCAACCAGTGCGTCGAAGCCTGGGTGCGCCGGGCCGAGGAAGGCTGCGCCGGGACGCTGCGCACCGACTGGCCGCAGCGGGTCGAGCGGATGCAGCCGAAGGTCCGCACCGCGCTGGAGGACATCCGCGCCGCCATGGACAGCGCCGGGTACACCCCGAGCAGCTACTCGCTGGTGGTGCAGTCCTACGCCTCCCCGGTCGGCCCCGACGTCCGCCCCGAGCTGCAGAACCTGTCCGGTTGCCCGTTCCTGACCAGCGACCTGCAGTGGATCCGCGACACCGGCGTTCCCCAGCTGGCGAACGGGCTGCACGAGGTCGCCCAGCAGGTCGGCGCCCGGTTCCTGGACCACTCCCGGGCGGGCTCGGGTCGCGAGGCCTGCACCGGCGATCCCAAGACCGGCGAGGGCGAGTGGTTCACCCGCCTGTCGGTGGACTGGGCGAGCCTCCAGGACGAAGCCCGCGCGGCGCACGCGATGCAGGAGTCCTACCACGCCAACGCCGCGGGCCACCGCCAGCTGGGCCGCTGCCTGAGCGAATTCCTCGCCACCACTGAGGAAACGGCGTCCTGCCTCCCGGACGACCGCGGCAACCTCCACCTGGCCACCGACCCCGCATCGGCCCTCCCCTCGCACCCCTGATGCCCCTGCCGCGCCGGGGTTTTCGCGATTTCAATGGAAATCAGACCTCCGATTTCCATTGAAATCGCGCGAGGTTTCGGCGTGTCGGAACCCCGACACGCCGGTGCGTGCCGGGTAGTGCGCAACTTCCATTGAAATCGGAGACGTGATTTCCATTGAAATTGCGTCCCCACACCCTCACACCGCTCCGTGCCGGACGCGCCGCCTGGCGGGGACTGGCCGTTCGCAGACGAACGGGGTTCCCGGCCAGGCGGCGGGTCGGCGCGCGGGAATCGCGCGTTCAGCGTCAGATCGCCGGGGGGCGGTTCTCGAACGGGGTGGACAGGACCACCGTCGTTCGGGTCGAGACCTTCGCCGCTTCGCGGATCTGGCGGAGGAGTTCCTCCAGTCCCAGCGGGGAGGCCACTCGCACCTGGAGGATGTAGGACTCGTCGCCCGCCACCGAGTAGCACGACTCGATCTGCGGCAGGTGCTCCAGGCGCTGCGGGTAGTCGTCCGGGGCCGCCGGGTCGATCGGGGTCAGCGAGATGAACGCGGTCAGCGGCAACCCGATCTGGTCACCGTCCACTTTGGCCGTGTAGCCCTGCAGAGCACCGCGCTGCTCCAGCCGCCGGACCCGCTGGTGCACCGCGGAAACGCTCAATCCGACGCGCTCGGCCAGATCGGTGAAGCTGCACCGGCCGTCGCGGGCCAGCTCGCGCAGGATGGCGCGGTCAGTGGCCTCCAGCACGGCCGGAGTTGCGCCTCGCTCGCTCACGCCGGCAGCACCACCAGCTCGTGCGGTTGGTTGTTCACGCTCTCGACGCCGTCCTCGGTGACGATGACGATGTCCTCGATCCGCGCGCCCCAGCGGCCCGGCTGGTAGATGCCCGGCTCGATGCTGAAGGCCATGCCCGCCTCCAGCTCGATCGCGTTGCCCCCGACGATGTAGGGCTCCTCGTGCACGTCCAGCCCGATGCCGTGGCCGGTGCGGTGCACGAAGTACTCGCCGAACCCGGCGGCGGCGATCGGTTCGCGGGCGGCGGCGTCGATGGATTCGGCCGTCGCGCCGGGGCGCACCGCCTGCACCGAGGCGCGCTGCGCGGCTTCCAGCACGGCGTAGGTCTCGCGGACGTCGGCCTGCGCCGGTTCGCCGATCGAGTAGGTGCGGGTGCAGTCGGAGTTGTAGCCCTCCGCGATCGGGCCGCCGATGTCGATCACGACGACGTCGCCGCGCTCGATCACCCGGTCCGACACGTCGTGGTGCGGGCTGGCGCCGTTGGGCCCGGAGCCGACGATGACGAACGCCGCCTCGGTGTGGCCCTCTTCGAGGATCGCGGCGGTGAGGTCGGCGCCGACCTCGGCCTCGGTGCGGCCCACCTTGAGGAACTCGGCCATCCGGTTGTGCACCCGGTCGATGGCCGCCCCGGCCTTGCGCAGCGCCTCGATCTCGGCGGCGTCCTTGCGCATCCGCAGCTCCCGCAGCACGCGCCCGGCGAGCACCTGCTCGGCGTCGGGCAGCGCGGCGCGCAGCGGCAGGACGTGCAGCGCGGCCATCGCGTCGGCGACGGCCAGGCGCTTCGGCTTCCCGCCGCGGCCGGCCAGGTCGGCCACCATGGCGTGCGGGTCCTGGCCGTCGACCCAGGTGACGACGTCGATGCCGAGCTCGGCCAGCGGGATGTCGGCGAAGCCGAGCTCCTCGAGCTTCGGCAGCACCAGCGCGGGCCGGCCGTCGGCGGGCAGCACCAGGCAGGTCAGCCGCTCGTGCGACTCCCCGCCGGCGCCCAGGAGGTAGCGCAGGTCGGAACCGGGCGAGATCAGCAGCGCGTCGAGGTCAGCCGCGACTGCGGTTTCGGCCGCCCGGGTCAGACGGGCGGCGAGCACGGAAGGATCCTGCTTGAACGAGTCGGTCGCCATAGCTCCCCAGCCTAATCCCGAGGTGAAGCCCCGACGTGCGGGCGGTCGGGCCCGTGCGCACCTGAATCGTCCGACCGGTGTCGCGGCCACGACGACCGGACCGGGGTGGTGCGATTTCAATGGAAATCGGACGTCCGATTTCCATTGAAATCGCGGGTCGCCCCACCGCAGCCACGGGGGTCGAGGCCGCGCCACACCGGCATGACCACCATCGCCAGCGTGACCAGCGCGTAGACCGCACCGGCCGACCACAGCGCGGCCGCCAGACCGGCACCGTCGACCAGCGCACCACCTGCGAGTGCGCCCAGTGGAGCGCCGGCGAACCCGACGGCGCTGGTCAGACCCAGCACCCGGCCGCGCATCGCGGGATCGACCCGCTCGTAGGAGATCACCGACAGCACCGGATTGATCGCACCCGAGGCCAGCCCCGCGATGGCGATGACGATCAGCAGCACGGGCAGCCCGGGCTCCAGGGCCATGACCGCGTATCGCGGGGCCCCGGCGATGGCGATGGCCGCGACCAGCACGAGCCGTCGCGGCAGCCGCGGCCCGAGCCAGCTGTAGCCGAGGTTGCCCAGCAGCGCGGCGGCGGCCAGGACACCGCTCATGGCACCGAGCGCGACGGGACTGCGCAGCACCTCAGCGGCGTAGATCGGGTGGAGGACCCCGATCGCGGCCATGTCCAGGGTGTTCATCACCAGCAGCACCAGCACGATCATCGTCAGCGGACGATCGCTGAGCAGCGCGCGGGCACCGGTGCGGAGATCCGCCAGATAGCCGACCCTCGACCGCTCGGCGCGGAGCTGCGGTACCCCGAGCGCGGTCAGCCCCGCTGCCAGCGCGAAGAGGATGCCGACTCCGGCCAGCGCGGTGGTTTCCGAGGTCGCGGCCAGAGCCGCGCCACCCAGCGGAGCGCCCAGCATCTGCGCGGAGCGGTTGGCGGCGTCGAGTCCGCCGGAGCCGCGTTCCACCGGCATCCCGGCCCGCTCGAACAGTTCCGGAGCCACCGCCCGCCGCGCGGTCTGCCCCGGTGCGCGGCTGGCGCCGAGCAGCGCGGCGAGCACGAAGAGCTGCCACATCGCGAGGCCGAAGGTGTTGTGCAGCAACGGAATCGCGATGAGCACCGCGGCGGCGGCCAGGTCCGATCCGATGGCGCAGCGGCGTGCGCCGAGCCGGTCCACCAGCGGGCCGCCCATCGCGGCCAGCGCCACCAGCCCGGCAAGCTCGACCGCGGCGGTGGCGCCCACCAGCGTCGCGCTGCCGGTCAGCGCCAGCACGAACCACGGGACGACCAGCAGCGCGACCGCCGTGGCGAACGCCGACACCCCGGTCGAGGCCCACAGCAGGACGACCGGCGCGCGGCCGTTCACGGCGTCGAACGCGGGAAGGCCTGGAACTGCACGGCGACCTGCTCGTCACCGTCCGCGGCAGGACGCCGGTACTCGTCGAGCAGCTCGTGCATCCGCCGGATCAGCTCGCCGAGCTCCTCGGGCCGCAGCGAGAGGAAGGTGTCCGACAGGGAGGCCGCCTCGGTCCACTCCGGCGACCAGTGCTGGCGTTCGGCCAGGTACGCCGTGGTCTGCCGGTAGTGCGCACCGGCGACCCCGAACAGGTAGGCCGCCAGCGGCCCCTGCTCGTCCGGTCCGAGCTCGCCGGTGGCCAGCACGGTGTGCTCGTGCACCGCTCGCCACCAGCGCTCGCGCCGGTTGCCCCGCTCGGCGTCCTCCTCGACGAACCCGTGCTCGGCGAGCTGCCGGAGGTGCCAGCTGGTCGTCCCGCTGCTCTCGCCCGTCCGCGCGGCCAGCTGCGTCGCGGTCGCCGGGCCGTCGCTGCGCAGCGCGCCCAGCAACTCCATCCGCAGCGGGTGCGCCAGCCCGCGCAGGCTCTTCGCGTCAAGCTTCCGGTCCATGCGAGCACGATAGAACCGCCAAGAACACTTTGCAAAGGGTTCTTGGCGATCGTTGAGTTGAGTCGTGAGTGCGTCACAGCGTTCGAACGCTGTTACGCACTCACGACCCCTTGGCGCCTGATCAGGCGGGCGCCTTGTCCAGGTCCTGTTCCAGGAGCGCGGCGAGTTCGTCCAGGGCCGCCTCGTCGGGGCCGGAGAGCTCGACCTCCTCGCCGTGGCGGGCGCCCAGCGACATCAGGCCCAGGACGCTGGCCGCGTCCACCGGCGCACCGGCCTCCCCGTCGACGACCTTGGCGACGGTGACCGGCTGGGCTTGCGCGGCGGCCGCCTGGGCGAGCAGCGCGGCCGGGCGGGCGTGCAGGCCGACCGAAGCGGCGATGCGGACTCGTCGTTGCATCTCGTCATTCCTCTCGAGCGGGGGTCAGGCCGCGACCGCGGTCTTCTCCGGTGCGGCTTCGGCGGTTTCGGTGCGACCGATCTGCTTGGCGAACAGGACCGCGATCGCGGCGACCACGACCCCGGCCGCGATAGCGCCCAGGTACGGCAGCGCATTGCCCACCAGCGGCAGGACGAAGATGCCGCCGTGCGGCGCCCGGAGCGAGGCGCCGAAGGCCATCGACAGCGCCCCGGTGGTCGCCGATCCGAGCACGATCGACGGGATGACCCGCAGCGGATCGCCCGCGGCGAACGGGATCGCGCCCTCGGTGATGAACGACGCGCCCAGCAGCCAGGCGGTGCGCCCGCTGGCCCGCTCGGCCGGGGTGAACAGCTTGCCGCGCACCGCCGACGCCAGCGCCAGGGCCAGCGGCGGCACCATCCCGGCGGCCATCACCGCGGCCATGATCTCCAGCGACGCGGTGGTGGCGATGCTCAGCCCGCCGACGGCGAAGGTGTAGGCGACCTTGTTGATCGGCCCGCCCATGTCGAAGGCGATCATCGCGCCGAGCAGCGCGCCCAGCAGCGCCGCGTTGGCCCCGGACAGCCCGGTCAGCCACCCGGTCAGCGCGGTCATGACCAGCGCGATCGGCTTGCCGATGACCACGAACATCAGCACTCCGACGATCAGCGTGCCCAGCAGCGGCAGCACCACCACCGGCATGATCCCAGCGATGCCGCGCGGCACCTTGATCCGCTTGAGCGCGAGGAGCACCGCACCGGCCAGCAGACCGGCGATCAGCCCGCCGAGGAAGCCCGCGCCGACGGTCACCGCCACCGCGCCACCGACGAAGCCGGGGGCGATCGCGGGCCGGTCGGCAATGGCGAAGGCGATGAACCCGGCCAGCACCGGCACCAGGAACTCGAAGGCGGTGGAGCCGACCTGGTTGAACAGCGCCGCCCAGCTGACCAGGCTCGCCGCGTCGAAGTGCTCGGTGACCGGCGGCGCCTCGGTGATCTGGTAACCGCCGAGCGCGAAGCTCAGCGCGATCAGCAGACCGCCCGCGGCCACGAACGGGATCATGTAGCTGACACCGGTCATCAACCACTGCCGCAGCCGGGTGCCGAACCCGGTCCCGGCGACGACCTTGCTGGCGAGTTCCGGTTCCGCCGCAGCGGGTTCCGGCGTCGCCGCGGGCTGCTGCGCGGCGACGTCCGCGGCGCGCTGCAGGAGCCCGGCGGCGTCGTTGATCGCCTGCTTGACCGGCGCCTCCACCACCGGCTTGCCCGCGAAGCGGTCCCGGTCGCGCACGCCCACGTCGGCGGCCAGGATCACCGCGTCGGCCGCTTCGATGTCCGCAGTGGACAGTGGCGTGGAACCCGCCGAACCCTGGGTCTCCACCAGCATTTCGTGCCCGGCGTCCTTGGCCGCCTGTTCCAGGGCCTCGGCCGCCATGTAGGTGTGCGCGATGCCCGTCGGGCACGCGGTGACGGCGACGTACTTCACGGCGAGACCTCCCCGCGCACGTACTCGGCCAGCTGCGCGGCGTCGGTGGCATCGCGCAGGTTCTGCTTGAACTCCGCGCGCACCAGCCGGCGGGCCAGCGCGGCGAGCACCGTCATGTGGTCCTCGCCGCCGCCTTCCGGGGCCGCGATCAGGAAGATGAGGTCGGCCGGGCCGTCCTCGGCGCCGAAGTCGACCCCGGTCGCGCTGCGGCCGAAGGCCAGCGTCGGCGCGGTCACCGCCGCGGAGCGGCAGTGCGGGATGCCGATGCCGCCTTCCAGCCCGGTCGGCATCTGCTGCTCGCGGGCCTCGATGTCGGCCAGGAACCGCTCGACGTCGGTGACCCGCCCGGCGGCGGCCAGCCGCTCGGCGAGGCTGCGCACCACGGCCTTCCGGTCGGTGCCGGCCAGGTCCAGGTCGACGAGTTCGGGGGTGATCAGTTCGGTAGTCATGCCGCCACTCCGCTGAGGCTCACTGATTCGTCCACTGCGTCCACCCGCACCCGCTGCGGGTGGACGTCGTCCGGTGCGGGCATCCGGCTGCCGGCCAGGCCGACCGCCGCCCCGCCGTAGGCGACCGCGACGCGCAAGGCGTCGGGACCGCTGCCGCCCGCCCGCAGGAAGCCGGCGAGCGTCGCGTCACCTGCTCCGACCGTGCTGAGCACCGCCGGCACCTCGCTGGTGGCGTGCCAGGTGCCGGACTCCGCGACCAGCACCGCGCCGAGCTGCCCGAGGCTCACCAGCACGGCACCCACGCCACCGGCGCGCAGCCGGCCCGCGACGTCCAGCACGTCGCCGAGGTCGCGCAGCGGGCTCCCGGCCAGCTCCGCGAGTTCGGCGAGGTTCGGTTTGACCAGGTCCGGCGCCGCCTCGCAGGCCAGCGCCAGCGGCTGCCCGGAGCTGTCCACGGCGACCTTCGCCCCGGCGCGGCGGGCCGCCGCCGCGATGCGGGCGTGCAGGTCCTCCGGGCACCCGGCGGGCAGGCTTCCGCAGGTCACCAGCCACTCGGCTCGTCCGGCGAGGTCGGCTGCGGTCCGCTCCAGCGCCGCGACCTCGGCGGCGGCGAGCTCCGGACCGGGTTCGTTGAACTTGCTCGTGGTGCCGTCGGCTTCGACCACCGCGATGTTGCTGCGGGTCGGGGCCTGCACGGGCACCTCCACCACCGGCACCGATTCCGGCGCGAGCAGCTCGGCCAGGCGCGCGCCGTCGGCGCCACCGGAGGGCAGCACGGCCAGCGTCGGCACCTCGGCCGCGGCCAGCGCGCGGGAGACGTTGACGCCCTTGCCGCCGGGGTCCAGCCGGGTGCGGACGGTGCGGTGCACCGCGCCGCGCGCCAGGCGGTCCACCTGCACGGTGCGGTCCAGGCTGGGATTGGGAGTCACGGTCACGATCACGCCAGCACCACTTCCGCCTCGACCCGTTCGAGCTCGTCGAGCGCCGCCTCGTCGAGGCCGTCGTCGGTGACCAGCACGTCGATCTCGGCGAGCTCGGCGAACCGGCTGAACTGGTCGTCGCCGTACTTGCTGTGATCGGCCAGCACGACACGCTTGCGGCTGGCCGCCACCATCGCCGCCTTGACAGCGGACTCGGCCGGATCCGGGGTGGTGCAGCCGCGCACCGCGGAGAACCCGTTGGTGCCGAAGAAGCCGATGTCCACGGTGAGGCCGCGCAGCACGTCCAGCGCCCAGGATTCCACCGTCGCCAGCGTGGTGCCGCGGATCCGGCCGCCGAGGATGTGCACGTTGTAGTTGTTGCGGGTGGCCAGCTGGGTGGCCACCGTCAGCGAGTTGGTCACCACCGTCAGCTCGCGGTCGGCGGGCAGCAGCCCGGCCAGCCTGGAGGTCGTGGTGCCCGCGTCCAGCAGCACCGTGCCCCGGCTGGGCACCAGGTCCAGCGCGGCGCGCGCGATGCGCTCCTTCTCCGCGGCGTTGGTCTGGTCGCGCAGCGAGACGCCGGGTTCGAAGTCCAGCCGCTCGACCGGGATCGCACCGCCGTAGACGCGCCGGACCAGGCCCTGCCGTTCGAGCGCGGCGAGGTCGCGGCGGATGGTCTCGGGTGCCACCTCGAACTCGGCCGCCGCGGCGGTGACGTCGATGCGCCCGTCACGTCGTGCCCGCTGCGCCAGCAGCTGTTGGCGCTCCGCCCCGTACATGCCCGTTGTCCTCCGGTTAATGTTTGGTGTTGCCTGATTGTGCCCTGTGTTGCCATATTGTCAAGCCTCTGGGAACGCCGGGGAAACCTTCGGCCACGACGAGGAGCGCGCATGACCACCAGCACCCTGCCCGCGAAGACGCACCACGGCGTCGGCGTCAGCCCTGGTCGGGCGGCCGGCCCGGTCGTGCGGGTTCATGACCGGTTGCCCGATCCGATGCCCGGTCCGGCGCCGACCGACCCGGCTGCCGATGCCGCGCGCATCCGCCCCGCCGCGGAAGCCGTGGCGCAACGCCTGCTCGCGCGCGCCGCCGCGGCCGATGGCGCAGCGCGGGAAGTGCTGGAGATGACCGCGACGATGACTACCGACCCGTCGCTGCTCGGCAAGGCCGAACAAGCGGTCACCGAGCGGAGCCTGCCCGCGCCGCGCGCGGTCTTCGAGGCCGCGGGCGAGTTCGCCGAGCTGCTGGCCGCGACCGGCGGCTACCTGGCCGAACGGGCGCGCGACGTGCTCGACGTGCGGGACCGCCTGGTCGCCGAGCTGACCGGAACCGAACCGCCCGGCGTCCCGGAGCTGACCGGCCCGAGCGTGCTGATCGCGCGCGATCTGGCTCCGGCCGACACCGCCGACCTGGATCCGCGGCTGGTGCTGGCGCTGGTGACCGAGGAGGGCGGCCCCACCAGCCACACCGCGATCCTGGCGCGGTCGCTGGGAATTCCGGCGGTGGTGGCCGTGCGCGGCGCGCTCGCGTCGGATGCCGCAGGCGCCCGGGTCGACGGCGCGGCGGGCGCCGTCGAGCTGTTCGAGCAGGTCGTGGAACCGGAGGCGGCGACTCGCGGCCGGGCGCGGTGGAACGGCGTGGGCACCACTTCGGACGGACATCGGGTCAAGCTGCTGGCCAACATCGGCTCGGCCGCCGACGCGCGAGCCGGGATCGCCGCCGACGCGGAAGGATCGGGCCTGTTCCGCACGGAGTTCTGCTTCCTGGACGCCGCGGCCGAACCGGACGTCGAGGCGCAGCGCGGCGCCTACGCCGCCGTGCTGGAACCCTTCGCGGGCAAGCCGGTCGTGGTGCGCACGCTCGACGCCGGCGCGGACAAACCGCTGCCATTCCTGGCGATCGGCGAGGAACCCAACCCTGCGCTGGGCGTCCGCGGGCTCCGCGTGGCCTTCGACCGGCCCGACCTGCTCGACCGCCAGCTCACCGCGATCGCCGCTGCCGCAGCGGAAACCGGCGCGGAGGTGTCGGTCATGGCACCGATGATCGCGACCGCCGCGGAGGCGGCGTGGTTCGCCGAACGCGCCCGCGCCGCGGGCATCGAGCGCGTCGGAGTCATGGTGGAGACCCCGGCTGCGGCGTTGACGGCGGACGCGCTCCTCGACGCCGTCGACTTCGTCAGCATCGGCACCAACGACCTCGCGCAGTACACCTTCGCGGCCGACCGCATGCTCGGCGCGCTCGCCGCGCTCAACGACCCGTGGCAACCAGCGCTGCTGCGCCTGATCGCGAACCTCGCCCGAGCAGGTCTGGAGCGGGGCAAACCGGTCGGAGTCTGCGGCGAAGCGGCTGCCGACCCCCAATTGGCCGGAGTTCTGACCGGCTTGGGCGTCACCAGCCTGTCCATGAATCCCGCAGCCCTGCCCGCGGTCGGCGCCGCACTGGCCGAGCGCACGCTGCCGGACTGGCAGCAGGCAGCGCGGAGCGCGCTGGCCGCGACGGATCCCGCCGGAGCCCGTCGCGCCGCCGGAGGGCGCTGACCACTCGTGAGCGGCGGTGGCGGCTCTTCCGGCCACCGCCGCTCACGCGGGCCCCGACAATTGTTCGCCGATTTCCGCGAATCGTTTGACAAGGCGACGAACACGCTCTCCGAGAAATAATCGGCAAACCCAGAACAGCATTCCGGAAATTTGTCAAATTTCCCTTTTCCGCAATTCTTGGTGTACCTTTGCGTCCGCCGCGAGCGCAGTTCTGCGCGCGGCCGATCTGGATTTGCCCACCAAGCGAGTTGCAGGAGAGGTTCATGACACCCCTTGTGTCAACCCGAGTCCTGCCCGACTGCACCTCAGGGGACCGTGATGCAACCCAGCCACAAGAAACCGCACAACGCGAGAACAACACCAAACGCAACCACCACTGAAAATCGCGGAGAGGCGGGACTGTCATGACCTTCTTGGTGACCGGTGCGACCGGGAGCGTCGGCAGGCACGTCGTGGCGCGGCTGCGCGATGCGGGCGCGCAAGTGCGCGCTGTGACGCGGAATCCCGGCACGGCGGGCTTCCCCGCGGACGTCGAAGTCGTCGCCGGCGACCTCGACCGGCCCGAAACGCTCGAACCCGCGCTGGCCGGGATCGAGCGCGCGTACCTGTTCCCGCACGACGATGCGACGGCATTCGCGGAATTGGCGAAGAAGGCCGGAGTGCGCCGGATCGTCGTGCTGTCCTCGGCGTCGGCCGGAATCGAGTACAAGCGCGAGCACAATTCCGACAGCCACGCGTGGCACCTCGCGGTGGAACGCGCCGTGGAGGATTCCGGAATCGCGTGCACCGCGATCCGGCCCGGTTCCTTCGCGTCGAACTCGTTGCTCTGGGCCGACGCCATCCGCTCGGGATCCGCGGTGCGCTCCCCCTACGCGTCGGCGGCGCAGGCCCCGGTCCACGAAGCCGACATCGCCGCGGTGGCGGCCACCGCGCTGCTCGAAGACGGCCACACCGGGGCGAAGTACACGCTCAGCGGTCCCGCGTCGATCACCCTGGCCGAGCAGGTGCGCACCATCGGCGAGGCGCTCGGCCGGCAGACCTCGTTCGAGGAGCTGACGCCGGAGCAGGGACGGGCCGAGCTGCTGCAGAACCTGCCCGAGGACGTCGTCGACATGCTCCTCGGCTACTGGGCCGAAGCCGTCGACCAGCCGGAACCCGTGCTGCCGACCGTCGAGCAGGTCACCGGCCGCCCGGCGCGCACCTTCGCGCAGTGGGCGGCCGACCACGTGGCCGACTTCCGCTGAACGGGGGCCGACGATGACCGAACGGATGGTCACGTCCGGGACCGCGCGGCTGTGGAGCGAGGACCACGGCGATCCCGGCGCCCCGCCGGTGCTGCTGATCTCGGGCGACTGCCAGTCCGCGCTGTTCTGGCCCGACGAGGTGGTGACGGCGCTGGTCGGCGGCGGGTTCCACGTGATCCGCTACGACCACCGGGACACCGGGCGCTCGACCCACCGGGACTTCGCCGCGAACCCCTACACCTTCGACGACCTCACCGCGGACGCCATCGCGGTGCTGGACGCCTGGGACGTGGGTGCGGCGCACGTCGTCGCCTTCTCGATGGGCGCGGGCCTGGCGCAGCTGCTCGCGGTCGACCACCCGCACCGGATGCTGAGCCAGACGCTGATCTGCACCCACGCACTGGGGATCGACTTCGCGGACAACGTGGCGCGGGCGCTGGCCGGTGAACCGTCCCGGGACGGCCTGCCGCTGCCGGAATCGCGCGTGTTCGAAGCGCTGGAACTGCACGCCGGCCCCTCGGCCGACCGGTCTGCCGAGCTCGACCGGCGCGTCGAGGGTTGGCGCATCATGGCAGGCGATGCCTTCGACCCGGCCGAGTTCCGGCGGCGGGAGGAGCGGGTGATCGACCACACCGGCACCCTGCACCAGAGCATCGCGCACGGGTACGTGACCGAGGGGATCGCCACGCGCGGGGCGGATCTGGCTCGCATCACCGCTCCGACGCTCGTGGTCCAGGCACCGCTGGACCCGATCAGCCCGCCGCCGCACGGACGCCACCTCGCCGAGTCGATCCCCGGCGCGGCGCTGGTCGAGATCCCGGGCATGGGGCACGCGCTGACGGGCGCGGCGCTCGACGCCCTGCTCCCGGCGATCCTCGCCCACCTCCGCCGGTGACACCGGGCCGTGAGCGCGAGACCCGGTTTCGCGCTCACGGCCCCCGAGCCGGATGTCGCCGTGGCGTGACAAGCTGTGGCGGTGACTGGTCCTCTGATGCTCGTCGACTCGGCCGGGTTGTGGTTCCGCTCGTTCTACGCCCTGCCCGACTCGCTGACCGCGCCGGACGGGACGCCGGTGAACTCCGTGCGCGGCTTCTGCGACATGCTCGCCAAGCTGATCACCGATCGCCGCCCCGCCCGGCTGGTCGCCTGCCTGGACAACGACTGGCGTCCGCAGTTCCGGGTCGACGCGCTGCCGTCCTACAAGGCGCACCGCGTGGCCGAGGAGGACCCGGACGCCGAAGAGGTCCCGGACGCGCTCTCCCCGCAGGTCCCGGTGATCCTCGACGTGCTCGACGCGGCGGGCGTGGCCACGGCGGAGGCCGAGGGCTACGAGGCCGACGACGTCATCGGCGCGCTGGCCTGGCGCGAGGACCGGGACCCGGTGGAGGTCGTCACCGGTGACCGCGACCTGTTCCAGCTGGTGCGCACCGATCCGACCCCGGTGCGGGTGATCTACATCGGCGCCGGGCTGGCCAAGGCGCAGAACTACGGGCCCGCCGAGCTCGCCGAGAAGTACGCGCTCTCCCCCGAGCGCGCGGGCGACGACTACGCCGACATGGCCGTGCTGCGCGGCGACCCGTCGGACGGACTGCCCGGCGTGGCGGGCATCGGTGAGAAGACCGCCGCGAAGCTGATCACCCAGTTCGGCTCCCTCGAAGCCCTGCTGGCGGCGGCCGACAGCGGCGCTCCCGGTCTGACGCCGCGGGTCCGCGGCAAGCTCGCCGAAGCCTCGGACTACCTCGCCGCGGCGCCGTCGGTGGTCCGCGTGGCGCGCGATGCGCCGGTGGTCATCGACCGCCCCGACCCGATGCCGAAGTCCGAAGTGGACGTCGACCGGCTGCGCGAGCTGCAGAGCACCTGGGGTCTCGGCGCCAGCATCGACCGGCTCATCACCGCGCTGGAGCTCTGAGCCTGCCGCAGGAGGCGAGATGCCAGAGGAGCAGGTGCTGCGCTCGGTCGAACGGACGCTGGCCGTGCTGCGGGCGTTCTCGCCGGAGCAGCCGGAGATGACGCTCACCGAAGTTGCCCAGGCCAGCGGCCTGGACCGGGCCGGGGCCCGGCGGATCCTGCTGTCCCTGGTCCACCTCGGCTACGTGCGGCACGACGAGCGGCGCTTCGCGCTGACGCCGCAGGTGCTGGAGTTCGGCCACGCGTACCTGTCGAGCCGGTCGCTGCCGCAGATCGCCGAACCGCACCTGCGGCGGCTCACCCGGGAACTGCGGGAGATGACCGCGCTCGCCGTGCTGGACGGCGACGAGATCCGCTACGTGGCGCAGGTCCCGAGCCCGAAGCTGCTGTCCGTCACGATCCCGGTCGGCACCCGCTTCCCGGCGCACGCCACCTCGATGGGCAAGGTGCTGCTAGCAGGCATGTCACCGGAGCTGCTGGAGGCGCGGCTGCGATCAGCGGAGCTGAAGCAGCTCACACCGCACACCGTCACCACCCGGGAACGGCTGCTCGCCGACCTCGCCGGGATCCGCGAGCAGGGCTTCGCGATCTCCGACAACGAGCTGGAGGAAGGCCTGCGGGGCGTCGCGGCGCCGGTCCGCGACTCGGACGGCAAGGTGATCGCCGCGGTCAACGTCTCGCTGGACGCGCACCGCGCACCGGAGGGAGCGGTGCGGCGGGAGATCGTGCCGCTGCTGGTGACCACCGCGTCCCGGATCGAGGCCGACCTGCGGCTGAAACCGCCCGCGGGCCATCAGAAGTAGCGCGACGCCGGGACCGGAATTCCGCGTTGCGGCCCGGCACCGCTCGCCGCTCTGGCATTGAACGCCTCTTCTCGATTCGAAGCCGTTGGCAATCGCGCCGGAAAACACCGACGGCGAACCCGGAGAAGTTCGCCCAGCGACCGCTGGAGTCGCCCCGCGAACTAGCCACGATCGTCCGGAGCCCCTCGGCGCCGTCCGCCCGCATCTCGGAGGAAATCGCGTTTTCCCAGTTCAACGGCCGGTGTCGGCGGCCTCCGGAACGATCCGATCAGCACGGCCACCAGTCGTCGTGTCGTGCATCACAACCATTTCCGACTGGTTTCGCGCCTACGATCCACGTCACACATGGCCCAGTGATCATTCTCGGGGGCCGCTGCTGTCCCAATGGAGGGGTGGAGATGACCGGCAGGATTCGGAACCAGCGGTTCGCGGCGAAAGTCGTCGAAGCCCCGGAAGCCGTCGAGCTGATCGAGCCGGGCGCCAACGTGGGCATGAGCGGATTCACCGGTGCCGGATACCCCAAGGAGGTGCCGGGCGCGCTGGCCAAACGGGTCGCCGAGGCGCACTCGCGAGGACTGCCGATGAAGTTCGGCCTGTGGACCGGCGCCTCCACCGCACCGGAACTGGACGGGGCGCTCGCCGACGTGGAGGGCATCGACCTGCGCCTGCCGTACCAGTCCGACCCGGTCACCCGGGCGAAGATCAACAGCGGCCTGATGGACTACACCGACATCCACCTCTCGCACGTCGCGCAGCGCGTGTGGCAGGGCGCCTTCGGCAAGCTCGACGTCGCGGTGGTGGAGGTCAGCGGCATCACCGAGGACGGTCGTCTCGTCCCGTCCTCCTCGGTGGGCAACAACAAGACCTGGCTCGAACAGGCGGACCGGGTGATCCTCGAGGTCAACTCGTGGCAGAGCGAGCACCTGGAGGGCATGCACGACATCTACTACGGCACCGCGCTGCCACCCCGGCGCAAGCCGATCCCGATCACGCGCCCGGCCGACCGGATCGGCACGCCGTACCTGGAATGCCCCGCGGACAAGGTGATCGCCGTCGTGGAAACCGAATCACCCGATCGCAACACGGTTTTCACACCTCCGGACGAGACGTCCGAGCGGATCGCCGGGCACGTGCTGGACCTGCTGGAAACGGAGGTCCGCTCCGGTCGGCTGCCCCGCGAGCTGCTCCCGCTGCAGTCCGGGGTGGGCAACGTGGCCAACGCCGTCCTGGCCGGGCTCGGCGCCGGGCCGTTCGACGGGATGACCGCCTACACCGAGGTGATCCAGGACGGCATGCTGGCGCTGATCGAATCGGGGAAGCTGCGGACCGCCTCCGCGACGGCGTTCTCGCTCAGCCCCGCGGCGATCGACCGGTTCAACCGCGACGCGGCGGCGTACCGGGACAGGATCCTGCTGCGCCCGCAGGAGATCAGCAACCACCCCGAGGTGGTGCGCCGGCTCGGCTGCCTGGCGATGAACGGCATCGTGGAAGCCGACATCTACGGCAACATCAACTCGACGCACCTGATGGGCAGCCGGATCCAGAACGGCATCGGCGGCTCCGGCGACTTCGCGCGCAACGCCCACGTGTCGATCTTCGTCACGCCGTCGGTCGCCAAGGGCGGTGCGGTGTCGGCGATCGTGCCGATGGTCTCCCACGTCGACCACACCGAGCACGACGTCGACGTCATCGTGACCGAGCAGGGGCTGGCCGACCTGCGCGGCCTGTCGCCCAGGAAGCGGGCCGAGCGGATCATCGCGAACTGCGCCCACCCCGACTTCCGCCCGGCGCTCCAGGACTACTACGACCGAGCGCTGCAATCGTCGTTCGGCCTGCACACCCCGCACCTGCTGGGCGAAGCGCTGTCCTGGCACCAGCGCTACCTCGAAGAGGGCTCGATGCGCCCTGCTGCGGCGAACTGAGCACGGCGGCGCGATCTCGCGGGAATTCAGGCGTCCGGATTCCCACGGGATCGCGCGCGCTCCAGGCCGACCGGGTCGTGAGCGCTGAACACCTCGACCTGGTCGCTCTGCGCGGTGGCCAGGTCCCGCAGCCGGTCCTGGTTGTGCCGCCGCAGCGGGCCGTCGACCTGCACCTTGTTCTGGAAGTAGCGCAGCATCGGGCTGCAGTGCGGGTGCTCGGCCATCTCGCCGTGGTGGAAGAACGCGTCACCGGCGTGCAGCAGCCACTTCCCGTCCGGTTTCCGCACCGCGACGCCGGTGTGGCCCCTGGTGTGGCCGGGCAGCGGCACGAGCAGGATCTCCGGTGGCAGGCCAGGCAGGTCGCGCACCGCTTCGAAGCCGAACCAGCGCTCCCCGCCGGTGCTTCCGTGCACCCTCCACTTCGGACCGTGCTGGAACTGGTGGCGCAGGTAGCGGTCCTGCTCGACGTCGCGCAGCATCGTCCGGTGCTCGACGTCGTGGACGTGCACCTGGGCGTGCGGGAAGTCCGGCAGCCCGCCCGCGTGGTCGAGGTCCAGGTGCGTGAGCACGATGTGCCGCACATCCTCGGCCCGGTGACCCAGGCGCTCCAGCTGGGCAACCGCCGTCTCGTCGGCGTCGAGCACCGGGCGGGCCAGCCGCAGCCGCTGCTTCATGAGCTTCGCGTGCGTGGTGACGTCCGGGATGCCCATGCCGCTGTCGACGAGCACCAGCCCCTGCTCGGTCTCGACGAGCAGGCAGTGGCAGATCATGCGCGCAGCGCCGAACCGGCTGCCCGCGCTGTTGACCAGCCGGCCACCGAAGGGCCGCATGGTGCCGCAGTTGAGGTGGTGGATCCGCATCAGTCCCCCTCCGCCCGCGCCGCTTCCAGCAGTGCGGTCAGTTGTGCTCCTGTCGTTCGCAGCGGCGCGACGTCGCGCTGCACCTTGGCCAGCAGCAACCCGCCTTCCAGCAGCGACAGCGCGACGACGGCGAGTTCCGCGGCCCGCTGCGCCGGGATCCCCCAGCCGCCGAACCGCTCGGCCAGCTGCTCCTGCCACAGCCCGTAGGCCTCGCCGCACGCGGACCGCACCTCGGAGCTCTCCGCGGAGGCCTCCAGGGCGACCGTGGCCACCGGGCAGCCGCGGCGGAAGTCCGATTCGACCAGCGACCGCTCGAAGTGCGCCACGATCGCCGCGACGGCCTCACCCGGCTCCGCCACATCGGCCAGCAGCGCCAGCAGCTCGCCGACCTGCCGTCCGGAAGCGGCGACCGCCTCGGCGGCGAGCTGCTGCTTGCCGCCGGGGAAGTGGAAGTACAGCGAGCCCCGCGGCGCGGAGGACTCGGCGAGCACCTGGTTGACGCCGGTGCCGTGGTAACCCTGCTGGTTGAACAGCTCCATCGCGGTGTCGAGCATCTGCTGCCGCGTTCGCGCACCCTTCTTCACGAGAGAAAATATGACAGTCGGTCTACCTATTTTCAAGTCCGAACTTCCCCGGACGCCAGAAAGGGGTCGTGAGCGCACAACGGTGCTGGAACACTGTTATGCACTCACGACCCCGCACGACAGGACCGGAACGTCAGCGTTGCGCACTCCGCAGTGCGACTGAGCAGTCCACTGTGGCCGAGCATGCGCTCCGGGCAGCGAGCTGCGTTGAGGTCAGAAACCCGTTCCGCACCAAGGGGTTTCGAGGGTCGCGAACAACCGGTCGGCCGCCGCGAGCGACGCCGGGTCGCGCACCTCGACGCGCCCGGCCGCCACCAGCGTCGACGGCAGCTGGTCGCCCAGGTACAGCGCGGCGAGCGCCGACACGTCCAGGCTCAGCTGCGGCTCGGCCGTCGAACGCTCGACGCCGTCCGGCCCGATGCGGTAGCCGCCCTCGTTACCCGGCAGGAAGGCGTCCCGGACCTCGACCACCACCGGTTCCGCCGCGCCGTAGGTCCGCGCCCGCAACGCCGCGAGCACGTCCACCAGGCGCACCCACAGGTCGTCGTCGATCTCGGTCACCTCGCACCGGCGGCGGTCGGTCAGCCACCACTCCAGCGGCTCGTCCAGCGGCCGGACGTGCCCCACCACGCGGCCGACCAGATCGATGCCCAGGATGAACCGCCACAGCTCCGCCACCGCAGTGGCATCGGTGCCCTTGAGGTCGTGGACGTCCACAGTGGCCCCGCCGGCGCCGGACTTCGGCTCGTACACGGCGAACCCGTCGTCCGCACCGTCCTCGTCGGCGTGCACCGCGACCAGGCAGCCCTCGCCGAGGTACTGCCGGACCCCCGACCACCACGCCTCGTCCCGGCCGATCCACCCCGGCCGGTGGACACCGAACCCCTGGTAGATCTCCGGGAGCAGCGCGCCCGCCGCGTCCCAGTCCAGCACTCGCACCTGGCCGCCCCGCGGCGCGTCGTCCCGGAACGCCACTCGAGCGCGTTCCAGCTCCACCTTCCGGTGACGGGAGGCCACGCCGTAGCCGAACCGCTCGTAGATGGTGGCCTCCGAGGCGTGCAGCATCGCCACCGGCTCGCCGCGCTGCGCCACGTCGTCGAGCTGCGCGCGCATCAGCCCGCGGAGCACTCCGCGCCGGGTCCGGTCGGCGCGGACACCGACACCGGTCACCGCACCCGCGGCCACCCGACCACCGGGCACCGCGAGCTCGTTGGTCGTAGCTATGGCCGTGCCGACCAGCTCACCGCCGTCGAACGCGCCCAGCACTCGCCCGAGCTCGTAGCGGCCGCTGCTGCGCTCCCAGTCCTCGTCCTTGGACGGTCGGTGCAGCAGGGCCCGCCGGAACAGGTCGTTCGCCGCTCGGAACTCGGACTCGGCCAGTGCGCGCACGTCGATCACGCCGCGATTCTCCCGGTCATCGCCGCCGGAAGCGACTGATTTTCCGCCCCCGTCCGGCGAACCTCACTTGGGGTGGCCGACCTCGTAGACGCCCTTGCTCGTCTTCACCGTGACGGTGACGGTCTTGTCCTCCGCGCCGATCCGCACCTTGCAGTCGAACCGGTTGCCGGTCTGCACCGCCTGCCCTCCCGGGCAGCTCACCGAACCGACCCCGGCCAGCCCGTAGGAGCCCTTCAGCGTCTGCTCAACGCCCTTCTCCACGCTGCTCGCGTCGAACACCGAACGCACGAACCACCCGGGCACGATCAACCCCAGCACCAGCACCACGGCGACCAGGAGCACGCCGACACCGCTGAGCACCCACGGCAGCACCGAGCGCTTCTTCCGCGGCGGCGGGCCGAAACCGCCCTGAGGCGGGAACTGCCCCGCGGGCCGCTGGTACGACTGCGGCTGCTGGTACTGCTGGCCGTAGCCGTACTGCGGCGGCGGCGGTGGTGGCTGCGGCGGCGGTGGTGGCTGCGGCGCGAACCCGCCCTGCTGCGGGTAACCCGGCCCGCCCGGCGGCATCCCGGTGTTCGGGGGCTGCTGCCCCCAGTGGGGATAACCCCCTGGCGGCGGGCCGTAGGGGGACGACATCTGCACCTCCGGACGATGTTGCACACGGCATCGCGAAGAGATCCAACCACAACCGCCCGGCCGTCCGAATCGGCCGGGCGGTCGTCGCTCACCCCGAACTCAACCGACGTCCCCTGCGGGAGCCGCAGCAGACACGGCGGATGCCCCTCCTGATGCAGGACACCCCCGTGTCAACCGGAGTCCTGCGCAACCGCACCCCAGGGGACCGTGACGCAACCCAGCCGCAAGAAACCCCGAAAACGCAAGATCGCTCCTGGACGCAACCACCACTGAAAAACGCGGAGAGGCGGGACCGTCAGACCGCCCCCGCCGCCACCACGCCGCGGCGGATCGCGGTGACCGCCTTCGCCGCCGCCGCGCCCACCGGGTCGGACACCCCGACCACCTCGCGGATCTGGTCCAGCAGGTCGATCACCTGGCGGCACCACCGCACGAAGTCGCCCGCCGACAGCTCGTGCCCGCTGGACTCCGCCGCGGTGAGCACCTTCTCCAGCGACTCACCGCGCGCCCAGCGGAACACCGGCCAGGCGAAACCCGCATCGGGCTCGCGGGTGCGGTTCAGCTTGTGCCTGCGCTCGTCGTCCTCCAGCTCCGCCCAGAGCTGCCAGGTCGCCTCCAGCGCATCGGTGACCGCCCCGGCAGGCACCTGCGGCGCCAGGCCCTCCCGCCGCGACTCGTACACCAGCGAGGAGACCACCGCGGCCAGCTCCGGCGGGCCGAGCCCGCTCCAGGTGCCGACCCGCAGGCACTCCGCCGCCAGCAGGTCGGACTCGCTGTAGAGCCGGGACAGCCGCCGCCCGTGCCGCGTGACCTTGTCGTCCTCGCCCGGCTCGGCGGGCAGGTAGCCGCGTTCGGTCAGCAGCGCGACGATCCGGTCGAAGGCCCGGGCCAGCGAGTGCGTGGTGGCCGCGACCTTGCGGCGCAGGTTCTCGTTCTCGCTGCGCAGCCGCTCGTAGCGCTCCGCCCAGCGCGCGTGGCTCTCCCGCTCGTCGCAGCCGTGGCACGGGTGCGCCTTCAGCGCGCGCCGCAGCGTCGCCAGCTCCGCGTCGTCGGTGGCGTCCGAGCGCCGCCTGCCGCGTCCGCCGGACGACTCCAGCCCGGTGTTGCGCAGCGACGACGCCAGGTCGCGCCGGGACTTCGGCGACCGGGTGTCGACGTGCTTGGGCAGCTTGAGCTTGCCCAGCGGCTCCACCGGGGAGGTGAAGTCGGCGACCGACAACCGCCCCGACCACCGGTCCTCGGTGACCACCAGCGGCCGCGGCTCGCCCATCGGCTCCAGCCCCGGGTCGATGACCACCGCCAGGCCCGAGCGGCGGCCGGCGGGCACCGAGATCACATCGCCCTTGCGCAGCTTCTCCAGCGACTTCGCCGCCTCCGCCCGCCGCGACTGCCGGTTCTGCCGGGCCAGCAGCTTCTCCCGCTCCGAGATCCGGCGGCGCAGCTGGAAGTACTCGTCGAAGTCGCCCAGGTGGCAGTGCATCGCCTCGGAGTAGCCGCTCAGCGCCTCGCTGTTGCGGTCCACCCGCCGCGACAGGCCCACCACCGAGCGGTCGGCCTGGAACTGCGCGAAGGACTGCTCCAGCAGATCCCGCGCGGCGTCCTGGCCGACGCGCTGCACCAGGTTGACGGCCATGTTGTAGCCGGGCCGGAACGAGGAGCGCAGCGGGTAGGTGCGGGTGGAGGCCAGACCGGCCACCTGCTTCGGGTCGACGCCGGGCTGCCAGACGACCACCGCGTGGCCCTCGACGTCGATGCCGCGCCGCCCCGCCCGGCCGGTGAGCTGCGTGTACTCGCCGGGGCTGAGGTCCACGTGCGACTCGCCGTTGAACTTCACCAGCCGCTCCAGCACCACCGTGCGGGCGGGCATGTTGATGCCCAGCGCGAGCGTCTCGGTGGCGAACACGGCCTTGACCAGGCCGCGCACGAACAGCTCCTCGACGGTCTCCTTGAACGCGGGCAGCAACCCGGCGTGGTGCGCGGCCAGCCCGCGCTCCAGCGCCTCCCGCCATTCCCAGAAGCCCAGGACCGACAGGTCGCTCTCCGGCAGGTTCGCGGTGTGCTCGTCGATCACCTCGCGGATCTCGGCCACCTCGGACTCGCTGGTCAGCCGCAGCCCGGCGCGCACGCACTGGGAGACGGCCTGGTCGCAGCCGTTGCGGCTGAAGATGAACACGATCGCGGGCAGCAACCCGGCGGCGTCCAGACCGGTCAGCACCTCCACCCGCGACGGCGGGAAGAACCGGGGCGGACGCGGGCCCTTGCGCTTGCCGTTGTTGGGCCCGTTGCGGCGGCCGCCGTAGGGCAGGTGCACGCGGGCCAGCTGCTGGGTGTGGCGCAGCAGGCTCGGGTTCATCTGCAGCTCGCGGTCGGCGCTCTCGCCGCCGAACAGGTCGAACATCCGCGGCCCGACCAGCATGTGCTGCCACAGCGGCACCGGCCGGTGCTCGTCGACGACCACGGTGGTGTCGCCGCGCACCTCCTGCAGCCACTCGCCGAACTCCTCGGCGTTGCTCACCGTCGCGGACAGGCTCGCGACCTGCACGTGGTCCGGCAGGTGCAGGATCACCTCCTCCCACACCGCGCCCCGGAACCGGTCGGCGAGGTAGTGCACCTCGTCCATCACCACGTAGCCGAGCTGCGCCAGGCTGCTGGAGCCGGCGTAGAGCATGTTGCGCAGCACCTCGGTGGTCATCACGACCACCTGGGCGTCGCCGTTGATCGAGGTGTCGCCGGTCAGCAACCCGACCGCGTCGCTACCGTGCCGCTCGCACAGGTCGGCGTACTTCTGGTTCGACAGCGCCTTGATCGGCGTGGTGTAGAAGCACTTGCGGCCCTCCTGCAACGCCAGGTGCACGGCGAACTCGCCGACCACGGTCTTGCCCGCGCCGGTCGGCGCGCACACCAGCACGCCGTGACCGGCCTCCAGTGCCTGGCACGAGGTGCGCTGGAAGGGGTCGAGCTCGAAGGACAGCTGCCCCGCGAAATCGGTCAGCTTCGGGTGCACACCGCGGCGGGTGTGCTTGGCGAAGGACTCGGCCGGGGACAGCTCGGTGGGGTTGGAACGGCTAGCAGCCACCTCCCAAGGTTTTCACATCCCACCGACGACCGTCTCGACCGAGCCCGCACCGGCGGTGCGCACCTCGTCACAATCCGGCCATTTCCGCAGGTGAGGACCCGTGAGTGGTTTGTGGTGCCCTAGCCTCTCAAAACGCTCACGGCCCCTGAGCGGGCGAGACGTCAGCCCGCGACCTTCCGTTCGCCTCAGCCCACGACCTGCAGTGCGCCCGGCGCGCAGCGGATGGTCAGCGGCAACCGGGCCTGGGGTTCGCCGTCGGCGTAGGCCAGCCAGCCGTTGTCGCCGCCCAGCCGGATCCGCCGGGCCCGCAGCGTGGTCACCGCCGGGTGCTCCACGTGCCCGCCGGAGCGCAGCGTCGGCAGGATCCCGATGAAGTCGCGCCGCGACACCGCGCCGACCACCGTCACGTCGAGCAGCCCGTCCGCCGGGTCGGCGCCCGGGCAGACCGGGATGCCACCGCCGTAGCAGGCGGAGTTGCCCACCGCGACCAGCGTCGCGGCCTGCTCGATGACACCGGACTCGGTCTCCACCCGCAGCGGCATCGCGTGCAGGCCCAGCAGCTCCCGGACCACCGCCAGGTCGTAGCGCCGCTGCCCGCGGGGCCAGCGCATCCGGTTCGCCCGCGCGTTGACCCGCGAGTCGAAACCGGCGCAGAGCACGGTCGCGAACCAGCCCGCACCCGCGGCCTTGCCGAGGTCGATGCTCCGCTTGTCCCCCGCCTGCAGCGCCCGGGCGACGGCGCGGGCCGCGGCGACGGCGTCGAGCGGCACGCCGAGCCCGCGCGCGAGGTCGTTGCCGGTACCGGCCGGGATCAGGGCGAGGGCGGTGCCGGACTCCGCGCACGCCTGCACCGCCAGGTGCGCGATGCCGTCACCGCCGACCACGGCGAGCACGTCGGCACCGTCGGACACCGCGCGCTTCGCGGCTTCGGCGGCACCACCGGCATCGGTGGCGATCACCGTCCGGACGTCGCAGACAGCGCGGAGGTGGCCGACGATTTCGCCGACCACCTTCGCCGAGAGCCGACCACCGGCCGCGGGGTTGATCAACAGGACACAGCGCACGAGGCAAGATCCTCACCCACGCGGCACCGCCTTGGCCAGTGGCCGTGTCCAACTCGTGAGCGGCGCCGGTGGCCCGCACCAGCGCCGCTCACGGCACATCACGTGACGTCGTCGTGGTCCCGCCGGGGCGCCTGCGACGCCTGCAGGTCGAGTTCGGAACCCCGGAAGTCGATCTCGGAGGCCTCGTCCAGCCCGACCGCGTCGAGCCCCTGGGCCGCGAGCTTCTTGGCCTTGCGCTTGTCGTTGGCCCGGCAGATGCCCATCGCGATGATGAACAGCACGGACAGCGCCGCGGCCAGCGCGAGCATCGAGAACGGGTCCTGGCCGGGTGTCGCGATCGCGGCGAACACGAACAGCGCGAACACGATGCCCCGCCACCAGCTCTTGAGCTTCTCGTAGCTGACGATGCCGGCGAGGTTGAGCATCACCAGGATCAGCGGCAGCTCGAAGCTGACACCGAAGATCACCAGCAGCAGCAGCATGAAGCTGATGTACTTGCCACCGGTGAGCGCGGTGAAGAACGCGTCCCCGCCGAACCCGGACATGAACGCCAGCGCCACCGGCAGGATGTAGTACGCCAGCACCGCACCGGCCAGGAACAGCACCGTCGCGCAGCTGACGAACAGCCGGGCGAACTTGCGCTCCTTGGCGTACAGACCGGGCGTGATGAACGCCCACAGCTGGTACAGCCACACCGGGCTGAACAGCACCGCACCGACCGCCACGCCGACCTTGAGGGTCAGCATGAAGATCTCGAACGGCTCGGTCTGCAGCAGCTGGCAGTGCCCGTTGGGGGACAACCGCTGCGTCTCGGGCAGCTGGCAGTACGGCTCCAGCAGGAAGTCGCTGAGCGTGGGCAACCCGAAGGCCGAGTTGGAGAACCACCAGATCCCGAAGATCGCGCCGATGATCACCGCCGCGATGGCCACGCCCAACCGGTACCGCAGCTCGTAGAGGTGATCCACGAGCGTCATGGTGCCGTCCGGGTTGTGCCTGCGGCCCCACCGGCGGCGCTCCTTGCGGAACGGGTTCAGGCGACGCAGTGGATTACCCACCGTGTTGTCCCGTCCTCACTCAGTTCTTGGAGTCGTTGCGCTGCTTCTCGTCGGCCGGGGACGGCGACGTCACCGGAGGCGCACTGGTCTCACCGGCGGTCAGCTCCGGCTTCGGCTTCTCCTCCTCAGCCTTCTTCGCGGCTTCCTCGTCGGCCTTCATGCCGCGGGCTTCTGCCTTGAACACGCGCGCGGACTGGCCGAGCGAGCGGGCCATCTGCGGGAGCTTGGTGGCGCCGAACAGCAGCACCAGAACCAAGACGATGAGGATCAGCTCCCAGCCACCTGGCAAACCCATCCGAACACAACCTTTCGTGATGTCCCTGCTGGGCGACATCGTACGCGCGGCAGGGCTGGACAAATAGGGCCGTTGAGCGTCACCCGCGGCGACGTTCGGCGAACGCCACCTTGAGCCCGGCCACGCGCGCCTTCACCAGGCCGCTGCGGTCCGCGAGGTCGTGGGCGACCTGCCGCTGGACGGACTTGAACCGGGAAACCTCCCGGAGGACCCGGACCAGCAGCAGCACGAGCAGGACCAGACCCGCTCCCAGCAGCACAAGACTCCACACGTACGGCACCCGGTCACCGTATCGGGCTCAGATGGACGGAAGGTGACGTGCCCGTGCCAACGCGTCTTCCGCGCGTTGACGCACGTCACAAGCCAGGTCGTCGGGGCTGAGCACCCGGGCCTGCCCGCCCAGGCCGAGCAGCAGCCTGCTCATCCAGCTCCGGTCGGAGTAGCGCATCCGCACCCGGGCCCGCCCGTGCGGCAGCTCGACGACCTCGTCCACCTGGTAGTACTCGGCGACCCAGCGCGCGTCCGGCTCCAGCTCCAGCTCGGCCACCGACTGGTCGGGCGCGGGCCGGAACAGCCCCTCCGACACGTCGGTGGGCTCGGCCTCCGAGGGCGGCTGCGCCGCTTCGCCCAGCACCGCGACCTCGTCGATCCGGTCCAGCCGGAACATCCGCACGCCCTGCGCGCTGCGGCACCAGGCCTCCAGGTAGCTGCGCCCGTCGATGAGCAGCAGCCGCATCGGGTCGACGGTCCGCTCGCTGATCTCGTCGCGCGAGGGCGTGTAGTAGCGGATCCACAGCGCCCGGCGCAGCGTCGTGGCCTCCTGCACCGCTGCGCGCACGCCGGGCTGCACCGCGCCCCCGCGGCCTTCCAGCCCGACGACCACGCCGGCCGGGCGGGCCTGCCCGACGGCGTTCTCCACCTTCGCCAGGGTCCGCTGGACCGCGTCGGTGTCGGTGATGCCCGGCGTCTCGGCCAGCGCCCGCAGGGCGACCAGCAGCGCGGTGGCCTCCGAGGCGGTCAGCCGCAGCGGTCGCCGCATGCCCGCGTCGTAGGTGACGGTGATGGTGTCGCTCTCGAAGGAGAGGTCGATCAGGTCACCGGGCCCGTAGCCGGGCAGCCCGCACATCCACAGCAGCTCCAGGTCCTTGCGCAGCTGCTGCTCGGTGACGCCGAAGTCGCCCGCGGCGTCGGCGACCGGGATGCCCGGCCGGCTCAGCAGGTACGGCACCAGCGCCAGCAGGCGCGGCAACCGCTCGGTCGCGCTCGTCACCGCGTCCCCTCCCCCGGCTTGCCCTGGTCCACCACGTCCAGGTGGATCTCGTGGATCGTCTTGCGCAGCGTGTCCGGCTCCAGCACCAGCACGTCGGCCCCGTACCCGGCGAGCCAGCCCGCCGCCGATTCCGGGTAGTTCAGGTCGAGCTCGACCACGTCGCCCCAGTCGTCGCCGAGCTGCATCCGGTCCACGACCTTCGCCCGGCGCCGCGCGCCCTGGGCCCGCCCGTCCGCGATCCACACGCGGGCGAGCGTGCTGGGCTGGGCGTGGCGGTGCTCGCCCGCGACGAAGCTCAGCAGGTCGATGTCCGGTGGGCGCTGGACCTGCCCGGCCCGCCCGGTCGTCTTCACCTTGTCCTGGATGCGGGACAGCCGGAAGCACCGCGGCGCCTGCCGGTCGCGGTCGTGCCCGACGACGTACCAGCGCCCGCGCCAGGACACCACGCCCCACGGCTCGATGGTCCGCCGGTGCACGTCGGGGCTGCTCGGACGCCGGTAGTCGAACTCCACCACCCGGCCGCTCTGCACCGCCGCCAGCAGCGGCGCGAACGCGGGCTCGGTGGTGCGCACCTTGGGCTCGACGGCCGCCGAAGCGTGCTCGTCGACGTCCACGCCGGCCGCGCGCAGCTTCAGCAGCGCGCCGCGGGCCGCCGCGGTGAGCTCCGGGGCGTCCCACAGCCGCACGGCCAGCGCCACGGCGGCGGCCTCGTCGGGCTCCAGGTCGATGTCGCCGAGTTCATAGTCGCGACGCGCGATCCGGTAACCGTCGGTGGCGTCGAAGGCCGAGTTCCGGCCGGTCTCCAGCGGGATGCCCAGATCCCGCAGTTCCGCCTTGTCCCGTTCGAAGGTCCGGAAGAAGGCCTCGTCAGTGGGCGCGCCGGAGTAGCCCGGCACGATCGCCCGGATCCGATCCGCGGTGAGGTACTGGCGGGTCGACAGCAGACACAGCACCAGGTTCACCAAGCGTTCAGCACGCACAGTGGCCACTGCAGAACTCTAGCCCGCCCGGATTCGATCATGTGTTTGGGTCGGGGCGTGTTGTTCCCAGTGGGGCGCGCGGGACCAAAGAGGCATTGATTTCGGCCTGCACTGAAGTCACGATGAACGCGAAGAAGTTTCACGACGGTCCGCGCCCGGCCGACCGCGAAGAAGTTCGCGATGATCAATCCGCGCCTACCCTGGACGCATGTCCGAACGCGTCTTGATGATCACCGGGGCATCTCGCGGAATCGGTGCCGCGACCGCGCGAGCCGCCGCCGCGGCCGGCTACCGCCTGGTCCTCACCGCCCGCTCCGCCGACGCCCTGTCCGCCCTGGTCGACGAACTCGGCCCGGAAACCGCGCTGGCGCTGCCCTGCGACGTCACCGACTACGCCAACCTCACCGAGGCCGTCCAGCACGCCGAGGACCGCTTCGGGCGCCTGGACGCGGTGTTCGCCAACGCGGGCACCAGCCTGCACACCTCGTTCCTCGGCAACGGCGGAGCCGAACCCGAGCAGTGGCGCGACATGGTCCTCACCAACGTCTACGGCGCCGCGATCACCGCCCGCGCCGCACTGCCCGCCCTCACCCGCACCGAGGGCCACCTGCTGCTGACCGGATCCAACGCGGGCCGCGGCATCCGCCCGGGGAACCTCTACTCGGCGACGAAGTGGGCGGTCACCGGCATGGCCCAGAACATCCGCGCGGAATGCGTGGGCACCGGAGTCCGCGTGACCCTCATCCAGCCGGGCATGGTCGAGACCGAGATGACCGAGGACACCCAGGACGTCCCCAAGCTCAACGCCGAGGACATCGCCAACGCGGCCCTCTACGCCCTCCAGCAACCACCCACGGTCGACGTCAACGAACTCATCATCCGCCCCACCGGGCAACAGCGATGACCTTCCGCGGTGGAGGGCACCTCCGAACGCTCGGAGATGCCCTCCACCGCGGGGTCAGAGCGAGTTGATGAGGCGTTCGACGCGGTCGTCGACCGCCCGGAAGGGGTCCTTGCAGAGGACCGTGCGCTGGGCCTGGTCGTTGAGCTTGAGGTGCACCCAGTCGACCGTGAAGTCCCGGCCCGCGGCCTGCGCGGCGGCGATGAAGTCACCGCGCAGCTTGGCCCGGGTGCTCTGCGGCGGGGTGTCCTTGGCCGCCTCGATCTCGCCGTCCTCGGTGGCCCGGTCCACCAGGTCCTTGCGCTGCAGCATGTCGAACAGCCCGCGGCCGCGCCGGATGTCGTGGTAGGCCAGGTCCAGCTGGGCGATCCGCGGGCTGGACAGCTCCAGGCCGTGCTTGCCGCGGTAGCGCTCCAGCAGCCGGTGCTTGATCGCCCAGTCGATCTCCCGGTCGATCAGCGAGAAGTCCTGCTGCTCGATGGCGTCCAGCGCCCGGCCCCACAGCTCCAGGATCCGCTCGGTCATCGGGTCCGAACCGCGCCGCGCCACGTGGTCGACGGCCCGGCCGTAGTACTCCCGCTGGATGTCCAGCGCCGAGGCCTCCCGGCCGCCCGCCAGCCGGACCGTGCGCCGCCCGGTCAGGTCGTGGCTGATCTCGCGGATCGCGCGGATCGGGTTGTCCAGGCTGAAGTCCCGGAACTGCACGCCCTGCTCGACCATCTCCAGCACCAGGTTCGCCGAGCCGACCTTGAGCAGCGTGGTCACCTCGGACATGTTGGAGTCGCCGACGATGACGTGCAGCCGGCGGTAGCGCTCGGCGTCGGCGTGCGGCTCGTCGCGGGTGTTGATGATCGGCCGCGAGCGGGTCGTCGCGCTGGAGACGCCCTCCCAGATGTGCTCGGCACGCTGCGACAGGCAGTACACCGCGCCGCGCGGGGTCTGCAGCACCTTGCCCGCGCCGCAGATGAGCTGGCGGGTCACCAGGAACGGCAGCAGCACGTCGGCGATCCGGGAGAACTCCCCGGAGCGCCCGACCAGGTAGTTCTCGTGGCAGCCGTAGGAGTTGCCCGCGGAGTCGGTGTTGTTCTTGAACAGGAAGATGTCACCGCCGATGCCCTCGTCGGCCAGCCGCCGCTCGGCGTCGATGAGCAGGTCCTCCAGGATCCGCTCACCGGACTTGTCGTGCGTGACGAGCTGGACGAGGTCGTCGCATTCGGCCGTGGCGTACTCCGGGTGGGAGCCCACGTCCAGGTAGAGCCTGGCCCCGTTGCGGAGGAAGACGTTGGACGACCGCCCCCACGACACGACCCGTCGGAACAGGTATCTGGCCACCTCGTCCGGGGACAGTCGACGCTGCCCGTGGAAGGTGCAGGTGACCCCGAACTCGGTTTCGATGCCGAAGATCCGCCGCTGCATGACTCCACACTAGGCGCTAATACCGCTTCGCGGCGGTCCGCCGTTCGGGCACCTGTGGCGCGTCCTGCCGACGAAAACGGTTGCACCGCGTCATCGGGCGTGCCGCGCGGGCAGCCGGCCGGCCCGCACTGGACCTCGCCGCATCCCGGTCACCTCGCCACGGGCGGTGTCCGAAGCGGCCTCCGACCACAGCATGTTGTGACCTCCGGCGGCGTTGCGGCCGGTCAACGCTTGGCGGGCAGCCGTTCGGGGAATCCGGTGCTGAACGCACGAGTGCGGGACACCGGTCAGCCGACCGGCATCCCGCACTCGTGGAGTTATCCGGGCCTGTCGTTGGGCGATCTCGCGCGAACTCGCCGTCAGTCCCGCACGCGGAAGGGCGATTTCGCGGGAAATCACCACCGCCGCTACTTGCCCGCGGAGGTCTCCTCGGAACCCTCGGACTCGTCCGAAGTCGACGCCCGCTCCGGGATCAGCGCCTTCAGCGCCGCACCCTGGATCCGCCGGAAGGTGCGGTTCGGCCGGGCGCGGTCGAGCACCGCGACCTCCAGCTTGTCGGCGCTCAGCTCCCGGTTGCCGTCCCCGCCGGAGGACAGCGCCTCGATCGCCACCTTGGCGGCGTCGGCCAGTTCCAGCCCGTCGCTGAAGGACTCCTTGAGCGCGCTGGTGATCGCGTCGGCCTGACCGCCCATCACCACGAACTGCGGTTCGTCCACGATGGACCCGTCGTAGGTCAGCCGGTACAGCTGGTCGGTGTCCGCGGTGAAACCGGCCTCCGCCACGCAGATCTCCACCTCGAACGGCTTGATCTGCTCGGTGAAGATGGCACCCAGGTGCTGGGCGTAGGTGTTGGCCAGCGAGCGGCCGGTGACGTCACGCCGGTCGTAGGAGTACCCGCGCACGTCGGCGATGCGCACCCCGGCCACCCGCAGCGCCTCGAACTCGCTGTAGCGGCCCACCGCCGCGAAGCCGATGCGGTCGTAGATCTCGGAGACCTTGTGCAGCGTCGGAGACGGGTTCTCGGCGACGAACAGCACCCCACCGGCGTACTTGAGCACCACCACGCTGCGCCCCCGCGCAATGCCCTTGCGGGCCAGCTCGGAACGCTCCCGCATCAACTGCTCGGGGGAGGTGTAGAACGGCATCGTCACGGCTGTGCACTCCTGGTTCGAATCTGCTCGCGAGTCGGATCGGGGCGGGTGTCAGCCGCCGGGGTTCTCCAACCGGCCGTTGACGACCGCGGTGGCGACCTCGGAGGTGCGCTCCTCGGGCAGCCGCACGGCACCGTCGGCGGCCGTGATGGTGACGACCGACGGGAAGATGCGCCGCGACAGGTCCGGGCCACCGGTGGCCGAGTCGTCGTCGGCGGCGTCGTAGAGCGCCTCGACCGCGGTGCGCACCGCGGTGTCCAGGTCGGCGTCCGGGTCGAAGCGCTTCTTCAGCGCGGACTTCGCGAACAGCGAACCCGAACCGACCGCGTGGAAACCGGCCACCTCGTCGTAGCGGCCGCCGACCACGTCGTAGGACACGATCCGCCCGGCGCGTTCGGGATCCTCGGCATCGGTGTCGTAACCGGCGAACAGCGGCACCACGGCGAGGCCCTGCATGGCGGCCTGGAGGTTGCCGCGCAGCATGTTCGCCAGCCGGTTCGCCTTGCCGTCCAGCGACAGCGAGATGCCTTCCAGCTTCTCGTAGTGCTCCAGCTCGACCGCGTACAGCTTGACCAGTTCCTGCGCCACACCCGCGGTACCGGCGATGCCGACCGCCGAGTACGCGTCGGTGACGAACAGCTTCTCCATGTCCCGCTGGGCGATCAGGTTGCCCATGGTGGCCCGGCGGTCACCGGCCAGCAGCACACCGCCGCGGAAGGTCACCGCGACGATCGTGGTGCCGTGCGGTGCTTCCACCGCGCCCTCCGCCAGCTTCCGGCCGCCGGGCAGCAGTTCGGGCGAAGTGGACCGGAGGAAGTCGGTGAACGACGACGACCCCGGGGTGAGGTAGGCGGCGGGCAGTGCCTGACCCGGGAACTGGGTCGAGCTCGATTCCATCAGCGACATCGTCTCCCGATCGAAGGACCTGCGACTGGTACGCACTCTAGTCAAGATCCGGCGCGCAGCGGACGGCACCGGGCCGCGCGCGGCGGCCCGGAAACCGGTCCTGCTTACTGGCCGCCCTTCTGGACGTAGGCGCGGACGAAGTCCTCGGCGTTCTCCTCCAGGACGTCGTCGATCTCATCCAGGATGGCGTCCACGTCCTCGCCGAGCTTCTCGCGGCGTTCCTGGCCGGCTGCCTCGGGCCCCTGCTCTTCCTCGCCGTCGCCGCCGCCGTGCCGCTGAACCTTTTCCTGGGACATCTCGCCTCCCGGTGGTCGACCTCCGGACCTCCCCTGCACCGGGGACGTCCTGCTGTGAACACTACCCATCCGAACACCCGTTGGCCCACAGCCAGCCGGGGGTCATTGCGATCTCCCGGCCCCGCCTGAGGTGGCCCTCCGTCATCCCTTGGTCAGGGAGTCGACCAGCTCCTCGGCGCTGGCCGCGGCCTCCAGGAGCGCGCCGACGTGGGCCTTCGTGCCGCGCAGCGGTTCCAGCGTCGGGATGCGCACCAGCGATTCCCGGCCGAGGTCGAAGATGACCGAGTCCCAGGACGCCGCCGCCACCTCCGCCGGGTAGCGCTCCAGGCAGCGGCCGCGGAAGTAGGCCCGGGTGTCCTCCGGCGGCGTGAGCACCGCGTCGCGGACCTCCTCCTCGCTGACCAGGCGCTTCATCGAGCCGCGCGCGACCAGTCGGTTGTAGAGGCCCTTGTCCAGCCGGACGTCGGAGTACTGCAGGTCGATCATGTGCAGCCGCGGTGAGGCCCAGCCCAGGCTGTCGCGGCTGCGGTAGCTCTCCAGCAGCCGCAGCTTGGCCGGCCAGTCCAGCCGGTCGGCGCAGCTCATCGGGTCGGTGCTGAGCAGGTCCAGCACCTCGCCCCAGGTGTCCAGCACCTCGCGCGCGGCCCGCTCGCCGCCGTGCTCGTCGAGGAAGGCCGCCGCCCGCTCGTGGTAGGCGCGCTGCAGGTCCAGGCCGGTGAACCGGCGGCCGTCGGCGAGCTCCACGGTCTGCTTCAGCGTCGGGTCGTGGCTGATCAGGTGCACGGCCTGCACCGGGTCGACCAGCTTCAGGTCGTCGAAGCGCTGACCGGACTCGATCATGTCCAGCACCAGCGCCGCGGTGCCGAGCTTGAGGTAGGTCGAGGTCTCCGCCAGGTTGGCGTCGCCGATGATCACGTGCAGCCGCCGGTACTTGTCGGCGTCGGCGTGCGGTTCGTCGCGGGTGTTGATGATGCCGCGCTTGAGCGTCGTCTCCAGGCCGACCTCGACCTCGATGTAGTCGGAGCGCTGCGAGAGCTGGAACCCGGCCTTCTCCCCCGCCTGCCCGACGCCTACCCGGCCCGATCCGCAGATCACCTGGCGGGAGGCGAAGAACGGGGTCAGCCCGCCGATCACCGCGGTGAACGGGGTGCTGCGCGACATCAGGTAGTTCTCGTGGGTGCCGTAGCTGGCGCCCTTGCCGTCGACGTTGTTCTTGTAGAGCTGGATGGGCGCGGTGCCGGGCACGCTGGCCGCCCGGATCGCCGCCTCCTCCATCACCCGTTCGCCGGCCTTGTCCCAGATGACCGCATCGCGCGGATTGGTCACCTCCGGGGCGGAGTACTCCGGGTGCGCGTGGTCGACGTAGAGCCGCGCGCCGTTGGTGAGGATGACGTTGGCCGCGCCGAGGTCGTCGCCGTCGGAGTTGCTGGGCTGCTGCGCCGCGGCGCTGAGGTCGAAGCCGCGGGCGTCCCGCAGGGGCGATTCGACCTCGTAGTCCCAGCGCGCGCGCCTGGCCCGCGGGATGTCGGCCGCAGCCGCGTAAGCGAGCACGATGTGCGTGGAGGTCAGCACCGGGTTTGCGCTGGAATCGCCCGGCACGACGATGCCGTACTCCACCTCGGTTCCCATGATCCGCCGCATACCTCGCAGCGTACGGGGTATCACCGACCGTGCGGAGTGCTGCGCGCCACAGGATGTCGGATCGTGGTAAACACCGCCGGTGCCGGTGCGTCCGGTGGGCCTCGCCGGACGGCTGCGACGATCGGGTCATGAAGCCTGGCGAAGAACTGGTGGCCGTGTACGACGCGGCCGGGCGTGTCGTGGGCAGCGCGACCCGGCAGCGGATGCGCGCGGAAGGCCTGTGGCACGCGTCGTCGGCGGTGCTGGTCCGCTCCCCCGATGGCGAGAGCATCTACGTGCACCGCCGGACCGACACCAAGGACGTCTACCCCGGCCTGCACGACTGCGCGGCGGGCGGTGTCGTCGCGGCGGGCGAAGACCCGGACACCACCGCCGAGCGCGAGCTCGCCGAGGAGCTGGGCGTGCGCGGCGCGCCGCTGCGCTTCCTGTTCCGCTCCACCTTCGACCAGGGCACCGTGCGGTACCACGGTTTCCTCTACGAGGTCCGCTGGGACGGCCCGATCACGCACCAGCCCGAGGAGGTCGCCGCGGGCTGGTGGATGCCCCTGCCGGAACTCCGCGAACGCCTGGACGACCCGCAGTGGCCGTTCGTCCCGGACGGCCGGAAGTTCGCCCTGGAGTGGTTCGCCCGGATGTGAGGAGTCCGGGAGCGCACAGCGGTGTTCCGCGGCGCTCCCGCCCGCTCAGCGCCACGGAAGGGCGGCTCTTTCGCCCCAGTAGGTCGCCGCGTCGCGGGCCAGGGTCTGCAGGGCGTGCACGTCGCGGTCGGTCAGCTCCACCCGGCAGGACGCCAGGTTCGCCGCCAGCTGCTCGACGCTGGCCGGGCCGAGCAGCACCACGTCCGCCCACGGCTGGTGCAGCACGTGCGCGATGGCCACCGCGTCCGGCGCCACGCCGTGGCGCTCGGCCACCTCCGCCAGCTCCCGGGGCACGTCGACCGCGAGGCGCCCGTTGGCCAGGGTCTCCTTGACCAGCACCCGCCAGCCGCCGGTGTGCACCTCGGCCAGCGCCCGGCCCGCGGACGGCTCCAGCGAGTTCCAGGTGGACTGCACCGCCGAGAACAGCTGCCGCCCGCCGACCTCGATCTCCCAGGCGCGTTCGATGGTCTCGCCCTGCGCGGCGCCGCTGGTGGAGAAGCCCAGGTGCACGCCGGCGTCGCGGATGCGGGCGAGTTCGTGCTGCAGCGCCATGTCCTCGAACAGCGGGCTGCTCGCGGTCAGCGAGTGCACCTGGTAGAGGTCGACCCGATCGCCCAGCAGCGTGCGGGTTTCCGCCCACTGCGTGCGCAACCGCTCCAGCGAGTGCTCCTTGACCTCGTGCACCTCGGTCTCGATCCGCCACTGCGCGACGTAGGCGTAGCCCCACTTGCTGGACACCGCCACGTCGCCGTGACCGCGTTCGCGCAGCCACTCGGCGAGGAACTGCTCGGCGCTGCCGTAGGAACGCGCGGTGTCGACCCACCGGATGCCGCTGGCGTAGGCGGCGTCCAGGACCGCGCGGGTGCGCTCCCGCATGGCCTGCGCGCTGCGCTGCGCGGGCAGCACGTCGGAGCGGCCGACGTTGATGTATGCCGGGCGGCCCAGGGCGGCCAGTCCGAGCCCGAGCCGCTCCACCGGTGTCTGCGGGATCATGCCTGGAAACGTAACCGCTGCCGGGCCCCGGCACAGCTCGGGGCCGCCACCCGGAGGAGGTGGCGGCCCCGAAGCACAAGCCGGCAACGTGCGGTTGTGTGGAATTCACCGCGACGCTCACCTGGCACCGCACGTGACCTGCCGCATGCGCCGCAGGCGCATAGCCCACCTACGGCACCTGCACCGCCGCGGGTTCTCAGAGGCCTTCTCGCGAGGACAGCCCAGACGCCGCGTATACGTTCATACTCAAGTCTGGGATCCCGCAGTCGAGAAGGCCTCTGAGGTTCCGCTACCCGCGCCGCGACGCAGACCAGCTTCGTGCCACTTTCATCACAGGTACTGGCCGGTGTTCGTAGCGGTGTCTATCGCTCTGCCGGATTCCTGGTTCTTCCCGCTGACCAGGGTGCGGATGTAGACGATCCGCTCGCCCTTCTTGCCGGAGATGCGGGCCCAGTCGTCCGGGTTGGTGGTGTTGGGCAGGTCCTCGTTCTCGGCGAACTCGTCGATGATGGCGTCCTGGAGGTGCTGCACCCGCAGACCCGGCTGCTTGGTCTCCAGCACCGACTTGATCGCCGCCTTCTTCGCCCGGTCCACGATGTTCTGGATCATCGCGCCGGAGTTGAAGTCCTTGAAGTACAGGACTTCCTTGTCCCCGTTGGCGTAGGTGACCTCCAGGAACCGGTTCTCCTCGGTCTCGGCGTACATCCGCTCGACCGTGGTCTGGATCATCGCGTCCACGCACGCCGTCTTGTCGCCGCCGAACTCCTTGAGGTCCTCCTCGTGGATCGGCAGCGTCCCGGTCAGGTACTTGGAGAAGATGTCCTTGGCCGACTCGGCGTCCGGCCGCTCGATCTTGATCTTCACGTCGAGCCTGCCCGGTCGCAGGATCGCCGGGTCGATCATGTCCTCGCGGTTGGAGGCGCCGATGACGATGACGTTCTCCAGGCCCTCGACACCGTCGATCTCGCTGAGCAGCTGCGGGACGATGGTGGTCTCCACGTCGGAGGACACCCCGCTGCCGCGGGTCCGGAAGATCGAGTCCATCTCGTCGAAGAACACGATCACCGGCGTGCCCTCGGAGGCCTTCTCCCGCGCCCGCTGGAAGATCAGCCGGATGTGCCGCTCGGTCTCGCCGACGAACTTGTTCAGCAGCTCGGGGCCCTTGATGTTCAGGAAGTAGGACTTGGCCTGACCATCGTCGTCGCCGCGCGCGGCCGCCACCTGCTTGGCCAGCGAGTTGGCCACCGCCTTGGCGATGAGCGTCTTGCCGCAGCCCGGCGGGCCGTAGAGCAGAACGCCCTTCGGCGGGCGGAGCTGGTACTCGATGTACAGGTCGGAGTGCAGGAACGGCAGCTCCACGGCGTCGCGGATCTGCTCGATCTGCCCGGCCAGGCCACCGATGTCCTGGTAGCCGACGTCCGGCACCTCCTCCAGCACGAGGTCCTCGACCTCCGCCTTGGGCACCACGTCGAAGGCATACCCGGCTTTGCTGTCGACGAGCACCGAATCGCCCGCCTTGAGCCCGGCGGTCACCAGCTGTTCGGTCACCCACACGACGCGTTCCTCGTCGGTGTGGCCCAGCACCAGCGCGCGGGAGCTCTCCCCAGCGCCGGTGGACAGGAGCTCCCGGAAGGTGCAGACCTCACCGGTTTGCTCGAACGCACCAGCCTCCACCACGGTCAGGGCCTCGTTGAGGCGCACTGACTGGCCCAGTCTCAGTTCCTCCGTCTCGACGTTGGGCGACACCGCCACCCGCATCTTGCGACCAGACGTGAACACGTCGACCGTGCCGTCCTCGAAGCGGTTCAGGAACACCCCGTAGCCGCTGGGCGGCTGGGCGAGCCGGTCGACTTCCTCGCGCAGCGCCATCAACTGGCCCCGCGCTTCCTTCAGGGTCTCGGTGAGCTTGGCGTTCCGTTCGGTGAGCTGACTCACTCTCTCGGATGCCTCGGCCAGCCGCTTTTCCAGCAACCGGGCCTGTTGGGGCGACTCGTTGAGCCTGCGGCGCAGCAGAGCAACCTCGTCCTCCAAGAGACGGATCTGGCTGCGGAGCTCTGCATTGCCACCGCTGTACTGCTCGCCGCCCTCCTCTGGCCGGCTGCCGGGACGGTCGTGCTGCATGTCGGCACCCTCCTCCCGTGCTCGTACCACCACGGTACCGGCGATCACCGACGACGGCGGCGTCGTGAATGTCCGCCGGATCGCCCAGCGTGCCACAAAAATCCGCGAATACCCACAAGTCGGCCAGGTTGTTCTCCGCGGGTCGGCCCGACCCGGGAGACCGCCGGACACGGTGCGTCGACGATCATGGTCCGATCGATACGTTGCGCGGCGGGTCGCGCGGTGCCCGCCGCCGCTGGGCAGCGCGGGATTTCCGTTGCGCCACGCGGATCGCGCTCGCGCACCGGCATCCGGGTTAACGTTCCGGCAACCGGGTGGCGTTGCCCCCCGGGTCCCCTCGTCACCAATCGGAACTTCTCCCATCATTTGGAACAACTGCCCCCAGCGTCCACCAAGAGCGGACGAACCCGCCGTGACAATTCGGTGCGGAATGGTCCACTCCGTGCACGACCCGCCGCGCCCTCTGATCTACTTACGGCCGCCGCGCAGACGGTGACGAGCACGACGCACACCTCCGGGGAGGAGTCCATGACCTATCCGCCGCAGCAACCCGGACCGGGCGGGTGGGGCCAGCAGCAACCCACGGGCAACGGATTCCCGCCACCGGGAACGCCGGCAACCCCGCAGCAGCAGCCCGCCTTCTACGGCAACCAGCACACCGGCTGGGGTCAGCAAGGGCCGGACCAGCCGCAGCAGGCGCCCATGCCCCCGCAGTGGGGCAGCGAGTTCGGCCCCGGCTCCTGGCTCCAGGAGCCCAACGGTTTCGCCGATGTGGAACCACCTCAGCAGAAGAAGTCGAAGCTGCCGCTGATCCTCGGCATCGTCGGGGCGCTGGTCGTCCTCGCGGGCGCCGGCGTCGGTGTGTACTTCTGGCTCAGCAGCGGGCCCGGCGATCCCAAGCCGGTGGCCCAGGAGCTGGTGACCAACGTCAACAACCACGACTTCAAGAGCGTCCGCGGACTGCTGTGCGAGTCCAACAAGGCGGAGCTCAACCAGGCCCTCGACCAGCTCGAGCAGTGGAAGTTCAAGGTCGAGCTCGGTCAGGTCACGGAGCGCGACGACACGGCCACCGCGAAGCTGACCGGGACCTACGTGGCCGACGGCAAGACCCACCCCGTGGACCAGACCATGGGGCTCAAGGTCGAGGACGGCACCTGGAAGGTCTGCCAGCTCGACCAGTGATCGCACCGCGACGGTGGATCCGCCGCCAGAACGCGCGACGGCCCGCCCTGGTAGCACCGGGGCGGGCCGTCGCGCGTTTCAGCCCTTGCTGGGGCGGCGCTGGACGCGGGGCGGGGTCACCCCGTCCGCCAGCCGACGGGTGACCAGCAGGAAGGCCGTGTGGGCCACCATGCGGTGCTCCGGGCGGACCGCCATGCCGACCACGTGCCAGGGCCGCAGGAGGGTCTCCCAGGCCTGCGGTTCGGTCCAGTTCTGCTGTTCGCGGATCGCCTCGGTGATGCGGGAGAGCTGGGTCGTGGTCGCCACGTACACCACCAGCACCCCGCCGGGGATCAGCTTGTCGTGGACCTTGTCCAGGACCTCCCACGGCGCGAGCATGTCCAGCACCACGCGGTCGACCGGGTCGCCGTCGTAGTCCTTGAGGTCACCCAGGGTCAGCGACCAGTTGTCCGGGATCTCGCCGAAGAAGCGCTTCACGTTGCGCTCGGCGTGCTCGGCGTGGTCCTCGCGGACCTCGTAGGAGGTCACGCTGCCCTCGGGGCCCACCGCGCGCAGCAGCGAGCAGCTCAGCGCGCCCGAACCCGCACCGGCCTCCAGCACCCGCGCGCCCGGGCGGATGTCGCCCCACATCAGGATCTGCGCGGCGTCCTTGGGGTAGATGACCTGCGCGCCGCGCGGCATGGACAGCACGTAGTCGGCCAGCAGCGGGCGCATGGCCAGGAACGACGTGCCACCTGCCGAGGTCACCACCGAGCCCTCCGGCTCGCCGATCAGGTCGTCGTGCGCCAGCGCGCCGCGGTGCGTGTGGTACTCCCCTCCCGGCTCCAGCACGACCGTGTACTTCCGCCCCTTGGGGTCGGTCAACTGGACCCGGTCTCCGGGCTGGAACTCACCGCTGACGGTGCTGCTCAACTGCGGCCTACCTTCTCGACGCTGGTACAGCGCACCATCGTCGCAGAGGCCCCGGCGAGCCCGGGGATCGGCGTCCGGCCTGCGGTTTCCGCTGGTCAAGTGCCGTGAGCACTTTGTGGTGCTATAGCACCACAAACACTCACGGGTCCTGACCAGGGACGACGGAGCTGTTCGAGGTGCCGCGAGTCTCAGTCGCGCCGGGAGCGCAGGGCCGCGCGGAGGTCCTCGCGGCGCAGGACGCCGCTGGGGCGGCCTTCCTCGTCGATCACCAGGAACTGCCAGGCCAGCACCGTGCGGACGCGTTCCAGGATCGCCTCCGGTGGCTCGCTGTCGAGCAGGATGGTGTCCGGGTCGACCGGTTCCGCCGCTCGTTCGGCGGGCTCGTTCGGGGCGTGGGTGGCCAGCCGCTCGGCCGCGGTCTGGTCCAGCAGGCCCACCGCGATGCCGTCGGCGCGCACCAGCACCACTCCCCGGCCCGCCGCGGCCAGCAGCGCATCGCCCACCGGGCTCTCCGCCGGGAGCTGCAGGACCGGGCGCACGAGCTCCTGCAGCGTCAGCCCGGCAGGCCAGCTCCGGCGCCGGTCGGCGGCGCGCTCCGCGTTGGCACCCGCCACCACGAACCACGCCATCAGCACGCACACGCCCAGCCGCAGCCACTGGTCCTGGGCGTTCTCGAGCAGCCCGAGCAGCGCCCAGACGATCAGCGCCGCCGCCACCGCGCCCGCGCCGATCACGCCGGCGGTGGTCCCGGTGCGGCGCCTGCCGGTGATCTGCCAGGTCAGCGCGCGCAGCATCCGGCCACCGTCGAGCGGCAGGCCGGGCAGCACGTTGAACACGGCGACCGCGAGGTTCGCCACACAGGTCTGCACCACCAGCAGCCAGATCGCCCCGCCCGGCACCATGGCGAACCAGCCGATGCCCGTCACCACCGCGAGCACCAGTGACACCGCCGGGCCCGCGGCCGCGATCAGCCCTTCCTGGGCCGGCTTGGGCGGTGTGCGGGAGATCTCGGTCAGGCCGCCGAGCAGGAACAACCGGACCCGGCGCACCGGCAGGCCGAGCCGCAGGGCGACGATGCAGTGCCCCAGCTCGTGCAGCAGCACCGAGATCGCGAGGAACACCGTGAACACCGCGGCGAGCACCGCGCTCTCCCAGACACCGGCGCCGGGCAGGATCCGGCCCACCAGCGGTGTGTAGAGCAGCACGATCAGCGCCGCCCCCAGCCACCACGACGGCGAGAGCAGCACCGGCACCCCGGCGACCCGGCACAGCAGCAGGCCACCGTCGTTGAGCTTGGGCCGGGCAGGCGGGGATGCGGTCGGTGGCATGCGCGCAGGGTAGTACCCCCTCCGTACGGCAGTCGTGAGCCGCACGGGGCCTGATCGCGTGTCGGACGGCTCGATTAGGGTTCCTGGCCATGGCCGAACCGGTGGGAACAGCAGCAAGCGGCGCGCTCCAGGACCGCGGGACGAGACGTCCGGCGCTGTCGCCGTCGCGCGCTGGCGACTTCAAGCAGTGCCCGCTGCTCTACCGGTTCCGCGCGGTGGACCGGCTGCCGGAGACCCCGACCAGGGCGCAGGTGCGCGGCACCGTGGTGCACTCGGTGCTGGAACGGCTGTTCGGCCTGCCGATCGAGCAGCGCGACCCGGAGCGGGCCCGCGCGCTGCTCGCCCCGGCCTGGGCGGAGCTGCAGGAGCAGCAGCCCGAGCTGGCCGAGCTGTTCGACGGGCCCGACGATCCCGAGCTGGCGCGCTGGCTGGAGTCGGCGACCGCGCTGCTGGAGTCCTACTTCGAGATGGAGGACCCGCGGCGGCTGGAGCCGGAGGCCTGCGAGCTGCGGGTGGAGACCGAGCTGGACTCCGGGGTGCTGCTGCGCGGGTTCATCGACCGCGTCGACGTCGCGCCGACCGGGGAGATCCGGCTGGTCGACTACAAGACCGGCGCCGCGCCGCGTGAGATCGGCGAGGCCAAGGCGATGTTCCAGATGAAGTTCTACGCCCTGGTGCTGTGGCGGACCCGCGGTGAGATACCGCGTCAGCTGCTGCTGATGTACCTGGCCAGCAAGCAGCGCCTGGCCTACGCGCCGGACGAGACGGAGCTGCGCCGCTTCGAGCGGACGCTGGAAGCGATCTGGCAGGCGATCCTGCGCGCGGGCAAGACCGGCGACTTCCGCCCGAACCCGAGCAGGCTGTGCGACTACTGCGACCACAAGCCGCTGTGCCCGGCCTTCGGCGGCACGCCGCCGCCCTACCCGGGCTGGCCGGAACCCGACCCCGGCGAGGAATCAGTCCTCGACCGCACCGACTGAACGTCATTGCGGTTTTCCAGACTCACCTTGCTCAGCGGTGCAGGTAGCGGAACCTCAGCGCCCGCCTGACTCCGGGATCCCGTTCTCATGTATGTCCAATACACGACGAACGGGCTGCCCTCGCCAGGCGAACGCTGAGAACCCGCGGCGGTGCGAGCTGCGAGGGTGGGTCATGCGCCTGCGGCGCATGCGACACCTTCGGCTGTGCGGCGCGTCGATCGCCGCAGCTGCGGCCACCAACCACGATGAAACGGCCCCCTGGAACCGAGCCGCGGAGAACGCGGTCGGTCAGTCCTCGTACGGGTCGTAGTTGGCCGCGGTGCCGTACTCCCCGGCCTGGGTCTGGTCGATCACCGCGAAGCGGGCTCCCGTCGGGTCCCGCAGGACCGCGACCCGGCCGATGCTGGAGTCGTAGGGGTCCACGCGGACCCGGCCGCCCAGCGCGATCGCGGTGCGGACCAGCTCATCGGTGCCGACGCTCTCGTCCACGCCGAGGTAGAGCAGCCAGTGCGGGTGCGTGCTCGCCGTGATGTGCTCGCGGATCATGCTCACCCGCGCCAGCACCGACTCGTCGCCGAGGTACCAGACCGAGTAGTCCGAGCGGTTCTCGGTGCCGAACTTCTCCGCGTCGTAGCCGAAGAGGTCGTGGAAGAAGTTGTCCGCGGTCTGCGCCTTGATGGTGACCAGTTCGGCCCACATCAGGGTGCCCGGCAGCCCGACGTCGAACTGCCAGGACTCCTCGGGCTGCAGCAGCCCGAACTCGGCGTCGGCCGGTCCGACCAGCACCGCCTTGGTGCCCACGCCCGGGACGTGGTTGTGCGGCACCGTCAGCGTCGCGCCGAGTTCCCGCGCGTGCGCGGTGGTCGCCGCGCAGTCCGCGCTGGCCAGGTACAGCCGCCACGTGGAGTGGTCACCGGAGGCGGCGCGCAGGCTCGCCACCGGGAAGCCCTCCCGCAGCGCGATCACGTGCTCGCCGGAGACCGGATCGCTGTGCGTCCGGTACTCCCAGCCGAACAGGCCGGCGTAGAACTCGCGGGCCCGCTCCAGGTCCGTGGTGATGAGCTCTATCCAGCAGGGCATCCCCTCGTAGAGCTCCCACCGCGGCGGGGTCTTCCCCGGTACCACGACTGCCATTCGCTCACCCCCGCCGTCTTCCGTCCAAGATCGTTCGCGGAGGTCATTATCCGCGCCCGGTGCGGGCACCAACCCCGCACCGGGCCAGAAGCGGATTACGATCCGGTGGCACCACTGGACATTTCAGACAAAACGGAAGCCCAGCAACATCAGAGGCGGCAGGCTCGGATGTCGGACGACAGGATCGCCTTGGCGCCCACCGCCACCAGGCGGTCCATGATCGCCGGGGCTTCCTTGCGGGAGACCATGGCGCGCACCGCCACCCAGCTCTCGTCGGCCAGCGGCGCCATCGTCGGCGAGCCCAGACCGGGCGTCATCGCGGTGGCCTCGTCGAGCAGCTCGCGCGGGCAGTTGTAGTCCAGCATCACGTACTGCTGGGCGAACACCACGCCCTGCAGCCGCGCGATCAGCTGGTCCTTGACCGGGTCCACCGCCGAACCGCGGCGCTCGATCACCACCGCCTCGGACTTGCAGATCGGGTCGCCGAAGGCGGCCAGCCCGTGCTGGCGCAGCGTGCGGCCGGAGCCGACCACGTCGGCGATCGCGTCGGCGACGCCGAGCTGGATGGAGATCTCCACCGCGCCGTCGAGCCGGATGACCTCGGCGGTCACGCCGTGCCGGGCCAGGTCGTCGGTGACCAGCTTCGGGTAGGACGTGGCGATCCGCTTGTCCTGCAGGTCCTTCGGGGTCCACTCGTGCGGGCCTGCGGGCGCGGCGTAGCGGAAGGTGGATCCGCCGAAGCCCAGCGCCAGCCGCTCCTCGACCGCCGCGCCGGAGTCCAGCGCCAGGTCGCGGCCGGTGAGCCCCAGGTCCAGCTCGCCGGAGCCGACGTAGATGGCGATGTCCTTGGGGCGCAGGAAGAAGAACTCGACGTCGTTGGTGGCGTCGAGCACCGTCAGGTCCCGCTGCTCATGGCGCTGCCGGTACCCGGCTTCCGCGAGCATCTCGGATGCGGGCCCGGCCAGCGTGCCCTTGTTGGGCACAGCCACACGCAGCATGGCAGCGATCTCCTTCTTCATTGTTTGACAGTGGTCGACTTGATCAGCGGTGCGGGTAGCGGAACCTCAGACGCCCTCTCGGTCCGGGAGCTCCGACTCATGTATGTCCAATACACCACGTCGAAGCTGTCCTCCCGAGAGAACGTCTGAGAACCCGCGGCGGTGCAAGTTGCGAACGTGGTAGGAAGCGGCTTCGCCGCTTGCCTGACGAACACGCTTGTTCAAGCGCTTCTTCAGACTTATCGAGCGGCCCGTGGTCACAGGTAGCGGTAGACGTCCTGGAGGGACAAGCCGCGCCCCAGCATGATCACCTGGAGGCGGTACAGCAGCTGCGAGATCTCCTCGGCCAGCTGCTCGTCGGACTCGTGCTCGGCGGCCAGCCACACCTCGCCGGCCTCCTCGAGCACCTTCTTGCCCTGCGCGTGCACCCCGGCGTCGAGCGCGGCCACCGTCGACGAGCCCTCCGGTCGGGTGCTGGCGCGTTCCTGCAGTTCGGCGAACAACTCGTCGAAGGTCTTCACAGTGCACGATCCTTGCATCTCAGGTCGGCGGGCCGAACGGCGGACCGCCGGTGTCCAGACTCTGGTACGGCTGCTCACCGCAGGCCCGCGGTGGCCTCCAGCGCTGCGCCGATGGTGTCCTTGATCATCGCGCGAGCAGCGCCGCGCGGGCTCGACCGACCACCCGAAACAGTGACCGATCCGGCGTCGCCGCAGTCGTAGCGCACCGCCTTCTCCGGACCGACCAGCGCGCCGAGCGGGCCGCCTGCGGGTTCGGCGCGGACGGTCACGCGGACCAGGCCGGGCTCGTCGCGGCGGGCGGACGCGACCTGGCGGAGCCGGTGGCCGGGCTCGATCTCGCGCGGTCCGCCGATCGGTTCCGCCTCGACCCGCACCGCAGCCACGTCCCAGCCCCACAGCAGGCCGGTGATCAGGCGCATCTTGGTCGCGGCGTCCGCGCCGGAGAGGTCGGCGGTCGGATCGGCCTCGGCGATGCCGCGCCGCTGCGCCTCGGCGACGGCGGCGTCCAGCGGATGGCCCGCGGCGAGCTGGTCGAGCACGAAGGTCGCGGTGCCGGTGAGGCAGCCGTGCACGGCCTCCACGTCGAAGCCGCGCAGCACTGATCGCGCCAGGTCACCGGCGGGCATCGCGGCACCGGTGGCGCCGGAGATCCGCACCGAGCGCCCAGCGCGCCGGGCGACTTCGTTGAGCCGGCTCCAGTGCGTGAGCAGGTGCGACTTGGTGGCGGTCACGACGTGCGCGCCCTGCCCGAGCGCCTGCAGCGCGTCCTGGCCGGGCTGGTCGCTGCCGTCGGATGGAACGGCCTGCGCGAACACCCGGGCTCCGGTGCGGGCCAGCAGGTACGGAAGCGGTTCGAGCTGTTCCCACTGCTCGCGGGACGGCACGACGCCGTCGACCTCCACCTGGGTGCTGCGACCGCGGACGGCGACCACGCGCAGGTCGACGCCGTGCTGATCGCGCCACTGCGCGCGGTGGGAGGCGACGAGCTCGGCGTACTCCCGGCCGACCGGGCCGAACCCGGCCAGCACGATCGGGACGTCGATCATCACGCGGCTCGGGTGAACAGCTCGCCGAGCGCGTCGAAGTCGACGTCGGCCAGGGAATCGCGCAGCACCCGGTGCGGGCCGGGCGCCAGCGGCACCTCGCACGGGATGGCGATCACCAGGCAGCCGGCGGCTTCCGCGCTGGCCACGCCGGTCGGCGAGTCCTCGATGGCGACGCAGGCGGCCGGGTCCACGCCCAGCAGCCGCGCGGCCTTCAGGTACGGCTCGGGATCGGGCTTGTTGCGCCCGTCGACCTCGTCACCGCAGACGGTGAGGTCGAAGGAGTCGCGCCCCAGGGTCTCCAGCGCCATCTCGGTGAGCGAGCGGATTGTGGAGGTCACCAGCGCGACCGGCACGCCCAGCGCCCGCGCCCGGCGCAACGCCTCCTGCGCGCCCGGCCGCCACGGCAGGCCGCCTGCGAACAGCTCCGCCATCCGCTCGGCCACCCAGCTCGCGGCCGCGGCGATCTCGGCATCGGTGGCCGCGACGCCGACGTCGGTCAGCAGCATCCGCATGCTGCGCGTCATGTTCGAGCCGACCATGGCTTCCCTGGTGGCGTCGGTGAGCGCGCCCCCGCGATGCGCGGCGTAGTCGTCCAGCGCGATCGACCACAGCTTCTCGGAGTCGACGAGCGTGCCGTCCATGTCGAACAGGACGGCGGCGGGCGAGTTCGGACCGGCGTCGCGGGTCACGCGGAGATCTCCTCCAGGCTGGTACGACAAAGCTGAGTCGCCACCCAGTACAGCACCGCGACCCCCACCCGCCCCACTGAAAGTGGGCAATCCCTCGTCTCCCGGCCGGGCCGGTTTCGGGAGGTCAGATGACGCCCTCGTGCTGGAGGAAGCGGAACACCGCGATGCCGGGCAGGACCGGCAGCCAGTAGGTCAGCAGGCGGGAGAGCAGCACCGCGGTGACCGCCGCCGTCGCCGGGATCCCCATCGCGCTCAGGCCCGCGAGCAGCACGGCCTCCACCGCGCCCAGGCCACCGGGCGAGGGCACCAGGTGCCCGAGCGTGTTGCCGATGATGAACACGACCGTCACCGCCACCCAGGAGAACTCCAGGTGCAGCGCGGCCAGGCAGGCGGCCAGGCCCAGCCCCGACACCACCAGGTAGCCCAGACCGCCGCCGAACAGCTGCAGCGCCCGGACCGGGTGCCGCAGCGTGTCCAGCAGCTCCCGGCCGACTTCGAGCGAGGGCGCCACGATCCGCCGCCGCCCGAACGGCGAGGCCAGCACCGCGGCGGCGGTCACCAGCACCGCGACCGTCGCCACCAGCACCGGCCAGCCCGCCGGGAACGACAGCCGGGTGAAGGTGCCGGACAGGCCGATCGCGAACACCCCGATCACGGCCACCACGAACGCCACCGCGCCGGTGCCCGCCTGGTTCAGCAGCGTCACCCCGACCGCGAGCGGCCGGCGCAGGCCGAGCCGCTCCATGTACACCACGTTGATCCCGAAGAACCCGGCGCCGCCCGGCGTGGTGCGGCCGGTGAACGCGGCGGCCACCTGCACCGCCAGGGTGCGCCAGAACGGCAGCGGCACCCGGCTGGAGCCCTGCACCGAGATCGACGACAGCAGGATCGCGAGGAAGCCGGTCAGCACCGCCACCGCCAGCCAGCCCCAGTCGGCGTGGCGGGCCGCCAGGAGCACCTCGTCCATGCTCGACAGCTCCGGCAGCAGCAGGTAGACGGCGGCGCCGATGAGCAGCAGCCCGATCACGGTGACCGGGCGGACCGGCGAGCGGAAGCCCGGGATCGGCTGCCCGAGCCCGTCGGCCAGCGCCTCGCGCACCTCGGACATCAGGAAGCGCCCGTGCTGCGCCTGCGCGCGGATGCGCCTCGGCAGCGCCATCGGCAGCAGGTTGCGCAGCGCCCCTTCCAGCTGCTCGGTGGGCAGCGCGCTGATCGCCGAGCGCACCGCGCGCTCCGCGCCCACCACCGACGCGATCGACACCAGCGCCTCGGCCAGGTCCCGCGCGCAGCGCGCCGCACCGGCTCCGGCGTGGCTGAAGGTGAAGCTGAGCAGCCACGGCCGCTTCTGCTCGTCGACCAGGACGTTCTTCGCCCGCAGGTCGTGGTGGGCGATGCGCGCGCGGGCCAGCGCGCCGAGCTGCGCCCAGATCTCCGCCAGCAGCTCGTCGTCGATCTCCGCCGCGCTCAGCTCCGAGAGGCGCCGCCCCGGCACCTGCCGCACCACCAGCAGCGCGGGTGCGTGCTCGACGTCGCAGGCCAGCACCACCGGCGGCGTGCGCACCCCGGCGCGCTCGGCCAGCAGCGTCACGTACGCCTCGTGCTCGACCTCGTGGTGCGGTGTCGACAGCCGCGGTTCGTCCTGGACGTCCAGCAGCGCGAGCAGCCGCTTGATCTTGTACCAGGCCCCGGCGCGACGGCTCATCCGCCGCACCACCTTGACCCGCAGCGTCGTCCCCTCCTCGGTGCGCACGGCGAACTCGCGCGGTTCCAGGAACCGGTGCCGCAGCGCGACGATCGAGCGCGGCGCGAGCCCGGCCTGCTCCAGCTCGTCCCGGACGATCAGGTCGGAGACCCGGCGTCCCGGAGCGCCCCACACCACGTGGAACAGCGTCCCGACGCCCCAGCCCAGCAGCGCCCCGCCCACCGCCGCCAGCGGCAGGTGCCCGCCCAGGTGCACCACGGCGACGCCGACGAGCGCCGTCAGCACCCACCCGGCGGAGCGGGCGTATCCGCCCAGGTAGGGCGCGACGACCACGACCAGCACCGCCACGACGGCCACCTCCTCGGCCGGGAACGGGAACAGCCCGGCCGAGGACACCTGGTGCAACCCGAGCACCTCGTGCATGAGCAGCGCCAACGCCCAGGTCACCGCGCCCGAGGCCGCGGACAGCAGCGCCACCCGGATCCAGCCGGCGTAGGCCGCCACCGCGGTCACCCCGGCGATGCCCGCCCACGTACCGAGCCAGCTCAGCACCACCCACAGCGGATCGGACACCGCCGGGATCCGGCCCAGCTGGTCGTAGATCGCCAGCTCCACCGGGTTCACCGGCACCAGCACGAGCAGCACGCTCAGCGCCAGCAGGCCGCCGACCAGGCCGAGCTGCGCGAGATCGCGCGGCCGCCTGCCGATGGACAGCCGCAACCGCGATCGCGGGGAGATCCCGTTCTCCCCGTTCGGTGACGGCCTGGCGTGGTCCACTGGGCATCCGCTCCGCAACCGGTGTTCGCCCGGCGAGAACACCCCGCTCGCGCGCGGCGGACGACCGGGACACCCGTGGTCCTGGCGGGCGCTGAGGTCAAGGGTCTGGCCCGCAGGTCCGGGCGTCAAACCGGCTGCGGATCACGATCCAGGAGCGTTGCGGCCGGCCCCGGTATGTCCGGCGCTGGCGTCGGCACGGCGTCGTAGGCTGGGTCGGTGACCGATCGCGACGCACACGCCACCGAAAATCCGCGCGCCGAACTCCCCGAGTTGACCGACCCGATCGTCATCGCCGGTTTCGAGGGGTGGAACGCTGGGCTTACACCACTGCCGCGATCGAACCGCAGCTTCGGAGGGGGGTTCGCGTGAGCGAGAAGCAGGACTTTCCGCAGCTGGAGAACCCCATCGTAATTTGTGGTTTCGAGGGGTGGAACGACGCGGGCGATGCCGCCAGTTCTGCGATCGAGCACCTGCAGCTCATCTGGGACGCCGAACCGCTGAGCGAGATCGACCCGGACCCGTACTACGACTTCCAGGTCACCCGCCCCACGGTCAAGCTGGTCGACGGCATCACCCGCCAGGTCACCTGGCCGACCACGCGGCTGTCGGTCTGCCGCCCGCCGGGCTGCGCGCACGACGTGGTGCTGGTGCACGGCATCGAACCGAACATGCGGTGGCGGGCCTTCTGCACCGAGCTCGTCGAGCAGATCGAGCGGATCGGCGCGCACACCGTGGTGACGCTGGGCGCGCTGCTCGCCGACGCCCCGCACACCCGGCCGGTGCCGGTCAGCGGCGCGGCCTACGACGCCGACTCGGCGGCCCGCTACGGCCTGGAGCGCTCCCGCTACGAGGGCCCGACGGGCATCGTCGGGATCTTCCAGGACGCCTGCGTGCAGGCCGGCATCCCGGCGATCTCGTTCTGGGCGGCGGTGCCGCACTACGTCTCGCAGCCGCCGTCGCCGAAGGCGACGCTGGCGCTGCTGCACCGCGTGGAGGACGCCCTCGACGTGGAGGTGCCGCTGGGCAACCTGCCCGAGCAGGCCGAGGAGTGGGAGCAGACGGTCAGCGAGATGGCCGAGGAGGACGAGGACGTCCGCAACTACGTCCGCGCCCTGGAGGAGCGCGGCGACGCCGAGGTCAAGCTGACCGAGACCAGCGGCGATGCGATCGCGGCGGAGTTCGAGCGCTACCTCCGCCGCCGCGGCCCGGGCGGCAAGGGCCCCCTCGGCCCCGGCCCGGGCTGACCCCCGCTGCGACCGCGGTCCCCCGCACCAGCTGTCCGACACGCCCGGGCGCGGGGGAACTGATGCGATTTCAATGGAAATCGGAGGTCTGATTTCCATTGAAATTGCATCCCGCCGTGGTGGGAGCGGGTGCCCGCGGTGTGGCGACAAATGGACTGGACCTTGACTCCCCGGAGTGGTCTAGTCCATTTTTGTGTGCTCCAGCTCACCCCATCCGGATCGGAGCAGCCATGTCACGGATCCGCACCGCGCTCGCCGCGCTGGCGGGGCTCGTCCTCGCCGCCGCGCCTGCCTCCGCCGCCACCGAACCCGCCGCCACCGAACCCGCCGCCACCGAACCCGCCGCCATCCCCGGCCACGCCCTGGTCGGCTACCTGCACGCCAGCTTCGCCAACGGCTCCGGCTACGTGCGCATGGCCGACGTGCCCGCCGAGTGGGACGTCATCGACCTCGCCTTCGCCGAGCCGACCTCGCCCACCTCCGGCCAGCTGGAGTTCACCCGCTGCCAGGCCGCCGAGTGCCCGAACGTGGAGAGCGACGAGGAGTTCCTCGCCGGGATCCGCGCCAAGCAGGCCGAGGGCAAGAAGGTGCTGCTGTCGGTCGGCGGCGCCAACGGCCAGGTGCGGCTGGAGACCGCCGCCGCGCGCGATGCGTTCGTCTCCTCGGCGGCGGCGATCATCGACCGCTGGGGCCTGGACGGCATCGACATCGACTTCGAGGGCCACTCGCTGGAACTCGCGCCCGGCGACACCGATCTGAAGAACCCGACCACCCCGGTGGTGGTCAACCTGATCAGCGCGCTGCGCACCCTCAACGACCGCTACGGCCCCGACTTCGTGCTGACCATGGCACCGGAGACGTTCTTCGTGCAGGTCGGCTACCAGCACTACGGCGGCGGCACCGGCGCCGACCCGCGCGCGGGCGCGTACCTGCCGGTGATCGACGCGCTGCGCGCGGACCTGGACCTGCTGCACGTGCAGAACTACAACTCCGGCCCGGTGATGGGCCTGGACGGCCAGTACCACACGATGGGCAACGCGGACTTCCACGTGGCGATGATCGACATGCTGCTGACCGGTTTCCCGCTGGCGGGCAACCCGGACAACACCTTCGCCCCGCTGGCGCCCGAGCAGGTCGCGATCGGCCTGCCCGCGGCCAACCCGGCGGGCAACGGCTTCACCCCGGTCCCGGAGGTCCACAAGGCGCTCGACTGCCTGCGCGCGGGAACCGGCTGCGGCCCCTACGAGCCGCACGGCACCTACCCGAAGCTGCGCGGCCTGATGGCCTGGTCGATCAACTGGGACGTCTACCACGAGAACGAGTTCGCCGAGGCCCACGACGCCTACGCGGCCCGATGAGTCGCGAGGGGCGCCTTTCGCCCGCGTGCTGGCAAAAGGCGCCCCTCGCCCTGGGCATCCGTTCCCCCGCAACCACTTCCGAGCGGCAGGCGGAGCGCCCTTCACCGAGCAGGGATCACCCGACGCGGCGGCGGGTGAGGAGGACGGCACCGGCTCCGATCAGCAGGCCGGCCGCGGCCGCGATGGCGATCGGAAGCCAGGGGACGGAGTTGTCGGTTCGGGCCGCGGCGTGGTAGTCGGGGACCGCGTCCGGGTCGCCGACCTGCCCCTTGCGGTCCACTGTGGAGCCTTCGGCCCAGCCGTTGCCGAGGTCGCAGTGCACTCGGTCGCGGGCCGAGATCGAGCCCTCCGGCAGGGACATGTCCAGGCTCTCGGCCTTCGCCGTCACGCCGGGCGGCGGCTCCACCGCCGGGCGGCGGATGCCGAACCGCTCCTTGGTGCGGGCTTCGACGTCGTTCACCAGGTATTCGGTGAGGTCGACGCCTTCCATGGCCCAGCCGTTGCTCCAGTCGGTCAGCAGCGCTCGCGCCCGCTGCGCGTCACCGGCCGCGTAGGCCTCGGCCGCTTTCCTCTCTGTTTCGCCGATCTCGGCCATGATCCGGGCCTCGAAGCCCTCCAGCGCCTGCGTGACGTCGGTGAGGAACACCTCGGGCCGGTCGCAGGTGTAGTACATGAGCCGTTTCGACAGGTACGTCGCCGAGCGCGTCGCCTCCTGGGCCGCGTACTCCGGGCTCAGGTAGTTCGCCGCCGCGCCGGAGGCCAGGTAGCGGTGCTGGCTGTACTCCGGCGGGACGGTCTCGGCGCCGATGTGGAAAGGGATGTAGGGCGCGGTGACGGCGGCCGTGTTCGCCACCCACAGGGTGGCCAGATCGGGGTGCGGCAGGTCGGGCTTCAGCTCGGCGACCTGGCCGTAGCCGGAGCGGTCGTCGGACCAGCGCGGATCGCGGACCATGCGCTGCATGTCCACCAGCGACACATCGCCCAGCTTCCACAGCTCCTCCTCCAGCGTCGGCGGGTGCCGCCACGGCGCCTCGTCGTCCGGGGACGACTTGCCGGGGTGGCCGGGGAACGGCGTGCCGTAGACCTGCTGGAGGTTGAAGGGCTTGCCGCTCGCCGGATCCCACCAGCCCTGCTCGACGGCGAAGTCGATCAGGTTCGGCGAGCCCGCGTAGTCCGGGTTGTCCTGGTAGTCCAGCGGGAAATCGCCGATGTAGCCGGGGTAGGACACCCGCACGTCGTCCGGTCCGAGCCGCTCGGCGGCCCACAGCCCCTTGCCGCCGGCGAACTCGATGAACACCCAGCCCTCGTCGGCGTCGGCGAACAGGTGCGAGTTGCCGCCGTAAGTGGTGTACCCGTGCTCGTCGATCAGCTCGCCGAGGATCTCGACGGCCTCGCGCGCGCTGTGCGCCCGCTCCATCGCGATGCGCGACAGGTCGCTGTAGTGGGGCCCGGTCTGGCCGGGCGGCGTCATCTCGACCAGCTCGGGCCGCGAGTCCGACCAGACGTCGCGCGCCGCCACCTGGAACTCGTTGAGGCCGCCGTTGGTCAGCGGCGCGGGGAAACCGGCGAACTCCGAGTAGTTGGAGGTGATGTACTTCGCGGTCTCCGGCACCTGCGGGATCTGCGTGAGCCGACCGGGCAGGTCCGCCTCCTCGGTGGCGCCCACGGTGATGGTCGAGCCCGGTTCGTGCTGCTGGCGCGGCACGATCTCCAGCCAGTGGCTGGACGGCTCGTGGCCGAACCCGCCGAGCAGCGTCGCGCCGTGCTCGGTGCGGTTCTTGCCGACGTAGAAGGCGATGCTCTTGTCCGGCATCGGGCGGGCCTGCTGGACCGGCGGCGCGACGGGCGGCGTCGCCACCGCGGCGGGCGCGGCGAGGACCACGACCGCCGCCGCCAGGCCGAGCGCAGTGCATCGATGTCGGAATCGGGACACGTGAGCCTCCTACGTTCCGGTGATCAACGCGTCCCTTCCTAACCCAATCGGGTGAGATAGTACAGGCCACCCGGCTCAATCACCGGCCGCCGAGCGCCCGACGATCAGCCCTCCGAACTGCGTTTTCGCGGCTCACGAACGGGGTTCCGCTGACCTCTCCGCGCCCGCTCAGCCGAAGCTGCGGAGGTACTCCTCGGCGCCTTCCGGGTCGAGCAACCAGGTCCGGAAGTCAGCCGGGTCGTCGAAGCCGTCGGCGAAGCGGTCGCGGATCTCCGGGTGCCGCGCCGCCGCGGCCACGATCCGCTGCACGTGCGGCTGAGCGGGTCGCAGCGAGGTGTTCGTCCACGTCACCACGTGCCGCGCGTGCTCCCAGAACCGGTCGAAGCTCTGCTGCATCCAGGCACGGTCGAACGCCTGCTCACCGCGCGCCACGATGCTGTCCGCATAGGACTCGGCGCACCGGCTCGCGACGTTGGCGCCCTGCCCGGTGATCGGGTCGTTGGCCACCACCGCATCGCCCATGCCCAGCACCACCGCGCCCGACGGGAGTTCGGCGACCGGCTTGCGCACCACCGGGGTCACACCACCGGTCAGGGTGGCGCGCTCGTCGGTCAGCTCGGCACCGGCGAACCGCGCGTGCTCCCACGGCAGGTGCTCGCGCATCAGCTCCAGCATCCGCGCCCACTGCTCGTCCGCGCCCGGGCGATCCGACCAGCAGTCCATCGGGCCGCCCGGAATCCCCTCGTACAGCAGGACATCGCACGCCCCGCCGAAGGTGTAGCCGGGGATGACGTAGATGTCGCCGACGCCGGGCATCGAACTCGCCCGGAGCAGGCCGGTGTCGGGCACGTCCGGCGACGGAGCGGCTCCGCGCACGTAAGCGACCGCCAACGCCCGCTGCGGCGCGGTGAACGGCGAGTGCTGCGCGTCGCGCTCGAAGATGCGGCCCAGCTCGCCCGCGCCCGTCGCCACCACCGCCAGGTCGTGGCGCTGAGCCAGCACGTCCAGCTCGGATGCGGTGATGCCGCGGTACTCGACGGCACCGCCGCGCTCGGCGAACAGCTCCAGCCAGCGGGCCATCTTCACCCGCTGGTCCACCGACTGCGCGGGCCGGGAGAACCGGCCCCGCCAGTCCAGCACCCGCCCCTCCCCCGCCTTCTCGACGACCTTGCGCAGACCGGTGATCGGCGGCGCTTCGGCGTCCCAGAAGTTCAGCCCGCGGGCCCGCTCACCGGCCAGCGCGGTGCCGAACATGGCCTGCGTGGACATCACCCGGCCACCGCGGATCTGCTCGGGCGTGCGCCCGGAGACCAAGGTCACCTCGTACTGCTCGGCCTGCAGACCGAGCGCCAGCTGCAACCCGGCCTGACCCGCTCCGACGATCAGGACCTTCCGCATTTCCCGCCTGCCCTCTCCCGCGCACCGATGCCGCGAGCGTGCCGGAGGGGCGCCGGAACCGACGCCCCTCCACCGGATTCAAGTCCGCCACCCGCACCGCCACGCAGAACGAGTTCGCCGGACAGCCTCTCAGAGCTCGACGCCGAGCAGGGCGTCGACGGCCGTGCGGATCAGCTGCGGCGCTTCGGCGTCGGAGCCGCCGGTCGTCAGCGCCTCCTCCGCCCACGCGTCGATCGCCCGCAGCGCCTGCTGGGTGTCGAGGTCGTCGGAGAGCCGGTCGCGCAGTTCGGCGACCGCGGCTTCGGCCGCCGGGCCCGACTCCAGGGCGACGGCCTGGCGCCAGCGAGCCAGCCGCGCCGCGCCCGCGGTCAGCGCGTCGGCCGTCCACGAGCGGTCGGTGCGGTAGTGGCCGTCCAGCAGCGCCAGCCGGATGGCCATCGGGTCCACCCGGTCGCCGCGCAGGCGGGAGACGAACACCAGGTTGCCCTTGGACTTGGACATCTTCTCGCCGTCCAGCCCGATCATCCCGGCGTGCACGTAGTGCTTGGCGAACGGGAACTCACCGGTCAGCGACTCGGCGTGCGCGGCGCTGAACTCGTGGTGCGGGAAGATCAGGTCCGAACCGCCGCCCTGCACGTCGAAGCCCAGGCCCAGCCGGTTGAGCGCGATGACCGAGCACTCCAGGTGCCAGCCCGGCCGGCCCGGCCCCAGCTCGGACTCCCACGACGGCTCGCCGTCGCGGGCGGCCCGCCACAGCAGCGCGTCCAGCGGGTGCTCCTTGCCCGCCCGGTCCGGGTCGCCGCCGCGCTCGGCGAAGAAGGCGCTCATGGTCTCGTCGTCGTAGTTCGACTCGTAGCCGAACTGGCCGCTGGCCCGGTGGCGGAAGTAGATGTCCGGGTGCTCGTCGTCGAGCCGGTAGGCCGCGCCGGAGGCCAGCAGCTTGCCGACCGCCTCGACGATCTCCGGGATGGACTCGACCGCGCCGACGAAGTCCGCGGGCGGCACCACCCGCAGCGCCTCCATGTCCTCGCGGAACAGCGCGGTCTCTCGCATCGCGAGCACCACCCAGTCCTCGTGGTCGCGCTCGGCGCGCTCCAGCAGCGGGTCGTCGATGTCGGTGACGTTCTGCACGTAGTGCACCTGGTGACCGTTGTCCAGCCACACCCGGTGGACCAGGTCGAACGCCAGGTAGGTGGCGGCGTGACCGAGGTGGGTGGCGTCGTACGGCGTGATGCCGCACACGTACATCCGCGCGACCGCACCGGGCTCGGTGGGCTTGACCTCACCTGCCGAGGTGTCGAAGAGGCGCAGCGGACGTGGCGTGCCCGGCACTCGAGGCACGGGAACCGATGACCAGGGTTGCATGCACTCGACCTTAAACGTCCGCCTCGGGTGGACGCCGCCATCCGGGGGATAGCCAGTATCACATCGTGGGAGCCGGGGCCGGTCCGAACGCCGCCAGGCCCGCGAGAACGCCCCGGCGAGAACAGCGGAATCGCCTGTTCCGGCAAGGCGAGATCCTTTGTAGTCACCACTCGGCCACAACGCCACTGAAGTGGGATCATTAGCCCTGAAAAAGGGGATATCCAAACGCACGATCATCACATCTCGCCTGGTCAGAGGCGTGACAGCCTCTTCTCCGCGAAGCGCCGATCTTCGCCCGATCTGCCGAACGCGGCTTTTCCCGGAACGAGATCGGCGAAAGGAGCGGAAGGCGAATCCGGGCATCGTGATCCGAATGCGCTGCCCGGCGGAGCGGTGGAGGCGATCGGTGACTTCGGTACGCGTGGAGCGGCTCCACAAGATCTTCGGGCCGCAGCCGGCGGAGCTGGTCCGCCGCATCGAGCGCGGCGCCGGCCCTGACGAGATCAAGGCGGCCGGTGGCACCGCGGCGGTGGTGGACGCGTCGTTCGAGGTGGCGGAGGGCGAGACGTTCGTCGTCATGGGCCTGTCCGGCTCCGGCAAGTCGACCCTGATCCGGATGCTCAACGGCCTGCTCACGCCGACCGCCGGCCGGGTGCTCGTCGACGGCGAGGACGTCACCGCGATGTCGCGCAAGGCGCTGCGCGCGATGCGCCAGGAGAAGATGAGCATGGTCTTCCAGCACTTCGCGCTCTTCCCGCACCGGACCGTGCTGGACAACGCCGGTTACGGGCTGCGGATCCGCGGCGCGGGCAAGGACGAACTCGTCGAGAAGGCCACCGAGGCGCTGAACCTGGTCGGTCTGGAGGGCTGGGGCGACCGCTACCCGCAGCAGCTCTCCGGCGGGATGCGCCAGCGCGTCGGGCTGGCGCGCGCCCTGGCGGCGCAGACCGACGTCCTGCTGATGGACGAGGCCTTCAGCGCGCTGGACCCGCTGATCAAGCGCGAGATGCAGGACCAGCTGCTCGACCTCAACGCCCAGCTGGGCAAGACGGTCATCTTCATCACCCACGACCTCGACGAGGCGATGCGGCTGGGCGACCGGATCGCGATGATGCGCGCCGGGCGGATCGTGCAGATCGGCACCGCCGAGGAGATCCTGCGCGAACCGGCCGACTCCTACGTCGCCGAGTTCGTCCACGACGTCGACCGCAGCCGCGTGCTCACCGCCGCAGCGCTGGCGGACCCGCAGGTCACCGCACCCGCGGACGCCGAACCCGTGGCCGCGGGCACGCCGCTGAGGGAGCTGTTCCTGCGGCTCGGCGCCCGCCCGGACCCGGTGCCGGTGGTCGACGGGCGGCAGCGCCTGCTCGGCGCGGTGACACCGGCCGCGATCTTCGAAGCGCTGAGCAGCGAGCCCGAGACGGCCGAGGAGGTCTCCGATGCGTGACGCACTCACCCAGTACGAGCTGCCGCGGATCCCGGTCGGCAGCTGGTTCGAGGCGGTGGTGGACTGGCTCAACGACAACATCGGCCCGGTCTTCGACTTCATCGACCTGGTGCTGCGCTCGGCGGTCGGCGGGCTGTCCCAGGCGCTGACCGCCCTGCCGCCGCCGGCCATGGTGCTGGTTTTCGCCGCGCTCGGGTGGTGGCTGCGCAGCTGGCGGTTCGGCCTGTTCAGCCTGATCGGGTTCGGGCTGGTCGCGAGCGTGCAGGAGTTCGAGTCGGCGATGCAGACCCTGTCGCTGGTGCTGGTGGCCACCGCCATCGCCATCGCGATCGGCATCCCGCTGGGCGTGCTGATGGCGCGCAGCGGCAAGGTCAGCGCGGTGCTGCGGCCGGTGCTGGACCTGATGCAGACCATGCCCGCCTTCGTCTACCTCGTCCCGGTGATCGTGTTCTTCAACATCGGCGAGGTGCCGGGCGTGGTGGCCACCGTGATCTTCGCGCTGCCACCGGGTGTGCGGCTCACCGAGCTGGGCATCCGGCAGGTGGACGCCGAGGTCGTCGAGGCGGGCGAGGCGTTCGGCTCGCCGCCGCGCAAGATCCTCACCGGCATCCAGCTGCCGCTGGCCATGCCGTCGATCATGGCCGGGGTCAACCAGGTGATCATGCTGGCGCTGTCGATGGTGGTCATCGCGGGCATGGTCGGCGCGCCCGGCCTCGGCTCGAACATCTACGAGGCGGTCACCAGGGTCCAGCTCGCCCAGGGCTTCGAGGCCGGACTGGCGGTGGTGATCCTGGCGGTCTACCTGGACCGGATCACCGCCGTGCTCTCGGACCGCTCGCCGGTCGCGCGGGCGGAGCGCAAAGCGGCCAGGACCGGCTGAGCCCGGTCCGCCAGCCGCCGCGGAAAGGCAGGTAGCAATGTTGTCCAGCAGGAGATCGCGGAGATTCGCCGCACTGCTCGCCGCACTGGCCGCGCTGGTCCTGGTCGCCGCCGGGTGCGGCGGCCGCGAGGCGCCGACCGGGCAGGAGTCGAAGACGATCAACATCGGCTACATCGCCTGGGACGAGGACATCGCGGTCACCTACCTCTACAAGGAGCTCCTGGAGCGCAAGGGCTACGCCGTCAACGCCACCGAGCTGGAGGTCGGCCCGATCTACGCCGGGCTCGCCCAGGGCAACCCGGACCTCTTCCTGGACGCCTGGCTGCCGCAGACCCACGCCGACTACTGGAAGCAGTACGGCCCGCAGCTGGAGGACCTCGGCGTCTGGTACGACCAGGGCACGCTGAACATCGCGGTGCCCCAGTACCTGACCGCCGTCAACTCGATCGAGGACCTCAAGGGCCGGGGCGCGGAGTTCGGCGGCGTGATCACCGGCATCGACCCGGGCGCCGGGCTGAGCCGCACCACCAAGGACAGCGCGATCCCGGCCTACGGCCTCGGTGGCGAGTACACCCTGCAGACCTCCTCGACCACGGCGATGCTCGCTTCGCTGGACAAGGCGACCAAGGAGCAGAAGCCGATCGTGGTCACCCTCTGGCACCCGCACTGGGCCTACGCCCGCTACCCGCTCAAGGACCTGCAGGACCCGAGGGGCGCGATGGGCCAGGCCGAGCAGCTGCACGCCGTCGGCCGCGCCGGCTTCGCCCAGGACTTCCCCGAGGTCACCGAGATGATCAAGAAGTTCAGGCTGACCGACGACCAGCTGGCCTCCCTGGAGAACGAGATCAACAGCGCCCAGAAGGGCCACGAGCAGCAGGCGGCCAAGAAGTGGGCCGACGCCCACCCGGAGGTGATCAACACCTTCGCCGGTCCGTGACCGGGTGAGAACGGCCGTGAGTGCTTCGGGGCGCCCCGAAGCACTCACGGCCTCCGCGCCTAGGCCGGGTTGCGGATGCCGTCGATCAGGCGGGTCCAGTTGTCCCCGCCCTTGCCCGCGGCGATGGCCCGGTCGTAGTGCGCCTTGATCGCGCGGGGCAGGTCCAGGTCGACGCCCGCTTCCTCGCTGGCCGCCAGGACGTGGTCGGCGGTCGCGCCCATCATCGTGACCGTGCTCAGGTCGCCGGGGTGGTTGTCGGAGTCGACCTGCTCAGCGGCTTGCGGCAGGAAATGGATCACGAGCTGGAGCACCTGCGCCGCCCACGGTGCGAAGTCCTTCGCGGGAACCCCGGCCGAGCCGAGCAGCGCCGAACCGTGCAGGAAGGCCGACAGCGCGGTCAGGAAGACGTCCAGGTTGGCCTGGTAGAACAGCTGCGCCAGGCCGGGGTCGGTACCCATGTGGTGGGCTTTCCCGATGATTCCCAGCGTCTTCTCGTGCGCGTCGAAGAGGTCCTTCGGCCCGCTGTAGTAGACGTAGGACGCCTCGGTGCCGATCATCGGCGCGGGCACCATGACGCCGCCGGTCAGGAACCGGGCACCGCGCTGCTCGGCCCACTTCGCCGCTTCGCGGGTCACCTCCGGGCTGTCCGAGCTGAGGTTGACGACGACCTTGCCGGTCAGATCCTCGACCCGGCCCAGGATGTCGTACATCGCCGCGTAGTCCGTCAAGCTGAGGACGACCAGGTCGGCGGCGCGGACCGCCTCGGCCGGAGTGGCTGCGCGGACAGCACCGCGCGCGACCACGTCGTCGGCCCGGCTCGCGGTCCGGTTCCACACCGTCACCGGGTGCCCGGCGTCCAGCAGGGCGTGGACCATCGACCTGCCCATCGGTCCGAGTCCGATCAGGGTGACAGGCTGCTTCATGTCGTTCTCCAAGGGATTTCGTTCGGATGTCACCGCGGGTCGCGGATGACGTCGATGAGTGCGGTCCAGCTCTCGCCGCCCCGGCCGGCGGCGATGGCGCGGTCGTAGTGCGCCTTGATCGCCTTCGGCAGTTCGGCGTCGATGCCCACCGCTCGACTGGCTTCCAGGAGGTGGTCGGCGCTGGCGGCCATCATCCGGGCGGTGCCCAGGTCTCCGGGGTGCTCGCCGCCGTCGATCTGCGCCGCGGCCGCCGGGAGCACCAGCGGGTTGGTGGTGAGGTTGTCCACCGCCCAGGGCAGGAACTCCTGGGCGGACACGCCTGCCGAGCCGACCAGCGCGGTGGCGTGCAGGTACGCCGCCAGGCTGACCAGGAACAGGTCGATGTGCGCCAGGTAGTACAGCTGGGCCAGTCCGTGGTCGGCGCCCACGTGGTGCGGCTCGCCGATCAGCCGCAGCGTCTGCTCGTGGGCTTCCAGGAGTTCCGCCGGGCCGCTGTAGAACACCTTGGCCGGTTCCGCGCCGACGAGCTCGGCGGAGGCCAGCACGCCGCCGGTGAGGAACTTCCCGCCGCGCTGCTCGATCCAGCGCGCCGCCTCGCGGGACACGTCCGGGGTGTCCGAGCTGAGGTTGACGACCACCTTGCCGGTCAGATCCGGCACCGGGCCGAGGATCTCGTACATCGCCGCGTAGTCGGTCAGGCTCAGCAGCACCAGCTCGCCGGCCGCCACCGCTTCCGCCGGGGTGGCGGCTCGGACGGCACCGCGCGCGACCACGTCATCGGCCCGGCTCGCGGTCCGGTTCCACACCGTCACGGGATGACCGGCGTCGAGCAGGACGTTGACCATGGCCTGACCCATCGGCCCCAGGCCGATCAGGACGACAGGCTGTTTCACGTTGTTCTCCAGTACTTTTCAGCGCTTGAGCAGTTCGATGACGCCGACGAGGTCTTCGTGGCCGTGGCCGTCGGCCACCCGGCGCTGCATCAGCTGGTACACCGGCAGCAGCAGTTCGGCGCTGATGCCCTGCTCCTCCGCCGCGATGAAGTGGTTGGCGAACCCGGCGGCCTGCATGCCGAGGTTGGAGACGACGTCCTTGCCGTAGTCACCGGCGTCGATCTGCTCGGCCGCCGCGAGGGGCCAGGTGACCACGCCCTGCAACCACTTGCTCAGCAGCGGGGCGAACTCCCGCGTCGAACCACCGGTCGAGCGGACCAGGGAGAGCGCGTGCAGCGAACCCGCGATCACCCCGTACATACCGGCGAGCAGAGCGAGGTCCTGCAGCGCCGCAGCACCCGCGTCGTCACCGAGGTAACGGCTTTCGCCGAAGGCGTCGAGCACCGGCTGCCAGGTCTCGAAGGTTCCGCTCGGGCCGCTGTAGAGCACGAACGCCTCGGGCGTCGCGATCATCGGCGGGACGGCCATGATGCCGCCATCGAGGTAGTCGGCACCGTGATCGGCCGCCCAGGTGGCCATCTCGCGGGCCTGACCGGGAGTGCCGTTGGTCAGGTTGACCAGCGTGCGCCCGGCCAGCACATCGGTGTGCGGGCCGAGCACCTGGCTCACCGAGTCGTAGTCGAGCAGGCAGACCACGACCAGCTGGCTGGCCACGATCGCATCGGCGGCGGACTCCGCACGAGATGCTCCCTTGGCCACCAACCGCTCGGCCTTCGCCGCCGTGCGGTTCCACACCGTCACGCGGTGGCCCGCCGCGAGCAGTGCCTCCGCCAGCGCCGTTCCCATGTCGCCGAGACCGACGACGCTCACCGTCCTGCCGTTCATCCCAGTTCCTTTCGTCCAGAGCGTCCGAGGTGGCCGGCGGGCGGATTTCCACCGGCCACCTCGTCCTTTCCGGCCGGGTTCGAGCTCCACCGCGCACCGCTGCGCCCGATCCAGGAGTCCACAGAGGACTCCGGCTACCAGAACGGTGGAGCCGACCGGCCGGAGATCCCGGCCCCTGCGCAGGTTTGCGAGTGCCGTCGATCAGCCGGCTCGCGGCGTCCCGAGCAGCTCGACGAGGCTCGCGGTGTCCTCGTGGCCGTGGCCGTCGGCGACCCGGCGCTGCAGCAGCGAGTAGATCGGGGTGATCAGCTCGGTGCTGATCCCCGCTTCCTCCGCGGCGGTGAGGAAGTTGGCGTACGCGGTGGTCTGCATGGCGAGGTTCGAGGTCACGTCGTCGGCGTAGTCGCCGGCGTCGATCCGCGCGGCCATCGCCTCCGCGTAGGCGCCCATCGTCTCGACGTACCGGCGGGCCATCGGGGCGAACTCCGCCGCGGACCCGCCCGCCGAGCGGACCAGCGCGTAGGCGTGCAGGACGCCGCCGAACATCCCGTACATGCTGTTGAGCAGGGCGATGTCGTGCAGCGGGGCGAGTCCCGGGTCCGCACCGAGGTAGTGGCTCTCGCCGAAGGCGTCCAGCACCGGCCGCGCGGTGTCGAAAGCTCCGCTCGGGCCGCTGTAGAGCACGAACGCCGCCGGAGTGGCGATCGAGGGCGGAACGGCCATGATGCCGCCGTCCAGGTAGTCGGCACCGTGCTCGGTGGCCCAGGTGGCCATCTCGCGGGCCTGAGCCGGTGTTCCGTTGGTGAGGTTGACCAGGGTGCGCCCGGCCAGCACATCGGTGTGCGGGGCCAGCACCTGACCGACTGAGTCGTAGTCGAGCAGGCAGATGACGACCAACTGGCTGGCCACGATCGCATCGGCCGCGGTCTCCGCGCGGGACGCGCCCTTGGCCACCAACGGCTCGGCCTTGGCCGCCGTGCGGTTCCAGACCGTCACCCGGTGGCCCGCCGCGAGCAGTGCGTCCGCCAGCGCGGTACCCATGTCGCCGAGTCCGAGGACGCTCACGGCTTTCTGGTTCATCGGTTCTCCTTCCGCTGGTATCCACCCTGCTGGGGGCCGCGCACGGTCCGCGCACGACCGGCTGGGGGTGTCGGGCGCGCGGACTAGGCTTGGACCGTGCGTTTCGGAGTGCTCGGCCCGCTGGGGGTGTGGACCGCCGATGGCGAACCCGTCGTGGTTCCCGAGGCGAAGGTCCGCGCCCTGCTCGTGGCGCTGCTCGCGCACGACGGCCCGGTGTCGGCCGATCGCCTGGTCGACCACCTGTGGGGCACCGAACCGCCCGGCAACCCGGCCAACACGCTGCAGACCAAGGTCTCCCAGCTGCGCAGGGCCATCGGCCGCGAGCTGGTGACCTACCGCTCCGCCGGATACGCGCTGGTGGCCGACCCGGACGCCGTCGACGCGCACCGGTTCCGCCGCCTGGTCGCGCAGGCCCGGGCGACGGCAGCGCCGGGGGCGCGCCGGGCGCTGCTGGACGATGCGCTGGCGCTGTGGCGGGGGCCGGCGTTCGCCGACTTCGCCGACGAGCAGTTCGTCCAGGCCGCCCGCCAGCGGTTGGCCGAGGAGCACCTCGACGCGCTGGAGGAGTTCGCCGAGGCCCGGCTGGAGCTGGGCGAGCACGCCGCTCTCGCCGGTGAGCTCGGCGAACTCGTGGCCGCGAACCCGCTGCGCGAACGGCTGCGGGCGCTGCACGTGCGGGCCCTGTACCGCGCTGGGCGGCAGAGCGAGGCGCTGGCCGGGCTGGCCGAGCTGCGCGAGCGGCTGGCCGACGAGCTGGGCATCGACCCGAGTCCGGAGCTGGTCGAGCTCCAGCAGGCGATCCTGACCCAGGACACCTCGCTGGCCGCCCCGGCCGCCGTCCCGCACAACCTGCCCGTGCCGGTGACCGACCTGGTCGGGCGGGACGGCGAGAGCGCGGAGGTGCTGGCGCTGCTGGGTTCGTCGCGGCTGGTCACGCTGACCGGGCCGGGCGGTGTGGGCAAGACGCGCCTGGCGATCGAATCGGCTCGCGGGGCGGTGTTCCGGGACGGCGTGCGGCTGGTGGAGCTGGCCGGGATCGAGCCCGGTGAGGACGTCACCTGCTCGCTGGAGCACGCCGTGCTCGCCTCGCTGGAGGTGCAGGAAGCGGCGATGTCCTCGGCCGACCCGATCGCGGAGGCCTTGCGCGCCAAGGAGATCCTGCTGGTGCTCGACAACTGCGAGCACGTGATCAATTCCGCCGCGTCGATGGCCGCGCGGCTGCTGCGGCTGCTGCCGGGGCTGCGGATCCTCGCCACCAGCCGGGAAGCGCTGGGCATCGCGGGCGAGACCGTGCTGCCGGTACCGCCGCTCGCCGTGCCCGAGACCGGCGCCGAGCTCGGCGAGGTCCGCGCCTCGGCCGCGGCGCGGCTGTTCGCCGCCCGCGCCGCCGCCACCTCGCCGGGCTTCGACATCACCGCCGACAACTCCGCCTCGGTGGCGGCGATCTGCCGGCGGCTCGACGGCATCCCGCTGGCGCTGGAGCTGGCCGCCACCCGGATCCGGGCCCTCGGCGCGCGAACGCTGGAGTCCAGGTTGGACGACCGGTTCGCGCTGCTGAACTCCGGCCACCGCGATGCGCCGGAGCGCCAGCGGACCCTGCACGCGGTGATCGACTGGAGCTGGCAGCTGCTGCCGACCGCGGAGCGGATCGTGTTGCGCCGCTTGGCGATTCACCGCGACGGCTGCACGCTGGCCACGGCCGAGGCGGTGTGCTCCGGCGACGGCGTCCGACCGGCCGAGGTGCTGGACCTGCTGTCGCGGCTGGTGGACCGATCGCTGGTGGTCGTCGCGGAGAGCCGGACCGGCGAGCACCGCTACCGGCTGCTGGACACCGTCGCCGCCTACTGCTTGGAGCAGCTGCGCGAAGCCGGCGAGCACGACACCGTGCGGCAGCGGCGCAACGAGCACTACGCAGACTTCGCCGAGCGCGCCGAGGCCCAGCTGCGCGGCCCGGAGCAGCGGCGGTGGCTCGAACTGCTGGACGCCGAAGCAGCCAACCTGCGCGCGGTGCTCGACGACGCCTCGCCCGAAGTGGCGTTGCGGCTGGTCACGGCGCTGACCTGGTACTGGTTCCTGCGTGGCAGGCTCACCGAGGCCCGGCAGTCACTCGCAGCCGCACTGGCCACCTCGGGAGCGGATGATCGGGCGGAGAAACGTCCAGTACTGCTCAACGGCACCTCAGAGGACCGTGACGCAGCCCAGCCACAAGAAACCGCCGAACGCGAGATCGCCCCCGAACTCAACCACCACTGCGAATCGCGGAGAGGCGGAACTGAAGCCGCCGCGTGGTACGCGGCGATCGCGTTGCTGACCGGTGAGCAGGTGGAGGACGTCGAGGCGTGGCGGGGCATCACCGATCGGGCCAAGCGCGCCCGCGCCCGCTGGTTCCTCGCCCACGCCCAGTACACGGTCGCCGATCTGGGCACGGCGGAGGCGACCGTCAACGAGGTGGTCGAGGAGTTCACCGCGCTGCAGGACCGCTGGGGCCTGGCCGCGGCCCTGAGCGATCACTCGACGCACCTGATGACCCGCGGTGATCTCGCCGCTGCTCTGGCCGCGGCCGAGCGCAGTGCCGAGCTGTTCCGCACCACCGGTGATCGCTGGGGGCTGGCGCAGGCGTCCTACGCGCTGGGCATGCTCGCCGGGATCACCGGCGACTACACCAGCGCCGAGCGCCACCACACCGAAGCCCTGCGCGGTGCGGAAAGCATCGGGTTGTGGGCCGAAGTGGCCTACCAGACCTCTTGGCTCGGCCGGGTGGCGCTGCTCAGGCACGACTACCCGAGGGCGCGCGAGCTGCACGGGCGCGCGATGCGGCTGGCGGCCGAGCGCGGCTTCACCCCGGCCGAGATGTACGCCGAAACGGGGCTGGCGCTGGGCGCGCGCCGCGAAGGCCGCTTCGACGAGGCCGAGCAGCACCTCTACCGGGTGCTGGAATGGCACCGCCGAGTGGAGTTCGAGCCGGGCAACACGCTGATCCTGGCCGAACTCGGCTTCCTCGCCGAACTGCGCGGAGACCTCGCCGCAGCGCGCGAGCACCACATGTCGGCCTATCGCATCGCCCGCAGGGTCGGCGATCCCCGCTCGATCGCGCTGACCTTCGAAGGCCTGGCAGGCGCCGAGGCCGCGACCGCACCGGAACGAGCGGCCCGCCTGCTCGGCGCGGCCGAAGCGGCGCGAGCCTCAGCGGGCACGCCGCTGCCCGAAGCGGAGCGCGGCGATCTCAACCGGATCACCGCCGAAGTCCGGAAACGGCTCACCGAAACCGAATTCGCTCTCGCCTTCTCCCGCGGCGCGGACCACTTCCCCACCGACCTCGACGTCCTGACGACCCCGGAACCCCTGTCAAGTCCCTCTTAGGGGACGCGATTTCAATGGAAATCAGACGTCCGATTTCCGTTGAGCGTTTTTCATCTTGTTCCGGAGCGGTAGCCGCGAGGCCTGACCGGCACCGCGCGGAAGGTGTCGCATGCGCCGCAGGCGCATAACCCACCTACGGCACTTGCACCGCCGCGGGTTCTCAGACGTCGTCTGGCGAGGACAGCCCGTTCGCCGTGTATCGGACATACATCAGAACGGGATCCCGGAGACCAGACGGCGTCTGAGGTTCCGCCACCCGCACCGCCACCCAGAACGAGGACGGAAAAACTTCAATTGAAATCGCGGAGTCCGTCGGCGTGTCGGGAGAACGACACACCGACGGGTCGTGCAACTTCCATTGAAGTCGAAGACCTGATTTCCATTGAAATCGCGGAAGCCCCCGCACCCGGGAATCCGGCACGCCGGTGAACGCGCAGGTCCGAAACTGTAACGTGGCGCACGCTCCGCGCCGGGATTCTCCTCGGCAGGAGGGATTGCCGACGGGCACCCGGGCGGGCGACCGTATAGTTTCCACCCGTGTCAAGCGTTCACCTGCTGCCCATCAAGACAGCGGCGCTCATCTTCCCGTTGCTCGCCATCGTCCTGTTCCTGCCCGCCGCGGTGGTCACCTACCGCAGGCACGGCGTCATGACGAGCTGGCGCACGTTGTCGTTCTACAGCTTCCTGTTCTACGCGCTGACGGCGTTCTTCATGACGCTGATCCCGCTGCCCTCCCGGGTGGTGGACGTGTGCGCGAAGTACCCGCAGATGGCGCAGCCCGCGCTGACACCCGGCAACACCTTCGGCGACATCTGGAAGGAAGCCGGCGGGGAGGTCAGCTTCGGCGCTCTGGTGCTGCACAACCCGGCCGTGTGGCAGGCGACGCTGAACGTGGCGCTGCTGGTGCCGCTGGGCGCGTACCTGCGCTACCACTTCAAGCGCGGTTTCCTCACCACCGCCGCGATCGGCCTGGGCGTGTCGCTGTTCTTCGAGCTCACCCAGTACACCGGCGTGTGGGGCCTCTACGCCTGCCCGTACCGGCTGGCCGACGTCGACGACATCATCACCAACACCTCCGGCGCGATGCTGGGCTGGTGGCTGGCCGGGCCGGTGACCCGCTGGCTGCCCACATTGGACTCCATCGACGACGGCGTGCTGGCCCGCCGCCCGGTCCCGCTGGGCCGGCGCCTGGTGGCGTTCATCGTGGACATGTGCCTGCTGCCGTTCGCGATGCTGTTCTGCACGCTGGTGGCCGCGCTGTTCGTCGACGTCGGCTTCCTGAGCGGGCTGCTGCTGACGGTGCTGGTGTACTTCGTCCTGATCCCGTGGGCGCTGGGCGGCACGCCGGGCAAGAAGCTGCTGCTGCTCAAGCTCGTCGGCCCCGACGAGAACGCGCGGCCCGCACCGTGGCGACTGCTGGTCCGAGCGGTGGTGCTGGCGCTCCCGATGGTCCCGATCGCGGGCATGATGATGCTCGGGGTGACGCTCCTGCTGAGCCTGCCGGGCGAGCTGCTGTTCGGCGCCGCCCGTACCCTGCTCGACGAGCCGCTGGACCTGATCTACGCGCTCGGCGGGTTCGAACCGCTGCTGATCTTCGGCTTCCTGACCGCGTTGGTGTGCGGCGCGCTGCTCCTGGTGTTCTGCGTGGCCCTCTACCGCAACCCGGACCGCTACGGCTTCCACGAACTGCTCTCCGGGGTCCACAACAAGGCCCTCCCCCACAAGCGCGCCCGCCGCGCTCCCCAGGAGCCCGCCCCGGAGGAAGAGGCCACCGCCAAGATCCCGGCCGACTGATCGGCCGAGCCGGTTCAGCGACGGCGCTTGGTGCGGAGGTAGTCGCCGACGACCGCCGCACCGAGCCCGTCGGCCGACGGTGCCACGACCCGGCCGCCGCCGCGGCGGGCGAGCAGGTCCACGAACGCCGCGAGCCTCGGGTCCTCGCCCAGCATGAACACGCTCAGCGTCGTGCCCAGGCGGGTCAGCGCGTCCACTTCGGACAGCGTGGCGACCAGGGTGCGCGGGTCCGGCGGGTACTGGAAGACGGCCTCGCCGTCGGGTTCCAGGTGGGCCGTCGGCTCGCCGTCGGTGACCACCAGCACCACCGGTTCGGCGTCCGGGTGGCGGCGCAGGTGCCGCCCGGCCAGCAGCAGCGCGTGGTGCAGGTTCGTGCCCTGCTCCCAAACGCCTTCCAGCGCCGCGAGCTCACCGACCTCCACAGTGGACGCGTAGCGGCCGAAGGTGACCAGCTGCAGCGCGTCGGAGCGGAACCGGGTGGCCACCAGGTGGTGCAGCGCCAGCGCGGTGCGCTTCATCGGCACCCAGCGCCCGTCCTGCACCATCGACCACGACGTGTCCACGCACAGCACCACGGCCGCCCGCGAGCGCTGCTCGGTCTCGGCGACCTCCAGGTCCGCGATGTCCAGCAGCGGTGAGTCCGCGCCCTCGGCCGCGCGGCGCAGCACCGCGTTGCGCACCGTCCGGGAGGCGTCCCACGGCTCCGAGTCGCCGTAGCTCCACGGCCGCGTCGTCCCGGTCAGCTCGCCCGCCGCCCCCGCGCGGTCGGTGTCGCGCTCGCCGCGCTGCGAGCGCAGCTGCGAGATCACCGAACGCAGCGCGGTTTCGCCGAGCCGCCGCATCGCGCGCGGGCTCAGTCGCAGGCTGCCGTCGGGCGCCCGCTGTAGCAAGCCCTGCCGGCGCAGCTGCCGTTCGATCTGCGACAACCGCTGCGCGTCGACGACCGCCTGCGGGCCGAGCTGCCGCTCCAGCGCCTCCAGGTCGATGTCGGCCAGGCTCGCGCCGGGATAGGCCTGTCCGAGCTGCTCGGCCAGCCGGTCCATCTCGCCGAGCTCGGCCATCGCGGCCGTCGCCTCCGCCAGCCCCATCGGCTGATCACCGCGGAACCGCGCCCGGCCGGTCCAGTCCTCGCCCGGCCGCAGCTGCTGCAGCTGCTGGTCCAGGCGCTGCAACGCCTGCGCGATGCGCGGATCGCCGAAGGCCTGCTGCGACAGCGCCATCAGCTCGTCGCGCTGCTGGGCGTTCATCGAGTTCATCAACCGCTGGGCCGCGGCCGAGCGCGCTGCGAGCGCGTCGATCAGCTCGTCGACGTTGCGCGGGTTCTCCGGGAAGAACTCCCCGTGCTCCGCCATGAACTGCTCGAACTTCTGAGGCACGTCCGCATCGCCGCGGGCGTGCGCGGCCAGCAGCGCCGAGAGGTCGTCGAGCATCGCTCGCACCCGCTCGACGTCCTCGGGCGTGACCTGCTGCATCGCCTGTTTCATGCCCTGGAAGCGCTGTTCGAGGACCTCCGAGCCCAGCAGCTGCTGGATCTCCTCGAAGGCCTCCCGCGCATCCGGGGAGCGCCAGTCGTAGTTGGCCAGCTCCGCCACCTGCCCGGCCGCGTCCGGCGGCAGCGCGCCCAGCTGCAGCTCGCGGAACCGCGCGTCCTCACCCGTGTCGGCCGCGAGCGCGAGCCGCTCCTGCTGCAGCGCGCGGTCCAGCAACCGCCGCACCTCGGCGATCGTGCCGTCCAGCCGGTGGCGCCGCTGCAGCTCGCTGCGCCGCTGCCACAGCCGCCGGGTCAGGTCGTCGAGCCCGGAGACGTCGCGGGTGCCGGTGCGCAACAGCTCCTCCAGCGCCGCGCGCGGTGAAGCTCCCTCCATCACGTCGCGGCCGAGCTGGTCGAGCGCGGCGCGCAGATCCACCGGCGGTTCCAGCGGATCGGGCCCGCCGTGCCACGCGTCGTACCGGAACCGCGGGGACATCAGCTGTACACCGACCTGTCGTCCTCGGCGTCCTTGCCGAGCCGCTTGGCCAGGAACAGCGATTCCAGCGCCAGCTCCACGGCGCTGGCGATGCGCCCGGGCGGATCACCGGCCCGCACCTCCAGCCGCTCGGCGACCTGGTGCAGCACCGGCAGCTCCGGCAGCGCGGTCAGCACGTCGTGCCCGGACACCCGCTCCCCGGTGGCCACCGGGTGGCCGTCGGCCACGGCCTGGGCCAGCGACTGCAGGTCGAGCCCGGCGAACAGGCCGCGCGCGGTGTCGGCCACCGAACGGCGCAGCAGGTAGCCCAGCAGCTCTTCCTCGCGGCCCTCCTCGCCCGCCTCGAACTCGATCTTGCCGCGGAGCACCGCGGGCACCGCGGCCAGGTCGACCGGCCGGGCCACCGCCGGGTGCTCGCCGGTCACCGCGGCGCGGTGCAGCGCGGCGGCCGAGACGGTCTCGGCGGCGGCGATGGCGAACCGGGCCGACACGCCGGAGCGCTGGTCGACGGCGGTCGATTCGCGCAGGTGGCCGACGAACCGGGCCAGCACCTCCAGCAGGTGGTCGCCGACCTCGGCGGGCAGGTCCGCCTCCTGGCGCACCAGCGCCACCTCGTCGTCGACGTCCTGCGGGTAGTGCGTGCGGATCTCGGCGCCGAAGCGGTCCTTCAACGGCGTGATGATCCGGCCGCGGTTGGTGTAGTCCTCGGGGTTGGCGGTGGCGACCAGCAGCACGTCCAGCGGGAGCCGCAGGTTGTAGCCGCGGATCTGGATGTCGCGCTCCTCCATCACGTTCAGCAGCGCGACCTGGATGCGCTCGGCCAGGTCCGGCAGCTCGTTGACGGTCACGATGCCGCGGTGCGCGCGGGGCACGAGTCCGAAGTGGATGGTCTCCGGATCGCCCAGCGACCGGCCCTCGGCGACCTTGACCGGGTCGACGTCGCCGACCAGGTCGCCGACCGAGGTGTCCGGGGTGGCCAGCTTCTCCGCGTAGCGCTCGCTGCGGTGCCGCCAGGCCACCGGCAGCTCGTCGCCGAGCTCGGCGGCCCGCCGCCGGGAGGCCGGGGTGATCGGCCGCAGCGGGTGCTCGCCGAGCTCGGAGCCGTCGATGACCGGCGTCCACTCGTCGAGCAGCTCGGTGAGGCTGCGCAGCAGCCGCGTCTTGCCCTGCCCTCGCTCGCCGAGCAGCACCACGTCGTGCCCGGCGATCAGGGCGCGCTCCAGCTGGGGCAGCACGGTCCGGTCGAAGCCGACGATGCCGGGCCACAGCGCCCGGCCGGAGCGCAGGGCGGTCAGCAGGTTCGCGCGCAACTCGGCCTTCACACTGCGCGGAGCGTGGCCGCTGGCCCGCAGCTCCCCCGCGGTGCGGGGCAGACCGGGAGGTGGGGTCGGGTTCGTCACCCTGCCGACGCTACCCGGCGAGGCCGACGAACGCCGGAATAGCAGAAAGGTTTTCGCATCCCGGACCGCTCCTCGCCGCTCGCAACGTGTAGAAACACCACGTATCCGGTGGCCCGAGGAGGGATATCAGTGGAGATCGAGGTTGACCCCGGCGAAGTCGGCTTCGACGCGGCCCGGCTGCGGCGCATCGACCGGCACTTCGCCCAGTACGTCGACACCGGGAAGCTGCCCGGCTGGCTGGTCCTGGTGGCCCGCCGCGGCAAGATCGCGCACCTGGCCGCGCACGGCATGCGCGACGTCGAGAGCGGCGCGCCGGTGTGCCCGGACACCCTGTTCCGGATCTTCTCGATGACCAAGCCGATCACCTCCACCGCGATCATGATGCTGCACGAGGAGGGCGCCCTCGAGCTCACCGACCCGGTCAGCGACTTCATCCCGTCCTTCGTCGACATGCGCGTCTACACCAGCGGCAGCGCCAGCGCGCCGCAGACCCGCCCTGCGGGCGAGGAGATGCGGATCTGGCACCTGCTCACCCACACCTCCGGGCTCACCTACGACTTCCACCACCTGCACCCGGTGGACGAGCTCTACCGCCGCGCCGGCTTCGGCAACGGCCTCGGCGCCCGGCTGGACCTGGCCGGCTGCTGCGACGCGTGGGCCTCGCTGCCGCTGCTGTTCGACCCCGGAACGGCCTGGAACTACTCGGTGGCCACAGACGTGCTCGGCCGGATCGTCGAGGTGATCTCCGGGCAGACGCTCGACGAGTTCTTCCGCACCCGCATCTTCGAGCCGCTGGGAATGGCCGACACCGGCTTCGCGGTCGCCCGCGAGGACGCCGACCGGCTGGCCACCCTCTACATCGCCGACCCGCAGGGACTCGCGCGCCGCCACCCCAAGCACGACGAGGCGCACGCGGCTGCCTTCGAGCTGCCCAAGGCGCTCTCCGGCGGCGGCGGGCTGTTCTCCTCGGCGTACGACTACCACCGCTTCACCCAGATGCTGCTGCGCCGGGGCGAGCTGGACGGCGCCCGGCTGCTGGGCAGCCGCACCGTCGACTACATGACCCGCAACCACCTGCCGGGCGGAGCCGACCTGGAATCGCTGGCGCTCAACTCGTTCTCCGAGGCGCGCAACGCGGGCAAGGGCTTCGGGCTGGGCTTCTCGGTGGTGCAGGACCCGGCGGCGGGCAAGGTGATCAGCTCAGCGGGCGAGTACGCCTGGGGCGGCGTGGCCAGCACGGCGTTCTGGGTCGACCCGGCGGAAGACCTGACGGTCCTCTTCCTGACCCAGCTGATGCCCTCCAGCACCCACCCCATCCGCTCCCAGCTCCACCAGCTCGTCTACCAAGCCCTGGTCGACTGAGCGCTGCCGCACCCGACCCGCCGACGGCGCGTCGGATGTTGCGCAATTTCAATGGAAATCAGACCCCCGATTTCAATGGAAGTTGCGCGCCGTCGGCGTGTCGGGCGTCCGACACGCCGACGGTGTGTCGGATATTGCGCGATTTCAATGGAAATCGCACGTGCGATTTCCATTGAAATTGCAGAAGACCCGCGCAGATCGGTGTGCTCAGGCCGGTAGGACGCGGGATTCGCCGACGGCGAGGTCCCAGAGCCGGTCCGGGTCGTGGCCCGCCTCGCGCCAGGCCTTGCGGACCCGGACCAGCGGCTCAACCACCGGTTCGCGGGTCAGCACGAAGGTGCCCCAGTGCATCGTCGCCGCGTGCGCCGCGCCCAGGTCCTCAACCGCCTGGACGGCCTCCTCCGGGTCCATGTGCACCGGCTTCATGAACCAGCGCGGGTCGTAGGCGCCGATCGGCACCATCGCCACGTCGATGCCCGGGTACCGCTGCCCGATCTCGGCGAAATGGGGGCCGTAGCCGCTGTCGCCGGCGTGGTAGACCCGGTGCTGCGGGCCGGTGATCACCCAGCTGCCCCACAGGCTCCGGCAGGTGTCGCGCGGGCCGCGGCGGCTCCAGTGCCGGGCCGGGGCGAAGTCGAAGGTCAGCCCGGCCACCTCCGCCGACTGCCACCAGTCGAGCTCGACGACCTCGGTGAAGCCGCGCCGCCGGAACCAGCGGCCCAGCCCGACGGGCACCAGCACCGGCGTCGACCGCGGCAGCCGCTGGATCGTCGGGGCGTCCAGGTGGTCGTAGTGGTTGTGGCTGATCACCACGGCATCGATCGGCGGCAGCTCGCTGAACGCCACTCCGGGCGGGGTCAAGCGCCGCGGCACGCCGGGGATCCGCGAGGACCACACCGGATCGGTGAGCACCGCGGCCCCGCCCATCCGCAGCACGTACGTCGAGTGCCCGACCCAGCTCAGCGCGGTGTCCTGCGCGGCGACCGGGGCCAGCCCGCTGCGCAGCACCGGGATCCGGTCGGCGTCCTCCACCCTCCCGCGGAACCCGCCGGTCCACATCAGCCGCATCACGTCCCGGAAGCTGGGCAGCGGAGCGTGCAGACGATCGGCGTAGGAGGGCTGGAGGCGCGGCGGCTGGTGCTGGATCGACACCACCCAAGACTGCCCTGCGCGCACCGCCCACCGCACCCGCAATCCTCGAGGATCACAGTCCCAGCAGAACCTCGGCGGTCACGAGCCTGGAAAGCCTCAGGTCAGAACGCGGGCCAGGGGATCGCCGGCCAGTCCCCGGAGGGAGCCGGGAAGACGCCGGTTCCCAGGAGGTGGTCGATGCGGGTGCTGATGGCCTGAACTTCCTTCGGCGTGATGTGCTCGGCCAGCCGGACCGCCAGCTCGCCCTCCATCAGGGCCCGCAGCTCGCCCAGCTTGTCGACGGCGTCGTCCGGCAACGGCTCGCCGATCCAGCCCCACAGCACGGTGCGCAGCTTGTCGTCGGTGTTCAGGCTGACTCCGTGGTCCACGCCCAGCACGCGGCCGTCCGGGGCGTGCAGGATGTGGCCGCCCTTGCGGTCGGCGTTGTTGATCACGATGTCGAGCACCGCCAGTCGGCGCAGCTGCTCGTGGTCGGCGTGCGCCAGCACGACTGGATCACCGTGGTGGTCCTGGGCGCGCAACACCGGCAGCCAGCCGTCCGGCACCTCGTCCGGGGCGACGATGCCGACCAGCCCGGAGTCCTCCTCGACGTCCACCCACAGCTGCACCATGCCCGGCCCGAACGGCCCATCGCGCAGCACCGTCGGCGGGATCAGCTCCCAGCCGATCGCTTCGGCGACCAGGGCGGAGCCGACCTCGCGGCCGGCCAGCGTGCCGTCCGGGAAGTCCCACAGCGGGCGTTCCCCGCGCACCGGCTTGTAAACGCACTCGGCGGCCATGCCGTCGATCTCGATCCCGCAGAACAGCGTCGCGTTCGACGCCTCCACCAACCGCCCCTGGACGTCCAAGCGTCCGTTCAGGAGCAGCTCGTGCACCGCGGGATCACCCGCGCGCACGTGCCTCAGACCTCTTCCGAACGGCGGTAGCCGTTCTGGCGCGGGCAGATGTGGCCGTTGGGGTCGAGCGGTTCGGCGCACAGCGGGCAGGGCTTGCGACCGGCGTTGATGACGCGTTCGGCGCGCTCGGCGAACGCCCGCGCGTGCGCGGGGCTGAGGAACACCCGGAGCGCGTCCGGGCCCTCCTCGGTGTCGTCGAGCACCACCGATTCGTCGAGCTCCTCGTCGGTGACGGCCAGCAGTTCGACCACCACCGCCTCGGTCTCGGCGTCCCAGCCCAGTCCCATGGTCCCGACCCGGAACTCCTCGTCGACCGGGACCTGCAGCGGTTCGGTGTCGACGAGCGCGTCGGGGGTCTGGTTGGGCAGGTCGGCGTGGAAGCGCCGCTGCACTTCCTCCAGCAGCGCGCCGATGCGTTCGGCCAGCACCGACACCTGCTGCTTCTCGAGCTGCACGCTCACCGTGCGGACGTCCTCGGACGCCTGCAGGTAGAAAGTGCGCTCACCGGGTTCCCCGACCGTTCCGGCGACGAATCGGTCAGGTTGACGGAAGACGTGGATGACACGAGCCATGACCCCTCCGACACTAGGCCACCGAGCGCACCGGGTGCGCGGCTGGCCCCCGTTTTGTTGGTCACCGCCGCACCAGGTGCCGGTCTACCCGCAGAACCCGCCCGCCGACCACCGGTTTCGCCGATGTTCGCCAATGGCGAACTGGAGCGCGCCGGGAGCCGGGCCGATACGCTCACCGGCGGTGGTCAAGATCGCGGGATGGAGCACGCCGATGAGCATGCGCGAACTACGTCGCCCGCCGAGGTTGCGCAGCGGTGACACGGTGGCGGTGGTCGCCCCGGCCGGGCCCGTGCCCGAGGAGCTGCTCGACGCCGGGCTCGCCCACCTGCGCGCCTGGGGCCTGCAGCCGCGCGTCGGCAAGCACGTCCGCGACCGCCACCCGGGATTGGACTACCTGGCGGGCACCGACGCCGACCGGGCCGCCGACCTGCAGGAGGCCTGGTGCGATCCGGACGTGTCCGCGGTGCTCTGCGCGCGCGGCGGCTACGGCAGCATGCGGGTCCTGGACCACCTCGACTGGGCGGAGATGGCCGCGGCGGGCCCGAAGGTGTTCACCGGCTCCAGCGACATCACCGCCCTGCACGACGCCGTCGCCACCCAGCTGGGCCTGGTCACGGTGTTCGGCCCGATGGTCGCCACGAAAGCGTTCGCGGAGGACGCCGCCGCGCGGGAGCACCTGCGCCGCACCCTGTTCCAGCCCGAGTCGGTCACCATCCTGACCCGCTCCACCGCGGACGCCCTGGTGCGCGGGCGCGCCCGAGGCACCACCTACGGCGGCAACCTCAGCATCGTCGCGGCATCGCTCGGCGCTCCCGACGCGCCGACGCCGCCGGAGCGCGGCATCGCGCTGCTGGAGGACATCACCGAATCCCCCTACCAGCTGGACCGGTTCCTCACCCAGCTGCTGCGCGCGGGCTGGTTCGACCACGCCGCGGGCATCGCGCTCGGCTCGTGGACGGAGTGCGGGCCGCTCGACGCGGTCCGCGCGGTGATGTCGGACCGGCTGGGCGGCCTGGGCGTGCCGATCCTGTGGGAACTCGGCTTCGGCCACTGCACCGCACAGCGCACCGTCCCGCTCGGCGTCGCCGCCGAACTCGACACCGACGCCCAGCGGCTGTCGATCCTGAAACCCGCCCTGCTCTGAACGGAGACACCACGCGATTTCAATGGAAATCAGGTGTCCAACTTCAATGGAAATTGGGGACCTCCTCGGCGTGTCGGGATCCCGACACGCCGACCGCGTGTCGGGATTGACGCGATTTCAATGGAAATCAGACGTCTGATTTCCATTGAAATCGCACTCGCCCGAGCGCGCTGGCGCAGAGTCCGGCCGAGCACCGGGGATCAGGAACCGCCTTTGCGGCGGGCGTAGTGCTGGCGGGCTTTGGCCCGGTTGCCGCATCTGGTCATCGAGCACCACTGCCGGTTACGGGCCGGTGAGGTGTCCAGGAAGCGGAGTCCGCATAGGTGGAAGGCGCAGACCGCCACTCGCGGGAACGGGTCGGTGGCCAGCAGTTCGATCGCATCGACGGCGACTTCCGCCAGAGCCGCCCGAACCGGGTCCTGCGGCTCCGAGCGGAACGCCTCGACGACTCCGCCCGCACCGAGGCGCAGCTGCACCGCGGCACGGTTCTCGCCGCGTGCCACCGCGTTGATCAGCTCCACGTCGGATGCCGCAATGACCGCGCCTTGCGCGCGGGCGTTCACAGCCCGGTCGATCGCTTCGCGGAGTTCTCGCGCGGCCGCCACGTGCGCCTCGGCGGGCGAGCTCTCCGCGCGCAGCCCCACCTCGCGGAGCCATTCGGCCAGCGCGTCCGGCGCCACCAGCAGCTCCCGGCCGCCGCGGTACCGGTCGCGCAGCGTGTTGACCAGGTCGAGGCAGAGCCGGCCGCCGTCGTGGACCCAGTCGCCCATCCTTGCCCTCCCCCTGCCGTCGATCTACGATCCTAGTCTCTAACCCCCTTAGACAGTTAGAAACGGAGTCGATCGATGCCGTCCGACGAAGTCGCCCTGGTCAACGGCCTGCGCGTGCACTACACGACAGCGGGTAGCGGACCCGGGCTGGTCCTGCTGCACGGCTGGCCGCAGACCAGCCACTGCTGGCGCAAGCTGATCCCGGAGCTGGCCCGCACGCACACGGTGATCGCGCCGGACCTGCGCGGCTACGGCCGCACCGACAAGCCGCGCGACGGCTACGACAAGCGCACGATGGCCGCCGACATGGCCGAGCTGGTGGCGGCGCTGGGCTTCGACTCGGTCAGCGTGGTCGGCCACGACCGCGGCGCGCGGGTGGCGCACCGCTGGGGCCTGGACCGCCCGGACCAGGTCGACCGGCTGGCGCTGCTGGACATCGTGCCGACCCGCGAGATGTGGCGGCTGATGAACACCGAGGCGGGCACCGCCTACTGGCACTGGTTCTTCCACCTGCAGCCGGACCTGCCGGAACGCCTGGTGGGCAACGACGTCGCGGGCTACCTCGGGTACTTCTTCGAGCGCTGGACGGTGAACCGGCACGGCCTGGAGACCTCGGCGATCGAGGAGTACGTGCGCGCGTTCTCCGCACCGGGAGCGCTGCGCGCCGGTTTCGACGACTACCGCGCGTCGTTCCCGCTCGACAGCGAGCACGACGACGCCGACGCCGAGGCCGGCCGCAAGCTGACCATGCCGGTGCTCGCGCTGTGGGGATCGGCGGGCCTGCCCGCGAAGCTGCCGATGCGCGAGATCTGGCGCGACTACGCGGAGCACCCGACCTGCGCCGAGATCGCCGACTGCGGGCACTTCCTGGCCGAGGAGCGCCCCGAGCAGGTGCTGGCGCACCTGCGGGAATTCCTGGCGCCCGGGAGGTAGTTGATAACGTCGTCAGCGAGCGAGAGGTGCCCCATGCGAGTCCGACCCGTCACGCCCGAACTGCTGGCGGCGGAGCTGGTCGACCGCATCGAAGCACTCCCCCGCCGCTGGGCGCGGATCGCGGTGGACGGCGCCCCGGCCGCCGACACCGGCGACTTCGCCGACGCCCTGGTGGAACCGCTGCGCACCCGCGGCCGCGAGGTGATCCGCATCCGCATGGCCGACTACCTGCGCCCGGCGTCCCTGCGCCTGGAACACGGCCACCACGACCCGGATTCGTACTACGCGAACTGGTACGACCTGCGCGGCCTGACCCGCGAGGTGCTGGACCCGTTGTCGGACAGCGGAAACGGCCGGGTCCTGCCCGCGCTCTGGGACGCCGCAGCGGACCGCTCGCCCCGCCTGCCCCGCGTCCAGCTCCCGGACCGGGCGGTGGCCGTGGTGGACGGCCCGCTCCTGCTCGGCGCGGGCCTGCCGTTCGACTTCACCGTCCACCTCTGGCTCCCCGAAGCGGCCCTGAACCGCCGAACCCCCGACGAGGACAGCTGGACCCTCCCGGCCTTCCACCGCTACGCCGAAGAAGTCTCCCCGCACCACCTGGCGGACTACGTCGTCCGAGTCGACCGCCCGGGCCGCCCCGCAGTGGTGGACAGCCTGGAGTGAACAGCTGCACGCTCCGTCGTCCCTGGTCAAGACCCGTGAGTGGTTTGTGGCGTTATAGCACCACAAAACACTCACGGCCCCTGAGCAGCGGAAACCTTGCCTCCCGCCGGGCCTACGCCACGCGGCGTTCGACGGTGGGGACTGCGGCCAGGAGGGTCTTGGTGTAGTCGTGCTGCGGGTCCAGGAGGACCTGCTCCACCGGGCCGACCTCCACCAGCTCGCCCCGGTACATCACCGCCACGCGGTCGGCGATGTTCCACGCCAGGCCCAGGTCGTGGGTGATCACCAGCGTCGACAGGTCGCGCTCCACGCGCAGGCGCAGCAGCAGCGACAGGATCTCGCCGCGCACGGTCGCGTCCAGCGACGCCACCGGCTCGTCGGCGACCAGCACCTTCGGCTCCAGCACCAGCGCGCCCGCGATCACCACGCGCTGCCGCTGACCGCCCGAGAGCTCCTGCGGCAGGCGGCCGAAGAACTTCTCCGCGGGCCGCAGCTCCGCCGCTTCCAGCGCCGCGGTCACCCGGCCGCGCTCGTCGTCGGTGATGCCGTGGATCCGCAGGCCCTCCGCCACCGCCTCGTACACCGTGTGCCGCGGGTTGAGCGCTCCCGTCGGGTCCTGCAGCACCAGCTGCACCTGCCTGCGGTAGTCGCGCAGGCCCGCGGTGCCGGTCGGCAGCGGCACCCCGCCGTAGCGGACCGCTCCCCTGGTCGGTTTCTGCAGGCCCAGCAGGGTTCGCGCGAGCGTCGTCTTGCCTGATCCGGACTGCCCGACCAGGGCGACGATCTCCTTCTCCTCCACCGCCAGGTCGACCCCGCGCACCGCGTGCACGACCTGCCCGGAACGGCCGGTGAAATCCACGGCGACGTCCTCGGCGGCCAGCAGCGCGGCGCCCCGGGACGCGCTCTCGGTGAGCCGGAACTGCGGATCGCCCACCGTGGGGAACGCGTCGGCCAGCGCCTTGCTGTGCTCGTGCTGCGGCCGGGTCATCACCTGCTGGGCCGCGCCGTGCTCCACCACTCGCCCCTGGTACATCACCGCCAGCTGCGCGCAGCTGGCCGAGAGCACGGACAGGTCGTGGCTGATCATCACCAGCGCGATGCCGCGCTCGGCCACCAGCCGGCGCATCAGCTCCAGGATCTGCGCCTGCACCACGACGTCCAGCGCCGTGGTGGGTTCGTCGGCGATCACCAGCCGCGGCTCGCACGCCAGCGCCATCGCGATCATGACGCGCTGCTTCTGCCCACCGGAGAGCTCGTGCGGGTAGGCGTTCGCCCGGTCGGCGGGAAGCTCCACCTGCGCCAGCAGCTCCGCGACCCGCGCGGGCAGGTCCTCGCCGCCGCTCCCGTGCAGCTTGATCGGCTCGGCGATCTGCTCGCCGATCGTGCGCACCGGGTTCAGCGCGTGCATCGCTCCTTGGAACACCACCGACGCACTCGCCCAGCGCACCGCGCGCAGCCGCCCGAAGGTCATCTCGCGCACGTCCTCGCCGTCCAGCAGGACCTGCCCCTCGATGCGCGCCGAGCTCGGCAGCAACCGCAGCACCGACATCGCCACGGTCGTCTTCCCGCAGCCGGATTCGCCTGCGATCCCGAGGGTTTCGCCTTCGCCGAGGCTCAGGTTCACACCCCGCACCGCGGGTTCCTCCGCGCCCCGGTAGGTCACCGACACGTCGCGCAGTTGCAGAATCGGACTCACCGCCGCCCCCGCAGCCTCGGGTTGAACACCGTCTCCAACGCCCGCCCGCACAGGGTGAAGGCGAGCACCACCACCACGATCCCCAGGCCCGGCGGCAGCAGGTACCACCAGGCGCCGCCGGTCACCGCGCCGGTGTCCATCGCCGACTTCAGCATCGAGCCCCACGACACCAGGCTCGGGTCGCCGAGACCGAGGAACGACAGCGTGGACTCGGCGATGATCGCGCTGGCCACCGCCAGCGTGGTGTTGGCGAACACCAGCGGCACCACGGCGGGCAGCACGTGCTTGCCGATGATGTGCCCGTGCCCGGCGCCCAGCGCGCGGGCCCGCTCGATGTACGGGCGGGTTTCGACGGTCAGCGTCTGCGCCCGCACCATGCGCGCCGTGGGCGGCCAGGACGTCACACCGATCGCCAGCACGATCGTCCACAGCCCGCGTTCGAGCACCGTGGACAGCGCGATGGCCAGCACGAGCGCGGGCAGCACCAGGAAGAAGTCGGTGAACCGCAGCAGGATTCGCGAGGTCCAGCCGCCGAAGTGCGCCGCGAGCACGCCGACCAGCGCGCCGATCAGCACCGACAGCAACGCCGCGGCCAGCCCGACCACCAGCGACACCCGGGTGCCCCACCAGGTCAGCAGCAGCACCGAGCGACCGGATTCGTCGGTCCCGAGCCAGTACTCGCCGCTGGGCGCCTGCAACGGCTCACCGGTCGCGCGCGTGACGTCCAGGCCACCGGCATCGCTGAGCAGCGGCGCGAGCAGCGCCAGCAGGCCGACGACGACCAGCACCACGAGCCCGACCAGCCCGCCCCGGTCAGCCCGGAACACGCGCCACGCCTCGGCCAACCGCGCCCGGCGGCGCGCCCGGACGATCTGGCCGGCGGTGGCCGTCACGATTCCCGCACCCTCGGGTCCAGCACTCGGTAGAGCAGCTCGGCCAGCACGTTCATCACCACCACACTCCCCGCCAGCACGATGAAGATCCCTTGCAGCAGCGGCAGATCCGGCACCCGCAGCGCCTCGAAGGTCAGCAGCCCGAGCCCGGGCCAGGAGAACACCGTCTCCACCGTGATCGCCCCGCCGACCACCAGCCCCATCCGCAGGAAGATCAGCGTGACGGTCGGCAGCAGCGCGTTGGGCACCGCGTGGCGGCGGCGCACCAAGTCCTCGCGCAGCCCCTTGGCACGCGCGGTGGTCAGGTAGTCCTCGCCCATCTCCTCCAGCAACGAGGACCGCATCACCATCAGGTACTCGGCGTAGATCACCGCGACCATGGTCAGCGCGGGCAGCACCAGGTGGTGCGCCACGTCGAGCAGCTGCGGCAGGAACTCGGGCGGGGTGTCCGGCGAGGACATCCCGCCGACCGGGAACAGCCCCGGGATCGGGCCGACTCCGACGCCGAAGGCCATCAGCACGATCAGGCCGAGCCAGAACGTGGGCACCGACCACAGCGTCAGCGCCACCGAGGTCGAGGTCTTGTCGAACGCGCCACCGTGCCGCCACGCGGCGCGCGAGCCCATCCACAGCCCGAGCACCACCGCGAGCGCCGTGGCGGTGCCCACCAGCAGCACCGTCGGCCCGATCCGCTCGAGGATCAGATCCCCGACCGGGCGGCTGTAGGTGTAGGAGGTGCCGAGGTCACCGCGCAGCAGATTGCCGAGGAAGTCCAGGAACTGCTTCCACAGCGGCTGGTCCAGCCCGAACCGCTCGCGCAGCACCTGGATCTGCTGCTCGGTGACCGGCGCGCCGCGGGTCATGGTGCGCACCGGATCGCCCGGGATCACCCGGAAGAGGAAGAACCCCAGCACCGCCACCAGGAACAGGCTGACCAGGCCGCCGCCGACCTTGCCGCCCAGGAAGCGGGCGAACCGGCGGCGACCGGCGCTGGACGGTGCCTGGTCCGGGACGGTGGCAAGCAGATCGGACACGGTTCACTCCCTGGTGTCGGCGGTCGCCCGGCGGCGGACGAACACCAGCGCCACCACGACGCCGACCAGCACCACGACACCGCCGAGCACCCACGCCACGGTGCTGTAGTCGGTGCCCGAGGTGCCGTTGACCGCCGCCTCGGTGGGCTCCGCGCCGTAGTAGCCCCAATAGCCCTGCTGCGCAACGATGACGCCGTCCTGCGCGGGCTGCATGGTGAACCCGGCGTAGCGGTCGGTGCGGTAGGCCTCCAGCGAGTTCTGGTAGAAGAGGATCAGCCCGGCCGCCTGGTCGTAGAACCGCGCCTGCGCCTGGTTGACCAGGTCGACCCGCGCGGCCTTGTCGAACTCGCCGAGCTGCCGGTTGTAGAGGTCGTCGTACTGCTGGTCGCACAGGAACGAGTCGGTGTTGCCGCCGCCGCTCGGGCTCGGCCGCGCCGCGCAGGTCTGCAGCCGCAGCACGTAGTCCGGGTCGGGGTTGGCCGACCAGCCGCTGATCACCATGTCGAAAGCGCCGGCGGTGGTGCGGTCGTTGAGCTGGTTGTCCGACACCGGCTGCAGCTCCACGCCGATGCCCAGCTCCGACAGCCACCGCTTGACGAACTCGCCGACCTGGATGTCCTCCGAGCGGTTGCCGTGCAGCACGAAGTCGAAGTTCAGCGGTTCACCCTGCGGGGTGTGCCGGATGCCGTCCGCGCCGCGCGGGTAGCCGGCCGCGTCGAGCAGCCGGTTGGCCTCGGCAAGGTCGAAGGGCCGCGGCTGCGGCGGGTTCCAGTGGTAGTCGCCGAAGATCGGCGGCAGGTAGCCGCCGCCGACCTGCGCGTAGCCGCCCATCACCCGGTCGACCAGCGCCTGCCGGTCGATGGCGTGGTCGATGGCCTGCCGCACCCGCACGTCCTTCAGCGCCGGGTGCCCGGTGCCGATCGGCTCGTTCTCGCTGTTGGCCGCCCCGGGGTTGAGGATCATCTCGAAGAAGCGCCGGCCCTGGCCCTTGACCTGCTGGATGTCGGATTCACCGGCCAACGCGTCGAACTGCGCCGGGGTGAGCTTCTGCACCACGTCGACATCGCCCTTGCGCAGTGCCTGCACCGCGGCGTCGCTGTTCTTGAACTGGATGAACTGCACCTGCGCGACCTTCGCCGGGCCGCGCCAGAAGTCCGGGTTGGCGGTCAGCGTGACGTCCTGCTCCGGGCGGTAGTCGGTGAGCACGAACGGCCCGCTGCCGACAACCGGCATCTGGTCGTTGGTGAAGCTCGCGACATCGGTGACCTTCGACCACACGTGCTCGGGCACGATCGGCGCGTCGATGGCCAGCATCGTGGCCTGCGGCGTCTTGGTGCGGATGACCAGCGTGCCCTCATCCGGTGCGGTGACGGTGTCGAAGTTCTCCACGAAGTTGCCGTTGGCGGTGCTGGCGGCCGGATCGGTCATCATCCGGTTGAAGGTGTAGGCCGCGTCGCGGGCGGTCACCGGCTGCCCGTCGGACCACTTCACGCCGGGACGGATGTGGAAGGTCCAGGTGAGCTTGTCCGGCGAGGTCTCCCACTTCTCGGCCAGCTCCGGTTCCACCTCGAAGTCCGCGGCGCGGTAGGTGGTCAGCGTCGGGTAGATGGACCGGAAGATGTCGGTGGAGGCGAGCGTGTAACCCAGGAACGGGTTGAGCGAGTCGATCTGCTGCTGCAACCCGATGCGCAGCGTGGCGCCCTGCGGCCGCGCACCGTCCTCCTGCGCCGCCGCGGGCAGCGGCACCATCAATCCGGCCAGCAGCACGGCACAGAGCGCGACGAATCGTCTGCCCACTTGTGACCCCCTCATCCACGGCGAGTGAGAGAAAGGAACCACCTTCTGACGCTGTTCGTCAATGGTTAACCACGAGTTGTCGTCGCCTGACGTCACGCAGTGGAACCGAACCGTTACCCCGTCGGCGCGCCACCGCCCGAAAGCCTGGACAGGCCGCTCCGACGAACTCGGCTATCGGCCCGCGACCGCGACGCCTCGCGCACCGGAGAACAGAAGGCGTCGCATGCGCCGCAGGCGCATAACCCACCCTCGCAACCGGCACCGCCGCGGGTTCTCAGCGTTCGCCTGGCGAGGACAGCCCGAGCGCCGTGCATTGGTCATGCATCAGTCCGGGATTCCGGAGTCCAGACGGACGCTGAGGTTCCGCCACCCGCACCGCTACGCAGGACGAGTCGAGCATTCTCTAATAGATTGGCGGGCGTGCGGATCTTGCTCTCAGCTGACATGGAAGGCGTCACCGGTGTCACCTGGACCGATGACGTGGTGCCCGGAACCGAGCAGTGGCAGCGCTTCCGCCGGTTGTTCACCGGCGAGGTCAACGCCTGCGTCGAAGGCCTGTTCACCGCCGGGGCGACCGGCGTGCTGGTCAACGAGGCGCACTCCTCGCAGCGGAATCTGCTGCTGGAGGACCTCGACGAGCGGGCGGTGCTGCTGACCGGCAGGCACAAGCCGCTGTCCATGATGCAGGGCATCGAGTCCGATGTGGACGGTGTGGTGTTCCTCGGCTACCACGCGCGGGCGGGCGAGGAGGGCGTGCTGTCGCACACCTACCTGGAGAACTCCATCACCGGCGTCTGGCTGGACGGCCGCCCGGCCGGCGAGGGCGCGCTGAACGCGGCGCTCGCCGACGAGCACGGAGTGCCCGTCCTGCTGGTCACCGGGGACGACCGGGCCTGCGCGGAAGCCGCCGACTACGCGCCCGCGGCGCACACCGTCGTGGTCAAGGAGTGCGTCAGCCGCTACGCGGCGATCTGCCGCCCACCGGCCCGCACCGCGGCCGACATCCGCTCCGCGGCGGCGGAAAGCCTGCGCCTGGCCGGGCGCACCGCTGGCGACGTGCGACCGCACCGCATCGAGGTGGAGTTCGACGCCGCGCACCTGGCCGCCGCCGCGGCGGTGATCCCGACCGTGGAGCAGGTGGACGTGCGGCGGGTCGGCTTCGACGCGCCGGACATGACCGAGGCGATGAAGGCGTTCAAGATCGTCACGACCATCGCCGCCCGGGCCGTCCAGGGGATCTACGGCTGATCGGATCCCGTCGGCACCAGCCGACGCCCCTCAGAGATCGCCCCAGCGGGCGGTCTGCCACTGGACCGCCTCCGGCCGCTGCCCGGTTCGGGTGAACTCGTCCAGCGCTGCGCGGAGTTCCCGGAACGGCAGCACCGCGTTGCGCGGGAACTTCAGCGTGCTGCCCGCGTCGAAGGGCAGGGCCGGGGCCTCCGGCGAGGGCTCCGGGTTGAGGGTGTGCCAGGACGTCATCTCGCCGTCCTCGGACTCCTCGGTGAAGTTCAGGACGCCGACCTCGTCCTCCGGATCGGTGACGATCCGTACCTGCAGGTAGGGCCCGGGCGCCTCGGGATCCTGGTGCGGCCGGTCCCAGACGTAGAGGTGGGCGGCTCCCGGCTGCGGCGGGCGCAGCACCTTTTCCACCAGTTCGGCCTTGTCGTCCTCGACCTGCGCGTAGAAGCGCTCACCACCGACGACCGCGGTCGTGACGGTGACCCCCAGCTCGGTGTTGCGCGCGCCGACGGCCTCGGAGCGCAGCCCCTCCAAGCAGATCCGCGCTTCCTTCAACGCCTTCATCGCCGCGCCCTGGTGGTAGACCAGATCGCCCCAGTAGGGGTGGCCGAGCACCTTGTTGAGGTCGTCGTAGACCTCGTGGGTGGCCTCGATCAGCTTGTCCAGGGCGTCCACCGGGACGTCCGCGAGGCGAGCGAACACCACCGCAGGCGGTTCTAGCGGGCCGGGCTCGACTTGTGCTGGATTCGACATGCGTTCCCTGCATCCACTTCGATCGTGGGCGACCCCCAGGACGCCCCTGCCCAGATCTCGTCCCCCAGCAGGCTACCGTGCGTCAGTGCACGGCCCCGAAGCGCCACCGGCTCAGCCGGCGGCGTCCCGCAGCACTCCGAGCGCAGGCCCGCCGTGCGGCGAACCGAGCGCCAATAACGCCCGCGCCAGCCCGTCCGCGTCGTCCAGGCCGAGCTCGGAGACCAGGTCCTCGGGCAGGCTCAGCATCGACAGCGCCACGCCGAGCATTCCGGCGTCCAGCAACCCGGCGCCGCGGCGGCTGATCCGCCTGCCCACCGCGCTGTGCAGGTGCACCGCGGTGTCGACGTTGGCCTCGGTGATCGCGCTCAGCGCGGTGCGGACGTCCGGATTGCGGACCGCTTCGAGGTGCAGCTCGAACAACGCGAGGAACTGCGACCGCGCGCTGGTGGCCATCCGGCGCAGCATCGCCGCGTACAGCGCGGTGATGTCCTCGGAGCTGACGTCGGCGGGAATCTCGCTGCACAGCGCTTCCAGCGCTTCGGTGTGCCGGGCGGCGAGGTAGCGCGCGACGGCCAGGTACAGCGCGCTGCGCGTCGGGAAGTAGTTCTTCGTGGTGCCTTCGGGAACCTCGGCCTCACGATCGATCGCGCGATGGGTGAGCCCACGACCGCCCTCCCGCGCCAGCACCTCGATGGCGGCGTCGGCGAGCAGTTCTCTGCGGTTGCCTCGTTGCGGCATGCATCCCCTCGGTCTCGGCTGCTGATCAACAGCGTACCCGTCCACCACACCAGTGGTGGAGGCGGTCCTTGACCGCCATGTCATCAAATTGGTATAGACCTTACGTCCTTTCCGCTCGCCCCTCAGGAGCCACCGAATGTCGGAAACCGCGCCCGGCCACGCCGAGCACACGCTGGAACACCTGCGGAAGATCGGCGCGCACAACGCCGAGAACCTGCGCACCGCCGCCGAACGACTGCTCACCGCGATCCGCGCGGACGGCCTGGTGTGCACCGCCGGGGCGGGCCACTCGCTGGCCGGCGTGATGGAGTCCTTCTACCGGGCGGGCGGGCTGGCCGCGGTCCGGCCCCTCTACCACCCCGACCTGCTGCCGCTGCACGGCGCGGTGCCCAGCACCCGCACCGAGCGGCGCACCGGGCTGGCCGAGGAGATCCTCACCGCGGCCGGGTTCCGGGGCGGCGCGGACGTGCTGGTGGTGTTCTCCAACTCCGGGGTGAACCCCTACCCGGTGGAACTGGCCCGCAACGCTCGCGCGGCGGGCTCATCGGTCATCGCGATCACCTCGCCGGCGGCCAGCGCCGAAGCCCCCAAGCGCGCCGGGACCACGCTGGCCGAAGAAGCCGAGATCGTGCTGGACACCCTCGTGCCGGGCGGCGACGCCAGCTACCCGACCGACGCACCCGTGACGGCCCCGCTGTCCTCCCTGTCCAACGCGTTCCTGTGGAACATGCTGCTGGTCGAGCTGTTCGACCTGGCCGCGGCCGCAGGCGTCGACCTCCCGGTCTGGCGCAGTTCGAACACCGTCGGCGGCGACGAGGCCAACGCGGCGAACCTCGCCCACTACGGCGAACGAGTCCCCGGCCTCCTCTGAGCCATTCCCAGGCCGGTGGTCGCCGGGCCGAACCTCGGCGCCCGGACGGCGATTTCGCGCGGAAGCGGCGCATCGCGCGCCTGCGGAACGACGATTTCGCGCGAAATCGCCGTCACTCGGACTCGAGCTGCGCGGCCAGTTCGGCGATCCTGCGCAGCTGCGCGGCGCGTTCAGCGGCCAGCTGCTGCTCCGGGTCGACCGCTTCGTCGGCCTGCGCCAGCAGCGCCAGCGTTTCGCGGACCGCGCCGAGCGGCGGCCGCGCGACGGCTTCGGCCAGTTCGTCGACCGCCACGTCGAGCCGTTCCGGCTCCACCACCGCGTTGACCAGCCCCAACCGCAGCGCCTCGTCGGCGAGGACCTCGCGCCCGGTCAGGCAGATCTCCACCGCGCGGGCGTATCCGACGGTCCGGACCAGCGGCAGCGTGCCGCCCAGATCGGGGACGAGCCCCAGGCCGGTCTCGGCCATGCGGAAGCTGGCGTCGGCGGCGACCACTCTGAGATCGCACGCCAACGCCAGCTGGAATCCGGCACCGATCGCGTGCCCCCGCACTGCCGCGATGGTCACCCGGTCGGGTTCTCGCAACCAGCTGAACCCCTGCTGATAGCCGGCTATCTCGGCATCGGCCTGTTCGGTGGGGCGCCGGGCCAGTCCGGCCAGTCCCGGCGCCCCGTCGACTTCGGCGGCGGTGAACAGCCGCCGGTCCAGCCCGGCCGAGAACGCCCGGCCGGCGCCGCGCAGCACCACGACCTGGACTTCCGCGCCCAGGCATCGACCGATCTCCCGCAGCGCCTGCCAGGTGTGCGGTGTCTGCGCGTTGAGCTTGTCCGGGCGGTTCAACGTGATCGTGGCCCGCCGACCGCGGATCGTGAGCCCCACACCGCCACGATCCAGCAGGCCGGCGTCCACCATCGACTCCGCCAAGCGGACCTCCTCGATGAGAGCCCGTCAGCACCCCGCTCCAACGCGAGGCGACCGCGACCGGGCTCCGAGGCGACCAGTGGTCGCCGGGCTCACTTCTTCTTGGAACGCGTGGCGCCCCCGCGACCGCGCAGCTGCACACCCGATTCGCTCAGCACGCGGTGCACGAATCCGTACGACCGGCCGGTCGCCTCCGCGAGAGCGCGGATGCTAGCCCCCTTCTCGTACTTCTTCCTCAGGTCACTGGCAAGCTTGTCCCGCGCACTACCTGTGATGCGCGCACCTTTCTTCAGCTCAGCCACGGTGTCCCCGCCTTCCCTCTGAGCAGGTCGGGCCTCGCGACCCCTGTCAGCGCAATGATCGAACAGGAAAGGCGGGAACGCCAGGCGATCATGGAAAAAAGATCGGCCAACGGCCGAGAACGCCACCCGGCGATCACCGGAATGCACTAATCCATCCGTAGTAGTCGACTCCGGGTGGACGGCGGTTGCTATGCCAGCTGGACGAGGTCGAGGTAATCGTCCGACCAGTGGTCCTCGGTGCCGTCGGGCAGCAGGATGACCCGTTCCGGTTCCAGCGCCTGCACCGCACCCGGGTCGTGCGTGACCAGCACGACAGCGCCGGTGAAGCTGCGCAGCGCGTCGAGCACCTGCTCGCGGCTGGCCGGGTCGAGGTTGTTCGTCGGCTCGTCCAGCAGCAGCACGTTGGCCGCGCTGGAGACGAGTCCGGCCAGCGCCAGCCGCGTCTTCTCACCGCCGGAGAGGGTTCCCGCCGGCTGCTGCAGCTGCTCGCCCTGGAACAGGAACGCGCCCAGCAGGGTGCGCAGCTGCTGCTCCGGGGCGTCCGGGGCGGCGCTGCGGATGTTCTCCCAGACCGTGGCGTCGTGGTCCAGCGTCTCGTGCTCCTGCGCGAAGTAGCCGATGCGCAGACCGTGACCTGGGACGACACCGCCCGAGTCGGACTTCTCCACACCACCCAGCAGCCGCAGCAGGGTGGTCTTGCCCGCACCGTTGAGGCCGAGCACGACGACCCGGGAGCCGCGGTCCACGGCGAGGTCGACGCCGCTGAAGATCTCCAGCGAGCCGTAGGACTTCGACAGCCCGTCGGCGGTCAGCGGGGTCCGCCCGCACGGGGCGGGCTCCGGGAAGCGGATCCTGGCGACCTTCTCCTGGGCCTGCTCGGTCTCGGCCTCGGACAGCAGCTTCTCCGCGCGGCGGGCCATGTTCTGCGCGGCGACCGCCTTGGTGGCCTTGGCGCGCATCTTGTTGGCCTGCGCCATCAGCGTGGAGGCCTTCTTCTCCGCGTTGGCGCGCTCGCGGCGGCGGCGCTTCTCGTCGGCCGCGCGGGCGTCCTGGTAGCGGGCCCAGTCCATGTTGTAGACGTCGGCCTCGCCGCGGATCGCGTCCAGGAACCACACCTTGTTGACCACCGCGGCCAGCAGGTCGATGTCGTGGCTGATCACCACCAGCCCGCCGTCGTGGGCCTTGAGGAAGTCGCGCAGCCAGTTGATCGAGTCGGCGTCGAGGTGGTTGGTCGGCTCGTCGAGCAGCAGCGTGGTGGCCGAGCGACCGCCCGGGCCGGCCTCCGACGCGGCGAACAGGATGCGGGCCAGTTCGACGCGGCGGCGCTGACCACCGGACAGGGTGCTCAGCGGCTGCTCCAGCACCCGGTCGGGCAGACCGAGGTTGCTGCAGATCCGCCCGGCCTCGCTCTCGGCGGCGTACCCGCCGCGCGCGGCGAAGCGCTCCTCCAGCCGGCCGTAGCGGGCGATCGCCTTGTCGCGCTGACGCTCGTCGGCCAGCTCGGCCATCGCCGTCTGCGCCTTCTCCATGTCGCGCAGCAGCTGGTCCAGGCCGCGCGCGGACAGCACCCGGTCCTTGGCCGAGACGGTGAGGTCGCCTTCGCGCGGGTCCTGCGGCAGGTAGCCGAGCTCACCGCGGCGGATCACCTCGCCCGCGTAGGGCTCGCCCTCCCCCGCCAGCACTCGCAGGGTGGTCGTCTTGCCCGCGCCGTTGCGACCGACCAGGCCGACCCGGTCGCCGGGCTGGACGCGCAGCATGGCGTCGGAGAGCAGGATGCGGGAACCGGCGCGCAGCTCCAGGCCGGTGGCAGAGATCAAGGGGAACTCCGGAAGTAGTGGTCGAGCGATTCCACGAACACGCCCACCGGGCGGAGCCGGGGTGGGCGCGGAGGCTGAGCGGGCCCGTCAGCTAATCGATGAGCGGGCGGATCAGCGAGGGAGTGGCGCGGGCAGCGCGAACCACGAAACGCTTGGTGACCACGGAACCAGTGTAACCGCCGATGTCCACCGAATTGATCGCGGATCACATCTCGTCGGTCACACCCGGTCGTGCAGGCTCACAGCACGAAGGTGTCGTTCCACAGCTGCGTGGTGCGGCCGGAGAGGGCTTCCAGCAGCGCGGCGGCCTGGTTGTCGGTGAGCGAGGCGACGAAGTCGATCACCGCCCGGCCGCGCGACATCCGCTCCAGGTGCTCGGTGTCGATCACCGGGGGCTCGCCCGGCCGCACCAGCAGTTCCGGGGCCTGGCTGCGCAGCTGCGCGAACTCGGCGCGGGCCCGGTCGAAGAGGTCGCGCAGCCGGTGCGGCAACCGGGCGGCCTCGCTGCGGTCGATCAGCCAGTTGTCCAGCGCTTCCACCAGCTTGCTCACCAGCCGGTCCTGGCCGCGCTGGTGCAGCGCGAGGTCCGGCCGCTGCAGCACGAACCGGCGGTGCACGAACTTCAGCACCTGCACCTCGTGCCACTGCTCGACGGCCAGCGCGACGTGCCCGGACCGCGTCGGCGGCTCCTCGACGACCTGGATGCCCTCCACCAGCCGCTGCGTCCACTCCCCGGAGAACGCCGCGACGGCCTGCTCGGCCTGCTGCGAGCGGTCGAAGGGCACTTCCAGCAGTTTGGTGACCAGGTTCGCGACGACCTTCTTGACGGCGCTGACGAACGCCTCGTCGTCGGCGATCCAGCCGTCCTTGGCGTGCAGGCGGCGGCGCAACCGCTCCAGCGAGCAGCCGGGGCGCATCCCGTCACCGGCCAGCTCGTCATCGGAGCGCCCGGCGAACTCCACCGCGTGCCCCAGCCACTCGGTCAGCTCGTGCGAGACGCTGGTGTGCTGCAGGATCCCGACGCGGTGGAAGTCCTCCAGATCGTGGATCGCGTAGGCGATGTCGTCGGCGGTGTCCATGATCGACGCCTCGACGGTCTGCTGCCAGTCCGCCAGCCGCCCGCGGAACGGCGAGCGCGCGTCGACCATGTCCTCCAGCTCGGTGCTGTAGCAGGAGAACTTCACCGATCCGGTGCCCGGCCCGTCCTCCGGTTCGGAAGCGCCGCGCGGCGGCACCGGCAGATGACGCGGGTGCGGCTGCGGCTCGGTCAACCGCGTCCACGGGTACTTCAGCAGCGCCGCGCGCACGGCGGCGGTCAGGTCCAGGCCGTCGCCGTCGGTGCCGCGCACGTCGATGCGGGTCACCACGCGGTAGCTCTGGGCGTTGCCCTCGAAGCCGTCGGGCAGCGCGAACCGCTGCCGGGCCAGCCGGTCCAGCACGCCCTCGCCGAGGTGCCCGAACGGCGGGTGGCCGAGATCGTGGCCGAGCCCGGCCGCTTCCACCACGTCCAGGTCGCAGCCGCCCAGCCGGTCGAGCTTGCTCAGGTCGGTGGGATCGGACAGCAGCCGCTCGGCGATGGCCCGCGCGACCTGGGAGACCTTCAGGCTGTGCGTCAACCGGTTGTGCAGCAGCAGTCCGGAACCGCTGGGGCTGACGACCTGGGTCACCCCGCCCAGCCGGGCGAAGAACGCCGAGCTGGACACCCGGTCCCGGTCCGCCCGGAACGGGCTGGCGGCGAGATCACCAGGTGCTCGGCGCGTTCCCGAACGACCACTGCGCCGACCGGTCCGAAGCTGCGCGTCGTACATGGACACACGTTAGACGATTGATTCCGCGCTCATCCGGCGCGGCGCTCCCGGTCGGCAGCCCTGGCGGCGCGCCCCCGGTCCGGCGTGATCTGATTTCCCCGTGGCAGATGTCGTGGTGGTCGGCGGCGGTCCCGCAGGACGGGCCGCGGCGGCGGCCTGCAGCGACACCGGCCTGGAGGTCGTGCTGGTCGACCCGGCACCGCGCCGCGTCTGGCCGCACACCTACGGCGCCTGGCGCGATGAGCTGCCCGCCGCGATCCCCGGTCCCGCGCTGGCATCGGTCGTGGACCGGATGGTCCTGCACGGCACTGACCAGCACGAATGGCACCGGCCGTACGCCGTCCTGGACAACACCGCGTTGTGGAAGCACCTCTGGCGCCACGACGTCGTGGAGATCACCGGCCGCGCGCAGGCGGCCGAGCACGGGCCCACCGGGTCGACCGTGGTGCTCAAGGACGGCAGGCGGATCGCCGCCGCGGTCGTGGTCGACGCGACCGGCGCGGCGCGGGCGCTCTCCGGCGGCCGCCCGGCGCACACCTCCGCACAGCAGAGCGCGGTCGGCTGGGTGGTCAGCGCCGCCGCGGCCGAGCCGTTCTGCGGCCCCGGCGAGGGGGTGTTCATGGACTGGCGTCCGGCCCCGCAGACCCGCGGCGGCTGGCCGACGTTCCTCTACGCGGTGCACGTCGGCCCGGACCAGGTTCTGCTGGAGGAGACCTCGCTGGCCCGCCGCCCGGCGCTACCGCTGGCCCTGCTGCGCAGGCGGCTGGCGGGACGGCTCGCCGAAGCGGGCGTGACCGAGTCGGAGCGGCTCGCCGAGGAGCGCGTGCGGTTCCCGGTGGACGACCCGCTCCCCCGGCCGGGCCGGGTGATCCCGTTCGGCGCGGCCGGCGGTTTCGTGCACCCGGCGAGCGGGTTCAGCGTCGCCGCGTCGTTGCAGCGCGCGCCGTGGCTGGCCGCGGCGATCAGCGCGACCCTGCCGTCCGGACCGGCGGTCGCGGCCCGCGCCGCGTGGTCGATCCTGTGGCCGCCGCGCGCGGTGTCCGGGCACGTGCTGCGGCACCGGGCGCTGCAGGCGCTGCTGTCGCTGCCGCCCGAGCAGGTGCCGGAGTTCTTCGAGCTGTTCTTCCGGCTCGACGCCCGGCACCGCGCCGCGTTCCTGGCCGCCGAGGATGACCCGGCGGGCACGGCGGCGGCGATGTCCGCGCTGTTCGCGAGCGCGCCCTGGCGCATCCGCAGGCGGCTGGCGCTGGGCGGTCTGACCGTCGGTCACCCGCAGGCCCGCCACGGACTCGGCGGCAGCTGACAGCTGTGGTGCGGCGAAACCGCCCGGCCACCGGCACCGCCGCCGGGGTTCCGCCACGCAGAGCAAGCCCGGTCACTGCGGGTGAAAGCGGGCATACCGAGCCAGCTGGGCACGTAACGTGTCCGATGCGCTGCGAATCGTTGTGTCAACCGCCACCCAGCACCGACAACCCGTGTTAGCCGCTGGTCAAGCGCGCTAAGTTTGTCTGCAGGGAGAGGCGGTCCTCCACCCCGAGGAGGAGGAACTGAGATGTCGGTGAACAGGTCGTGAACACCGTCGATGGAGCAGCATGAGTGCGGGCAACATCGACTCCGTGCTAGCGCTGGTTGACGAGGTGCGCTTCGCGTTCCAGCCGTTGATCAACATCAAGACCGGGGCCATCGTCGCGATAGAGGCGCTGGCCCGGCCGGTTGGGACGAACGTCCAGGAGCTGTTCCGGGAGGCTGCCCGGCAACGGCGGCTGACCGAGCTGGACGTGGAACTGGCCAACGCGGCGCTGACGGCTGCCGCCGAACACGAATCCCTGCTGCCGCTGCACCTCAACATCTTCGGCGGCACCGTCACCCACGATCTGCAGCGGCTGGACCTGGTGCGCGAGCGGCTGCGCGAGATCGGCCGCCGCGAGCAGGAGGTGACGCTGGAGATCGGTCCGCCGTTCGCCCGGCTGAACACCGACGACCTGCTGGTCGGGGTGGACAAGCTGCGCGCCGACGGGTTCCAGATCGCGCTGGACGGCGTCGGCGAGGGCGATGTGCCGCTGGCGCTGATCGCCGACATCGGCCCGGCCGTGGTCAAGCTGGACCGCGAGGTGGTCCAGCAGCTGCCGGAGAGCCCGGCGCGGGTCGCGCTGGTCGAGTCGGTGCGGCACCTGTGCGAGGCCACCGACAGCCAGCTGGTCGCCGAGGGCGTGGAGAACGAGCGCCAGCTGACCACCTTGCGCCGCAACGGGATCCGCCTGGTGCAGGGCAACCTGCTGGCTCCCGCGGCGCGACGGCCGCCGACGGCCAGCAGCGTGCCGGGTGTGGCGGCCGAGGTGACCGACCCGCACGGTCCGCCGATCAGCTCGCTGGCCAGCGGACCGCGGGTGACGGAGTTCCTGTCCCCGGCCACGATCCTGCCCACCGACGTCACCGCGGACAAGGTGCGCGGCGTGCTGGCCGACCACCCGGAGATCAGCGGTGTGGTGCTGGTCGACGAGGGCAACCGCCCGCAGTGGACCATCGAGCGCAACCGGTTCCTGCTCGCGGTGACCGGCCCGTACGGCCACGCGCTGCACGCCAAGCGGCCCGCATCGCGGCTGGCCGACGAACCGCGGGTGGTGACCACGGCGACCACCGCGATGGAGGCGCTGAGTATGGTCACCCGCTCCGACCAGTACCGGATGTACGACGACGCGATCGTGGTCGACGAGTCGGGCCGCTGCCTGGGCGCGGTGCGCGCCGGCGACCTGATCCGCGGCATGGCGGAGCTGAAGGTGGAGGAGGCGGCGGCGCTGAACCCGCTGACCCGGCTGCCGGGCAGCGACGCGATCGCCCGCGACGTCACCCGCCGCATCGCCGCGGGCGAGGTCTTCGCGGTGAGCTGGCTGGACATCGACGGGTTCAAGACGGTCAACGACACGGCGGGCTTCTCGGCGGGCGATGACCTGATCCGCGCCATCGGCCGGAGCCTGACCGATGCGGCCACCGCGCTGAGCTCGGTGCAGGTCGGCCACGTCGGCGGGGACGACTTCCTGCTGGTGGCGGACCTCGATGACCTGGTGTCGCTGGCCGAGCTGGTGCTCAATCCGGAGCGCACGGCCGGCGGCGTGGCGGTGACCTTGTCGCTGGCGACGCTGGTGTGCACGCCGAGCACCGTCGACGGCTACGACGACGCCTCCCGCCGGCTGGCGCCGCTGAAGAAGCACGCCAAGTCATTGGCCGGGTCGAGCTGGGTGATGTCCCGCCCCGGCTCGGACCGCATCGAAGTGCTGCGCGGGGCGCAGCAACCGCCCGGTTCCTGAGCCTCCGGCGGGCAGATCACTCACGCGGACGATTGCCGCGACCCACCGCGCTCGCCCTAGGCTGGTGTTCGAACGAGGTTTGACAACGTTGTCAAAGCCGTGGGAGGACACGTGCCAGGACATCGCCGTCGGCTCGCCACTACCGCAGCGCTGCTGTTGACCGCGCTCACCGCCACGCAGATACCCGCCGTCGCGCAACCCACCGACCCGGTTCGCGCGGTGAACACCTTCATCGGCACCAAGGACGAGGGCAACACGTTCCCCGGCGCCTCCGCGCCGTTCGGCATGACCCAGGTCAGCCCGATCGGCACGCACTACGCGGGATGGCGCTACGACGACACCCGGATCAAGGGCTTCGGCCACTTCTTCCTCTCCGGAGCGGGCTGCTGGGAGCAGGGCGGGCTGATCTCGACGCTGCCCACGACCGGCAGCATCGGCGCCGGTGAGGGGCACGACTTCGACATCGACGAGCCGTCCACGTTCGACCAGGAGCAGTACGCGGCCGCCTACACCCACGACGGCGAGATCGGCGACGCCGGCTACTACCGCACCCGCCTGACCGACTACGGCGGCATCGACGTGGAGGCCACCGCCGACACGCGCGCCGGCGTCGAGCGCTACACCTTCGACGACGGCCCGGCGCACGTGTTCCTCAACGTCGGGCAGGCCAACGAGCGCAACCCGGTCAAGGCCAGCGGGCTGGAGGTGGTGGACGATCGGACGGTCCGGGGCTGGGTGCGCAGCAAGGGCTTCTGCGGCGGGCAGGACTACACGCTGTGGTTCACCACCCGCTTCGACGAGCCCGTCGAGTCCTTCGGCACCTGGCAGCCCGACGGCGGCCGCTTCGACCGCCGCTCGGTCTCCGGCGGCGAAGGCCTGCGCGGCGCGTGGCTGACCTTCGCCAGCGACCAGGTCACCGCGACCACCTCGATCTCCTATGTGGACGCAGCGGGCGCGGACGCGAACCTGGACGCCGAGGGCGACGACTTCGACGAGGTCCGCGAGCGGACCCAGGACCGCTGGCGCCGCGAGCTGCACCGGATCGAAGTGACCGGCGGAACTCCCGACGACACAGCGGTCTTCTACACCTCGCTGTACCACGTGCTGCTGCAACCGTCGACGGCCACCGACGCCGACGGGCGCTACCGCGGGTTCGACGACGCGGTCCACCGCGCCGACGACTGGACGTACTACCAGTTCTTCTCGCTGTGGGACACCTACCGAACGCAGAACCAGCTGCTGGCGCTGCTGGTCCCGGAGCGCGCCAAGGACATCGCGCGCAGCGTGCTGGCGATCGACGAGCAGGGCGGCTGGCTGCCGCGCTGGGCCTACGCGAACTTCGAGACGAACACCATGACCGGAGACCCGGTCACGCCGTTCCTGGTGGACCTGTGGCGTTTCGGCGCGCTGGAGGGCCGCGAGCAGCAGGCCTACGAAGCGTTGCGGCGCAACGCCAACGAGATCCCGCCGGCCGACTCCCAGTTCGAGGGCCGCGCGGGCAACGACTCCTACCTGTCGCGGGGATTCGTGCAGTACGACCCGGACTTCCCGAAGAAGGGCCAGGACGTCGACCCGGCACACGGCGGATCGGCGACGATGGAGTACGCGCTGGCCGACTGCTCGCTGTCCCTGCTGGCCGGTTCCCTGGGGCACCCCGGCGACGCCGCGCAGCTGGCCGAACGCGGGCGGAACTGGCGCCACGTCTGGGATCCCTCGGTGCACGACCCGGAACGCGGCTTCACCGGCTTCCCGCGCCCGAAGAACGCCGACGGAACCTGGTTCGAACCCTACGAACCCATCTCCGACAAGGGCTTCCACGAAGGAACGGCCTGGCAGTACCAGTGGCTGACCCAGCAGGACGTGCCCGGCCTCCTCGGCGCGGTCGGCGGCCCCGACCAGGCCGAGAAGCGCCTGGACACGTTCTTCGCCCACGACCAGCTGGTCCAGGACCCGGCCCGCACGGCCCGCGAGGAGTGGGTGATCGACCCGTACGACTACTACGGCCAGTTCCGCTACAACCCGAACAACGAACCCGACCTGCACGCCCCGTGGATGTACTCGCTGATCGGCCGACCGTCGAAGACATCGGCGGTGGTCCGAGCCCAGCAAACGCTGTTCACCAACGCCCCCGACGGAGTCACCGGAAACGACGACCTGGGCACGATGTCGGCCTGGTACGTCTTCAGCGCCCTCGGCCTGTACCCCACGACACCGGGAACCGGCGAGTTCGTCCTGAACGCCCCGAGGTTCCCGAAAGCAGTGGTCGAGATCCCCGGCGGAACCCCGCTGACGATCACGGCCCCGAACGCACGAGGAGCGAAACTCCAGTACGTGGACGAAGTCCGCGTGGCGAACACCCCGAAGCACGAGGTCTGGATCGACCTGGAAGGAGTCCGCACGAGCGGCACCATCGACCACCGCCTGTCCGACACCCCCACCACCTGGGGAACCAACCCGAACGCAACCCCCACCTCCCCCTGCGCAGCGGGCTGATCGTCAGTTCCGGCGCAGGGTCCTGCTGGCCGCCGCGATGATCGCGGTGGCCAGCACCCAACCGGAAACCATCAGCACCCACATGACGGCCTTGGAGAGCCCGACCACATCCCATGCCTTCTCATGGCCGAGGTCCAGAAGTGGGATGAGCAGATCCAAGGCGTACAAGAACGGGTCCCAAACCGGGTGCTCCCCCGTCTTGACCGGGCACGGTCCGGGATCGAGCGTGCCGGGGCGATGACACGGCCCGCTGCCCAGAGCGAATGCGGCGCCACCGAGTCCCCAGAGAAGCAAGAACAACACCACCGCCCGTGACGAGCGGTAGCCGTATCCGAGCACTGAATCCTGCAGGAACCCCCACCCACGACGGAACGCATACCTGAACCGATGGCGGACCGATCGCGTGCCGCGCAGTCCTAATGGCACTTCCCGGTACGAGCGCCTCGTGGCCGCCAAGCGGACCGTACGCGCCCCGTCCTTGTCCCCAGCCGCGATCAGACAGTTCGCCAACTGCTCGTATGGCCCAGGCACGAACTTCGGTGTAGCGAGCTTGAGCCAAGAAAGGCGCTCCGACAGTCCAACTTCGGTGCTGAGACGCCCGTATCCGAAGCCGGCCAGGTCGATCTCGTGCCCCCGTGGCCACGACGTCGCTCGATCCACCAGCAAACCGACCTGGGCATTGGCCAGACATACCGCCCCGCCCGGCATAGTCGCCGGCAACAGTCGGAGCACGCTGGCCTGGAGCCGTGTGGCATCGAGCGCGCACCCGTTCCTACCGTCGAGCTGTACGTCGTCGAGTCGTGCGTCCTGGCCGATCACTGCGTCCGCCAGGATGACCTTGTCCGCGAAGGAACTCCCCGTCATGTTCAACTGGCGACCGATCTTCGTTCCGGTGAGGTCGAGAGCGAACGATCCTGCTTCCTCCAGATCAAGTCTTCGCACACCGCCGGCGACCGTGGCCGACGTGATGCGCAGGAAATGTCCAATCTCGGAAGACGACAGCACAACGCCGCCGGCCGCGGCCAGCTCTGAAAGAACCATGGTGTCCACCGTCAGGTTCGAGCCGCTGAGCACGAGCGCTCCCGGGGCCTCCAGCTTCGCGCCGTGGAACGTGATGTGCGGTACGACCAGATTGACCAACCGCACCTCACCTGAGCAGCGAAAACCTTTGCCTGCGTGAAGGCGGCCGCGGATAGTCGTATCGGAGAGGTCCACTGCCGACACGAGAGGGTCGACCGAGGAATGCCCCTTGTCATCACCGGCTGCGGACTGGCCACCGCTTCCCGACACTTCCAAATCGGTGAGCCTCAGGTCGCCGGACACTTCGCTGGTTGTGATTCGTAGAGCAGTGCCACCCGGATCTGTCAACTTCCCATTGCAGACTGCCACGAAACCGCTGACGGTACTGCTCGAAAGACTGAAGGACGTTCCATCGATGCCGTCCAGCATTACGTCCCCGCTGATGGTGCAGGTCGCAACGCGGACCTCCCCAGAAAGCCGCGACGCATCTTCCAGGCGGAAACCGGCGCCGAATGATGCGGAAACAGCATTGATCACACGTCCGTCACGTCCGTTCAGCAGCCCGCCCCGGATCCTGAAGAGGCCACCCACGCGCGTACCGACGAGGTTGATCACACCGTCGAGTTGAACAGGATCGGTCGCGTCGATCCCACCAGCGATGTCCGCCCAGTCCAATGCGATCGCCACTCCCGAAGCCGCATGGGGGTCGCTTATCGCCGCTCGATCCAGCCGGAGCTGCCCAGAAACCGAGGCATGCCGGCAGTCCAGAACACCCCGGCAGGAGAAGTTCCCGCGCAACAAGGCAGAGCCGCGAATCTCCGCACCGCTGAAGTCGATCGCACAAGCACCCGGGTGATTGTGCTGCGCGCCCTGCAAATTCAGATCACCGCCGAGCCGCGCACCGGCAAAATGCACTTTCCCGGTGAATCTGGCTAACCGCGCGTCCATGCCCAAAGCCATGCTGGCTGCCTCGCCATCGACTGCGGCACCATCCGGGTGGGCAATACTCGCCTGTTCCAGCAGGAGACGTCTGCTCACCATCGCACCCGGAAGATGAAGTGCTCCGCGCAGATCAGCGTTCTTGGCGATCAGATCACCATCGATCTGCGCGGCCATGAGGTTCACAGCGATCCCGTTGTTGCTGACCTGGCTACCTGTCAGATCCAGATCTCCACCGATGCGTGAACCTTCGAGATCGATATAGGCAGCCTTGCGCAGCCCGCGGAGCCACAGCGGTCCTTCACAGCGAACGCGCGATGCCCGGACAGCGCCGACCTTGCAGTTCTCCAGGTGTATCCGCAGCGTACTGGCATCTTTGAGCAGCAGATCACCATCGAACTCGCACTCCCGGAAGACCATCGGCACAGACACCGAACAGTCGGACAGGTCGAGGTCTCCGACGATCCGAGCACCGACCAGTTCCAAAGCCGGGCCTCGGCCTCCCTCCGGGGAGGTGACTACGAGCTGGCTGATGAACGATGCCCGTACGGCCTGGTCACCGGCCAGCAAAACCGGCTCACGGTGCTCGAACGATCTGCGGAGCAAAGTCTCGACGGATGAAACTTCTGCTTCCGAGAGATCTCTCAACCTCGTACCCCCACCCAAGATCAGCTGCCCGGCGAACCTAGCGCAGTGCGGGAAGCACTGGAGCCGGTTTGTCGTGACTCAACGGACGGCCAACAATGCGTGCTGGTCAACCGGCAATGCTCAACCGGCCCGAAGCCGATCGATCAACTGCAACCGCTAGAACCCGCACGGCTGGCGGAACCACCGGTTCCGCCAGCCACGAGCGATCGAGCAGGGTCACGGGATGTTCGGGGCTGGACCCAGGGTGTTGAGGGCTGCGACGATCGTTCGTTCTTCGTACCTGAAGTGGGCTTCGAGTTCGCTGGTCATGGTTTCGAGGCGGCTCTTCAGGTGCGCCGGGTCGCTCTTGCCGGGTTCGTACTCGTCCACGAGCCGGCGGATCTCTTCCTGCAGGCGCGCGACGAGCTCGTGCTCCTGGCCCAGCTTCTCCAGCGCTGGGGCGAGTTCCGGGAACTGCTGCGCGAGCATCGGGAAGGCACCTCGATCCTCGCCGGTGTGGTGCTGCTTCAACGCGGAGCAGAACTCGGTGCAGTGCGTGCGCAGCTGTTGGGCCAGGTCCGGCTTGGCACGTTCGAGACCCGAGCAACTCGCATCGCCTTCGATGATCTCGTCCACTTGGCGGTGGAGTTCCGCGAGCTCGGCGCGCAGCCAATCGTGGGCTTCCACCAGGAAATCGCCGAGACCGCGGACTCGCTCCTCTCCTGCCGAATCCTGGGCCGCTACCTGGTCCTGCTCGATCCGGTGGAGGGTCACCACCGGGAGCACTCTCGTCGTCTTGCGCTGGTAGTCGCGCATTCCCTCGTCCCGCGCTGCTACCGCGGCGAAGAGCTCATCGCGGCGCTCGCCGGTCTCGATGGTCGCCACCGCGTCGTAGGTCTCGGTGCCCGTCTCCACCGTGACCTGCGGGTTCTTGCGGATGTTGTGGTACCAGGCCGGGTTCTTCGGTCCGCCCATCACCGAGGCCACGACCAACGGTTGACCGTCGATCTCGAAGTAGCCCAGCGGCGTCTCCCGGCGTTCGCCGGTGCGCGCTCCGGTCGTCGTCAGCACGCACACCGACCAGCCCTCCATCCAGCCGGTGAGCTTTCCGCCGTTCTCGCGGAACTCCGCTATCACCTGGCGGTTGAAGGCGTGGACGTCGAAGTTCTCGGATTCTCGCTCTGTCAATGCAGTCCTTCTGGATCTCGATCGATCGGAGGGTTCGGCATCGAGGTGCGGACACGCGGAAGAGCCCCGCTGGCCAGGGACGCAGAGGCAGGCACGTTGGACCGCTGATCGCAGTTCGACGAAACCAGGTGCGAGACACGTCGAATCGTGTCGCAACTCGATGGTGGCTTTAGAAGCCGCTACCTCCATGCGTAGGCCCATCCGGGGCTCATGGGGAGGCTAGCAAGGGGTTCCGTCGGCGCGCAAGGGCGGTGGTCGTGGCCTGTCGGGGCTGTGGTTGGGACTTTTTGGGTTCTGTTGTCCTTGGGCCATCCCCGTGATTTGGGGGATTGTGGGGGCTGCGGTCCGGATGTCAAGCCCGGCCTTCGGCCGCCCCTTCGGGGTTTCAGGCTTGACATCCGGACCGCAGCCCCGTTTTGGCTTTATGTCACGGGGATGGCCCGGTGTGGGATCGGCTTTGCTTTTGCGTGGGGGGCGGGTTTGTTTGGGGTTGGGGCTTATTCGGGTCCGTTGTTGGTTGTTGTGATGCGAGGGGTCGTGCGCATCGGGGCGGTGCGGCCGGCTGCGGTTGGTTCTTGTTGCGCTGCAGTGTTTTTCGACGATCCAGCGCTGGCCGCCTTGGCGTTCCGGGCACCGCATCTTCCTTGGGGGCGATCTCGCCTCTGCTGTGCGGCTGGTGAGCCACGCACGGAACCTGAATAGCTTTCGAATAGAGGCGGATGGCAGCCGGTTGCCGCAAATCGGCCGCCCGTCCTGTCGAAGTTTGCGGAAACCACCACGCAGGAAGAACTTTCACCTTCAGCCCGCCTTTTGCCGCGTGTTGATCACCTGATCGAGCGACCTTAATTCGATCGAAATCCAGTTCGACAGTTGAGATAATTGAGTCATGACACCGCTGATGACCACCTTCACCGCGACTTCCGGCGCAGGCGCCGGAATGGTTGCGGCCACGACCGGGCCTGGGGCCGCGGTCGCCGAGTCGTGGGCGGAGTCATCTCGGGCGACTTCGTACACCGATGCTGAACTTACCGGGCGGATCGCGGAGATCGAGCGTGTCATCCGGCAGGCGAGGATGGAGCAGCTGGAACTCATCGCCGAGGCCGACCGGCGCCGCTTGTTCGCCGAGCAGAGCGCGCGGTCCACCCAGGCATGGCTGCAGAACCTGCTCCGCATCGACTCGCGCGAGGCCAAGGCGCGCCTCCAGGTCGCCGCTGACGTGACCACGTCGCCGGACGCCCACGACGGTTCGACGACCGAACTGCCCGCCACCGCGCAGACCTTGTCCGAAGGAGTGTTGGGCCTCGAACACGCGACGATCATCAGGAGGTGCGTCCGGGCCCTGCCCGAGTCCGCCAAGCAACGGGCCGGCGAGGTCGAGGCACTGCTCGCGGCGAACGCACGTCGAATGTGCCCGCGCGACCTGGCGAAGCTGGCGGAAAGGATCACGTACACGCTCGACAAGGACGGAGCCCTGCAGGAAGAACGCGCACAGCACGAGGCGCGAGAACTGCATTACGCGACCGCACGCGACGGCATGCTCGTCATCAAAGCGCGCCTGGACCGCGAGACCGGGGCGAAGTTCGTGGCAGCCCTCCGCCCGCTGGCCGCGCCGCGCCCGGAGACCGACGGGGAGAAGGATCCCCGCACGGTCGGACAGCGCAACGCCGACGGATTCGCGGCGATGGTCGACCTGGTCCTCGACTCCGACCAGATGCCGCGCACCGGCGGCCAGCGCCCCCACCTGACCGTCACCATCGACTTCGACGACCTCAAGCAGCGCCTGACGAACGGCACGCCCGGCACCCTGACCGCCACCGAGCAGTCCATCACCGCCGAGAACGTCCGCCGCATCGCCTGCGACTGCGAGGTCCTGCCGATGGTCCTCAACGGCGACAGCCTCCCCCTCGACGTGGGCACCACTCAGCGCACGGCCCCCACCCACATCCGAGCCGCGCTCCTCCAGCGCGACGGCGTCTGCGCGTTCCCGGACTGCGACCGACCGCCGGGCACTCCGCAGGCGCACCACATCAAGCACTGGATCGACGGCGGTCCCACCGAGCTCAACAACATGGTGATGCTCTGCCCGCACCACCACCGGAGGATCCACGACCAGCACTGGACGATCACCCTGCACCAAGGACGCCCGATGTTCACCCCGCCATCCAGTGTGGACAAATCAAGAAAACCGAAACCCGGCGGCAAAGCCAGACCCGCCGCCTACCGGGAAACCCTCCAGGGACTCATCCCCACCCCAAGAACCCCGGAGGGCACCCCATGACGCCCAAGTACGAGAACCGGACACAACACCATCCACCAACCGACACCCACGAACCCGATCAAGACCCGCACCACACCGCCAGGCACCCAAAACCCAGACCGAGCCCGAAAGCAAACCCGGGAACCGTCCCAGCCCAAGGCCAACCGCAACCACCAAGAGCCCACGACCCATCACCAAAAGCCCGTCCCACCAACCAAGAGACCAGCACCCCACCGAACCACCCGCCGAACCACCACCCCCACCCCAACCAAGCCACAGCTCCCCCACCCCGCCGAACCGGAAACCAAAGAACAGAAGAAGGGACATGCCCGATGCGCGGAACCACCCACAACGGAACCAAGATCAGCCCCACCAGCCCCGAAACCGCAGTCCAGCACCCCAAGAACGGCCGATCCCACACCGGGCCATCCCCGTGACATAAAGCCAAACAGGGGCTGCGGGCCGGATGTCAAGCCTGTCAACCCCGAAGGGGCGGCCGCCAGGCCGGGCTTGACATCCGGACCGCAGCCCCCACAATCCCCCAAATCACGGGGATGGCCCAAGGACAACAGAACCCAAAAAGTCCCAACCAAGCCCCGACAGGCCACGATCAGCGCCCGACGGAGACGAAGCACCACGGCACCTTGACAACTACACAGTGGCAAAAGAAAAGGGGCACCGAGCAACAAGCCCAGCACCCCTGATCAAAAGACCGAGAGATCGGAAGATCACACGGTGAACCCGAGAGCACGCAACTGCTCGCGGCCTTCCTCGGTGATCTTCTCCGGCCCCCACGGCGGCATCCACACCCAGTTGATGCGGAAGTCCTTCACCAGACCACCACCGGGCCCACCGGTCAGCGCAGCCCGCGCCTGGTCCTCGATGACATCGGTCAGCGGGCAGGCCGCCGAGGTCAACGTCATGTCGACGGTGGCGGTGTTGTCCTGCTCGACCCGGATGTCGTACACCAGGCCGAGATCGACGACGTTGATCCCCAGCTCGGGGTCCACGACGTCGCGCATCGCCTCCTCGACGTCCTCCAGCGCGGCGATCTCCGCGGAGGGCCCGGCCTGCTCCGGCAGTGCCTCGGAGGTCCGCTCCACGTCGGTTTCCTGCTGCACCGGGGCTTGCTCGCTCATGAAGCCTCCTCGACAACTACGCGGGACACCGCGTCCTTGAAAGCCATCCAACCCAGCAGCGCGCACTTCACGCGCATCGGGTACTTCGCCACGCCTGCGAACGCGATGCCGTCTTCCAGCACGTCCTCGTCAGGTTCCACCTTGCCGCGGCCGTGCATCAGCTCGCTGAACGCCGCTTCGGTGACCATCGCCTCCTTCAGCGGCCTGCCGACCACCAGGTCGGTCAGCACCGACACGGAGGCCTGGCTGATCGAACAGCCCTGCCCCGCGTAGGACACGTCCTCCACGATCGCGTCCTCGTCGGTGCCGGTCAACCGCACCCGAAGGGTGACCTCGTCGCCGCAGGTGGGGTTCACCTGGAACGACTCGGCGTCGAAGGGGTCCCGCAGCCCGTGGCGGTGCGGGTTGCGGTAGTGGTCCAGGATGATCTCCTGGTACATCTGCTCCAGCTGCATGAAGAATCCCCGGCAGGGTCCGGGTCAAGCCACCCCGAAGAAGCGCTGCGCCTCGCGCACCGCTTCCACCAACGCCTTGACCTCGTCCAGTTCGTTGTACAAGTAGAAGGACGCCCGCACGGTCGCCGGAATTCCCAACCTCCGGTGCAGCGGCCAAGCGCAGTGGTGCCCGACGCGAACCTCGACGCCCTGGTCGTCCAGCACCTGACCGGCATCGTGCGGGTGCACTCCGTCGACGGTGAACGCCACCGTGCCACCGCGGTTCTCGGTGCTGGTGGGGCCGATGATGCGCACGCCGTCGACAGCCGACAGCTCGCGCAGCGCCAGCTCGGTCAGCTGGCGCTCGTGGGCCTCCACGCGGTCCATGCCGAGCGCGTTCAGGTAGTCCACCGCCGCACCCAGGCCGATGGCCTGCGAGGTCATCGGCACACCGGCCTCGAACCGCTGCGGCGGCGCGGCGAACGTGGACCGCTCCATGTGCACCAGTTCGATCATCGAACCGCCGGTGATGAACGGCGGCATCGCCGCCAGCAGTTCACGCCGGCCGTAGAGCACCCCGATGCCCGACGGGCCGAGCATCTTGTGCCCGGAGAACACCGCGAAGTCCACGCCGAGCGCCTTGAAGTCCACCGGCTTGTGCGGCACCGACTGGCAGGCGTCGAGCACCACCAGCGCACCGACCTCGTGGGCCCGCTCGACGATCTGCTCCGTCGGGTTCACCGTGCCCAGCACGTTGGACTGGTGGGTGAAGGCCACCACCTTGGTCCGCTCGGTGATCACGCTGCCCACATCGGACAGGTCGAGCCGCCCCTCGTCGGTGACGCCGAACCAGCGCAGCGTCGCACCGGTGCGCTCGCACACCTGCTGCCACGGCACCAGGTTCGCGTGGTGCTCCATTTCGGTCACCACGACCTCGTCGCCCGGGCCGAGGCGGAAGCGCTCGGCTTCCGCCCCGGCCGTCGCGGCGTTGCTCATCGCGTAGGCGACCAGGTTGACGCCCTCGGTGGCGTTCTTGGCGAACACCACCTCGTCGACGTCAACCCCCACGAACTGGGCGATCCGTTCTCGGGCGCTCTCGTAAGCGTCCGTGGCCTCCTCGGCGAGTTGGTGCGCGCCGCGGTGCACAGCCGCGTTGGAGTGCTCCAGGAAGGAACGCTCCGCGTCGAGCACCTGGCGCGGCCGTTGCGAGGTCGCCCCGGAATCGAGGTACACCAGACGTCGCCCGTCGCGGATGGTGCGTCCCAGGATCGGGAAGTCCGCGCGGATCGCCGCCACGTCCAACGGCGTGCTCGCACCCTCGGTGCGAGGAGGCTGAACGGTCATGACTGGGCTGCCGCCTCCTTCTTGCCGGTGAAGCGCACGTAACCGTTGGCCTCCAGCTCGTCGGCCAGCTCGGCACCACCGGACTCCACGACCTTGCCGTCGGCGAAGACGTGCACGTAGTCCGGGGTGATGTGCTTCAGAATCCGGGTGTAGTGCGTGATCAGCAGGACGCCCTTGCCACCCTTGGCGTGGTAGCGGTTGACGCCCTCGGAAACCACCCGCAGCGCGTCGACGTCCAGACCGGAGTCGGTCTCGTCCAGGATCGCGAACTTCGGGTCCAGCAGGTCCAGCTGCAGGATCTCGTGGCGCTTCTTCTCACCACCGGAGAAGCCCTCGTTCACGCTGCGCTCGGCGAACGACGGGTCGATGTCCAGGTCCGACATGGCCTGCTTGACTTCCTTGACCCACTTGCGGATCTGCGGCGCCTCGCCGCGGACCGCGGTCGCAGCGGTGCGCAGGAAGTTCGACATCGACACGCCCGGCACCTCGACCGGGTACTGCATGGCGAGGAACAGACCCGCGCGGGCCCGCTCGTCGACGCTCATCTCCAGGACGTCCTCGCCGTCCAGCAGCACCGTGCCGGAGTCGATCTGGTACTTCGGGTGGCCGGCGATGGCGTAGGCCAGCGTCGACTTGCCGGAACCGTTCGGGCCCATGATCGCGTGGGTCTCGCCCGAGCGGACGGTCAGGTTGACGCCGTTGAGGATCGGCTTCGCGCCTTCCTCGGTGAGGACCGAGCCGTGCAGGTCCTTGATCTCCAGGGTGGCCATTCTTCTTCGTTCTCCTGTTTCAGGCTTGCGGGTCAGGCGCCGACGACGGCGAGTTCGGCCTCGATGGCGGCTTCCAGCCGCTCCCGGACCTCCGGCACGGTGATCTTCTGCAGCAGCTCGCCGAAGAACCCGCGGACCACCAGGCGCCGGGCCTGGTCCTGCGGGATGCCCCGGGCCATCAGGTAGAACAGCTGCTCGTCGTCGAAGCGGCCGGTGGCGCTGGCGTGGCCGGCGCCCTCGATCTCGCCGGTCTCGATCTCCAGGTTCGGCACCGAGTCGGCCCGCGCACCCTCGGTCAGCACCAGGTTGCGGTTGAGCTCGTAGGTGTCGGTGCCCTCGGCCTCGGCCCGGATCAGCACGTCGCCGATCCACACCGAGTGCGCCGAATCGCCCTGCAGCGCGCCCTTGTAGAGCACGTTGCTGCGGCAGTTGGGCACCGCGTGGTCGACGAGCATCCGGTGCTCCAGGTGCTGGCCGGCGTCGGCGAAGTACAGGCCGAGGAGCTCGGCGTCGCCGCCCTTGTCGCCGTAGCACACGGTGGTGTTGACCCGCACCAGGTCACCGCCGAGGGTGACGGCCAGGTGCCGGAACACCGAGTCGCGACCCAGCGTGGCGTGCTCGGAACTGACCTGGGTGGCGTCGTCGGCCCAGTCGTGCACCGACACGACGCGCAGCTGCGCACCGTCGGCGACGACGAACTCGATGTTGTCGCCCAGCGTGCCGGAACCGCGGTAGTCGACGACGACCACGGCTTCGGCGAACTGCTCGGCGCGCACCTGCAGGTGCCCGAACGCGACCTGGCCCTCGCCGGGACCGTGCACCGTGATGGTGATCGGGTCTTCCGGCTTGGTGTCCTTGCCGATGGTGACGACGGTGGCCTCGGTGAACGAGCTCCAGGCCTGCGCGGCGATCCGGTCGGAGGGGATGCCGCCGTCGCCGATCCGCGCGTCGTCGCGGCCCACGGTCTCAACGGCGGCGCCGTCGCCGGCGACCTCCACCTTGATGTTGCCGGTGGCGGTCGCGGTGCCGTTGTGGAGGCCCTTGAGCCGCTTCATCGGCGTGAACCGCCAGTCCTCCTCCCGACCGCCGGGGACCTCGAAGGCCTCGACGTCGTAGGAGGTGAAGCGCGAGCCTCGGGACGACTGCGGGATCCCGGTGCCGCCGCCGTGCGAGTGCTCGCCGAGGCCGTGCTGGGCGTCGGTCTTGGTGGTGCTCGTCATCTCAGCCGACGGCCCCTTCCATCTGCAGCTCGATCAGTCGGTTCAGTTCCAGTGCGTATTCCATCGGCAGCTCGCGGGCGATCGGCTCGACGAAGCCGCGCACGATCACCGCCATCGCCTCGTCCTCGGTCAGACCGCGCTGCATCAGGTAGAACAGCTGGTCATCGCTGACCTTGGACACCGTCGCCTCGTGGCCCATCGACACGTCGTCGACGCGGACGTCCACGTACGGGTAGGTGTCGGAGCGGCTGATGGTGTCGACCAGCAGCGCGTCGCACTTGACGTTGGACGAGGACTGGTGGGCGCGCTTGGCGACCTTCACCAGGCCCCGGTAGGAGGCGCGGCCACCACCGCGGGCGATCGACTTGGACACGATCGTCGAGGAGGTGCGCGGCGCCAGGTGCTCCATCTTCGCGCCCGTGTCCTGGTGCTGGCCCTCGCCGGCGAACGCCACCGAGAGCACTTCGCCCTTGGCGTGCTCGCCCATCAGGAACACCGACGGGTACTTCATGGTGACCTTGGAGCCGAGGTTGCCGTCGACCCACTCCATGGTCGCGCCCTCTTCGGCCTTGGCGCGCTTGGTGACCAGGTTGTAGACGTTGGTCGACCAGTTCTGGATCGTCGTGTAGCGGCAGCGGCCGCCCTTCTTGACGATGATCTCCACGACAGCCGAGTGCAGCGAGTCGCTGGAGTAGATCGGGGCGGTGCAGCCCTCGACGTAGTGCACGTAGGCACCCTCGTCGACGATGATCAGGGTCCGCTCGAACTGGCCCATGTTCTCGGTGTTGATCCGGAAGTAGGCCTGCAGCGGGATGTCCACGTGCACGCCCGGCGGCACGTAGATGAACGAACCGCCCGACCACACCGCGGTGTTCAGCGCGGAGAACTTGTTGTCACCGGCCGGGATGACCGAGCCGAAGTACTCCTTGAACAGCTCCGGGTGTTCCTTCAGAGCGGTGTCGGTGTCCAGGAAGACGACACCCTGCTCCTCGAGGTCCTCGCGGATCTTGTGGTAGACGACCTCCGACTCGTACTGGGCGGCCACACCGGCCACGAGGCGCTGCTTCTCGGCCTCGGGGATGCCCAGCTTGTCGTAGGTGTTCTTGATGTCCTCGGGCAGGTCTTCCCAGGTCTGGGCCTGCTGCTCGGTGGAGCGGACGAAGTACTTGATGTTGTCGAAGTCGATGCCGGAGAGGTCGGCGCCCCAGTTGGGCATCGGCTTGCGGTCGAACAGCCGCAGCGCCTTGAGCCGGTCCTCGAGCATCCACTCGGGCTCGTCCTTCTTCGCCGAGATGTCGCGCACGACGTTCTCGTTGAGGCCACGGCGGGCGCTGGCACCCGCAACGTCCGGGTCGGCCCAGCCGTACTCGTAGCTGCCGACGCTGGCCAGGATCTCGTCCTGGCTCAACTGCTGGTCAGCCGTGGTGGGTGTGCGCTGCTCCGCAGCGGCAGTCATACGGACTCCCCTCCATCAGGAATCGGGGCGGTGTTCGGGTCGGGATCCGCGAACCGCGTGGTCGGCACGTGCGTGGTGCACACCGAATCGCCGTTCGCGATGGTGGCCAGCCGCTGCACGTGGGTGCCGAGTACTTCGGCGAAAGCCGCTGTCTCGGCCTCGCACAGCTGCGGGAAGTCCGCAGCGACGTGCGCCACCGGGCAGTGGTGCTGGCAGAGCTGCTCGCCGCTTCCGACGCTTCGCGTCGAGGCAGCGTAGCCCTCCCTGGTGAGCGCGTCGGCGAGGGCCTCCGCGCGTTCGGCCGGGTCGCCGGCGGCGGCCAGCGCCTCGCGGTGGTTGGCCACCAGAGCGGCCATCCGTCGCTCGGCGAACTCGCGCACCGCCTGCTCACCGGCGTGTTCGGCGATGAACCGCAGCGCCGCCACCGCCAAGTCGTCGTAGGCGTGCCCGAACCGCGCCCGTCCCACCTCGGTGAGCAGGAAGAGCTTGGCCGGCCGGCCACGACCGCGACGACTCCGCGGGGAGGCTTCCCGGGTGTAGGCCTCGCCTTCGGCGACCAGCACGTCGAGGTGCCGGCGCACCGCGGTGGGGCTCAGCCCGAGTTCTTCGGCCACCGCCGCGGCGGTGATCGGTCCCCGTTCCAGCAGCAACCGCGCAACTGTGTGCCGGGTGCGCCCATCGCCGTGCGCACCGTGCTGGGCGGCTTGGCCCGGCTCGGCCGCCGCAGCGGTTGACGTCCCGACTTTTTTCACAACACGAATGTTACCTATTTCAGCTCAGGGCACCAGGCTGCGGGGCGCGCCCGTGAGCTGACTCACGCGATTACGCTTCGTCGTCGTGGCGGCAGGCGAATCGACGAGCAGACGACCAGTGACCGAAGAGGCGGCGGAGCCTCTGGACCGCGGCGAGCGGCGACAGCTCGACGTGGTCCGCCGGTTCGGCACCACCGGCTCGCTGGTGCTCGCCATCGGCTCGATCGGCGCCGGAGCGGCCCCGGTGGACAACCCGCTGTCCGGGGCGCGGCTGATCGGCCTGCCGGTCCGGGTGCCGACGGTGGCGATGGCCTGCTGCTGGCTGGGCATCCTGATGATCGTGGTGGCCTGGCTGTGGCTGGGCCGGCTGTGCTGGCCGGGCCGCGGCCGCATGCTGTCGGTCACCCAGCTGGCCCGCACGCTGGCGATGTGGGCGCTGCCGCTGGCCCTGGCGCCGCCGCTGTTCAGCACCGACATGTACAGCTACCTGGCGCAGAGCGAGGTGGCCGCGCGCGGCTTCAACCCGTACGTGCTGGGCTCGGCCGCCGCGCTGGGCGTGGATCACCCGTTCACCGCGAACGTGCCCAACATCTGGCGCGACACCCCGTCCCCGTACGGCCCGCTGTTCCTGATGTTCGGCCAGGTCATCTCCCGCATCGTGGGCGACAACGTGGTGTTCGGGGTGCTGGTGTGGCGCGCGGTGATGCTGTGCGGCCTGGCCCTGGCGATCTGGGCGATCCCGCGGCTGGCACGGCGCTGCGGCGTGCACCCGGCCGCCGCGCTGTGGCTCGGCGCGGCGAACCCGATCGTGCTGTTCCACGTGGTCAGCGGCATGCACAACGAGGCGCTGATGGTCGGCATCATGCTGGCCGCGATCGAGCTGGGGCTGCGCTACCAGACGGTGCCGGGCACCATCGCCGCCGGCGTGCTGCTGAGCGTGGCCGGGGCGATCAAGCCGCCGGGCTGGATCGCGCTCGGCTTCTTCGGCATCTACCTGGCGCTGCGCAAGGGCGGCAGGTTCCGCGACCTGGTGCAGGTGGCGGCGCTGCTGACGGCGGTGTTCCTGACCACCATGACGGTGATCACGGTGGCCAGCGGCTGGGGGCTGGGCTGGATCGACACCTTCGACGTGCCCAACCGGGTCAAGACGTTCATGGCACCGCTGACCGCGTTCGGCATGACCGGTGGCGGGCTGAGCACGCTGCTGGGGCTGGGCAACCAGACCGACGCGATGCTGGTGATCACCAAGATCGTCGGCTACCTGGTGGTCGCCGTGGTGTGCCTGCAGATGCTGTGGCTGTCCTTCCGCGGCCGCATCGAGCCGCTGGCCGGGCTGGGCATCACCTACCTGACGCTGGCGCTGGCCGTGCCGGTGCTGTGGCCCTGGTACCTGCTGTGGTCGGTGGCGCCGCTGGCGCTGGCGACGAACAACAGCCGGTTCCGGGTCACCGCCGCGGTGATCTGCGCCGCGGTGTCGCTGTTCGTGCCGCCGACCGGGGCCGGATTCCCGCTGCGCGCCTACCAGATCCCGCTGGCCGTCATCGCCGCGGTGATCGCCTTCGCGATCACGCTGTGGCTGGTGCGCGGCAAGGTGCCGCGGCTGCTGCCGACCCGCGGCGGTGTTCGGCCGGTCACGCAATAGGCTTGGATTTCGTGAGCAACGCCGATGGTCCGGCCGTCCAGCTGCGCGGGCTGAAGAAGCGCTTCGGTGACACCGTCGCCGTCGCAGGCCTCGACCTGTGCATGCCGCGCGGCAGCGTGCTGGCGCTGCTCGGGCCGAACGGCGCGGGCAAGACGACGACGGTGGAGATCTGCGAGGGCTTCCAGCGCCCCGACGCCGGCGAGGTCCGGGTGCTCGGCCTGGACCCGCGCACCCAGTCCGAGGCGTTGCGGCCGCGGATCGGCGTGATGCCGCAGGGCGGCGGCGCCTATCCCGGCGTGCGGGCCGACGAGATGCTGGACCTGGTCGCCGCCTGCGCCGCCGATCCGCTGGATCCGGCCTGGCTGCTGGAGGTGCTCGGGCTGGACAACGCCCGCCGCACCCCGTACAAGCGGCTCTCCGGCGGTCAGCAGCAGCGGCTCTCGCTGGCGTGCGCGCTGGTCGGGCGCCCGGAGCTGGTGTTCCTCGACGAACCCACCGCGGGCCTGGACCCGCAGGCGCGGCGGCTGGTCTGGGACCTGGTCGGCGCGCTGCGCCGCGACGGGGTCAGCGTGCTGCTCACGACGCACCTGATGGACGAGGCCGAGGCGCTGGCGGACCGGGTGGTGATCGTGGACCACGGCCGCGCGGTCGCCGACGGCACCGCTGCGGAGCTGACCGAGCCCGAGGACGGCAAGCAGGAGCTGCGGTTCCGCTCCCAGACCGGGCTGGACCTGAACCTGCTGCTGGCCGCGCTGCCGGAGGACTGCCAGGCCAGCGAGCTGCGGCCGGGTGACTACGTGGTGCGCGGGCACGTCGACCCGCAGGTGGTCTCCACGGTGACCGCCTGGTGCGCGCAGCACGGGGTGCTGGCGAACGAGCTGCGGGTGGCCCGCCGCAGCCTGGAGGACGTCTTCCTGGAACTGACCGGACGGGAGCTGCGATCGTGAACGCCGAGGCCAACGCCGCACCGCCGCTCGGCGCCCAGTTCCCGGCCGGGACCTTCGCCCCGGCACCGGGCCGGGGCCGCCCGCTCCGGATGCTGCTCGCGCAGACCCGGGTCGAGGCGCTGCTGATCATCCGGCACGGCGAGCAGGCGCTGCTCACGCTGATCATCCCGCTGGCGCTGCTGATCGGCCTGAGCACCCTGAACATCGGCGATCTGCCGGAGCCCCGGGTGAACTCGGTGATGCCGCGCATCCTGGCGCTGGCGGTGATGTCCACGGCGTTCACCGGGCAGGCCATCGCACTGGGCTTCGACCGCCGCTACGGGGTGCTGAAGCGCCTGTCGGCGACGGCGCTGCCGCGCTGGACGCTCATCTCCGGCCGGGTGCTGGCGACGCTGCTGGTGGTGGCGTTGCAGGCGGTCGTGCTGGGAGTCGCCGCGGTGCTGCTGGGGTGGTCGCCGGAGCTCTCCGGGCTGCTGCCTGCCGTCCCGCTGCTGGTGCTGGGCACGCTCGCCTTCGGAGCGGCCGGGGTGCTGGTCGGTGGTGCGTTGCGCGCCGAGATCGTGCTGGCGCTGGCCAACGCGATCTGGTTCGTGCTGCTGCTGGCTGGTGGCCTGGCCCTGCCCGCCGCCGATCTGCCCGGGCCGCTGAGCGTGCTGGCCGGGTTCCTGCCATCGGGCGCGCTTTCCGCGGCGCTGGACGCGGTGCTGGTCGACGGTTCGCTGCCGGGAGTGCAGCCGATCGTCGTGCTCCTCGCCTGGGGCGCGGCGTGCGGTGGTGTGGCCGTGCGCACATTTCGCCTGACCTGAGCCGGTGGCAGGGTGTGGCCATGACGGAGATCGCCCGCCAGGCCAAGAACGCCCTGGAAGTCATCCACTCGATGATCTACTTCGCGCCGGAGGCCGCGGACGGTTACGCCGGGCTCGGTCTGGACCGGGGCCGGATGTCGTACTTCGCGGGCCGCGCGGCCGTGATGGGCCCGGTCGGGCCCGGTGTGGTGGCGGCGACCTTCTACAACTTCAACCCCGTCTCGATCGCCGAGGCCATCCCCCGCGCCTGGTCGATCGCGTCTCCGAGCACGGTGGTCGAGACCCGCTTCCGCGCGGCCGACGCGGCCCTGCGCCGGATGCTCGGGGATGCCGTCGACTCCGCGGCGGTCACCGAAGCAGCGGAACTGGCGCGCGAGGCCAGCCGGGCGTGCGCTCCGGATGGCAAGCCGCTCTTCGCGGCGCACGCCGACCTGGACTGGCCGGATGAGCCGCACTTGCAGCTCTGGCACGCGGTGACCCTGCTGCGCGAGTTCCGCGGCGACGCGCACATCGCAGCGCTGCAGCGCGCCGAGCTCAGCGGTCTGCAGGCTCTGGTGCTGCACAGCTCGACCGGCGAGGGTTTCAAGCCTTCGGCGGCGCGGGAGCTGCGCGGGTGGAGCGAATCGCAGTGGGCCGAGGCCGAGCGGGAGCTGCGCGAGCGCGGCCTGGTCGGAGAGGACGGCGGGATCAGCCAGGCGGGCATCGCGCTGCGCGAGGAGCTCGAGGCCGGGACCGACGCGATGTCGATGCCCCCGTGGCGTGCGCTGGGCGAGGAGAAGGCAGCAGCGCTGATCGACAACGGCCGCGAGCTGACCCGAGCACTGCTGAAGGCCGGTGCGATCCCCCGCGATCTCTTCGGCCGCGACTGAATCAGGCCTGCGGACGGGCGATTCCGGGCCGCGGCTACCATCGGACCGTGCCGCTTCCTACTTGGATCTCCCGCCCGTCCCCGCGCGTCGTGCGCAACCTGGCGCTCGCGGTGCTGGTGATGCAGGCGCTGATCTCGGTGACCGGTGTGACGGTTCGCGTGACGGGTTCCGGGCTCGGCTGCCCGACCTGGCCGCAGTGCTTCCCCGGCAGCATGGTGCCCATCGAGCACCCCGAGGTGGCGACGCTGCACCAGGTGATCGAGTTCGGCAACCGGCTGCTGACCGGCGTGATCGGCTTCGTCGCGCTGGCCTGCTTCCTGGCCGCGCTGCGGTGCATGCCACGGCGCAAGCGGCTGATCCGGCTGGCGCTGATCATGCCGGTGGGCGTGGCCGCGCAGGCGGTCATCGGCGGCTTCACGGTCCTGCTGAACCTGGCCTGGTGGAGCGTGTCGGTGCACTTCATGGCGTCGGCGGTGCTGATCTGGCTGGCCACGATCCTCTACAAGGCCACCAAGGAGGGCGACCGCGAGCCGGTCGGCGTGGTGCCGACGCCGATGCGCAGGCTGCTGGTCGCGCTCACCGCGGTGACCGCGGCGGTGCTGATCGCGGGCACGTTGGTGACCGCGGCGGGCCCGCACGCCGGTGACCCGGACACCCCGCGCCTGGACCTGCCGGTGCAGACCCTGGTCCAGGTGCACGGCCTGCTGGTGATGGCCTACGTGCTGATCCTCGCGGTGTTCGGCGTGTGGCTGCGCAGCGCCCGCCCCACCAGGGCACTGCTGAAGACCTACGGCTCGGCCTGCGCGATGGTGCTGATCCAGGGCGTGATCGGATCGGTCCAGTACTACCTCGGCGTGCCGGAGGCGATGGTCGTGCTGCACATGGCGGCGGCCACGCTGGTGATCATCATCACCGCCCTGCTGTGGGGCGAGTCCCGCCACCGCGGCCCGCTGCCCGAGCCGGCCACCACCGCGAAGGACGCCGAGCCCGCGACGGTCTGAGCCCGGCTCGGAGGCCGGTGGCGTCAGAAGCGGAGCTTGGGCTTGCCCTCGCGCTCCCAGCGGCGCCACAGATCCGGCATCTCACCGGCCAGCCACTGGTAGAACTCGTGCACCGTGCGCAGGCGCCGGGCGCGTTCGCCCTGGCCGCTGAACATGCGCAGCCCGGCCGCGGTCAGCTCCTCCAGGCCGGTGACCCGCTGCATCCGGTGCCGCACCAGCTCCGGCCAGCGGTCCTCCTCCACCCGGTACAGCGCCGCTTCGCGGCCCTGCCGGGTCGTCTTGGAGACCACGCCGAGCCGCATCAGCAGCCGCACGTTGGTGCTGATCGAGCCGGTGCTGGCGGCCAGCGCCAGGGACAGCTCGGCGGCGGTGCGCTCCGGCGGGTCGCAGACGAGCAGGAACGCCAGGACGCGCCCGGCGATCAGCGGCATGCCCTCGCTGGCTTCGAAGTGCGCCGCCATCTGCTCGATCCACTCCGACATGGCCGGTCGGTCGGTGCGCTGCACGTAGTCGGGCACGACGGCTCCAAGTGATCGAGTTCAGTACTCGCTGAAAAGGTAAACCACAGCGAACACTTCGACCAGCCGCCGACCGGCGTGTCGCGGAGCGGAAAGGGATCAGCTGGTGCGCGCGCCCATCGTCCGGCGGTGCCCGGCGCCGATCTTCATCGCGCCGACGGTCTCGCCGTCCCACTCGTGGGCGGACAGCCCCTCCACGGCCTCGACCAGCGCGTTGCCGGTGGCGACATCGGGCACCATGACGTCGCCGAAGCGGCCGTCGTCGCCGACCAGCACGACGCGGGCACCGGCCTGGCCGAGGTTCTCCACGACCGCGCGGGCGGACTTGCCGTGCGCGGCGACGAACGCCTTGGCCGTCGCGATCGCCTTGGGCGCGGGTGCGGTGGTTTCTTCGGTAGCCGTCATGACCGAATCCTAAATCAGCCCGCCGGGAAGATCCGACGGCGCGGGCAGGTTGCAGCAGACTAGGACGACAGCGAAGGAGTCAGCATGCGAGCCATCCGGGTAGCGGCCAACGGTGGGCCCGAGGTCCTGCAGCTCACCGAGATCGACGCGCCGGAACCGCAGCCCGGCCAACTGCTGGTCGAGGTCGCCGCGAGCGGGGTGAACTTCATCGACACCTACCAGCGCAGCGGCGCCTACGCGATGCAGGTGCCCTTCACCCCCGGCTCCGAGGGCGCGGGCGAGGTCGTCGCGGTGGGCGAGGGCGTGACCGGGTTCTCGGTGGGCGACCGGGTCGCCTGGGCGATGGCGCCGGGCAGCTACGCCGAGCGGGCGCTGGTGCCCGCCGACAAGGCGGTCCAGGTGCCTGCGGGCGTGGACATCCGCACCGCTGCCGCAGCGCTGCTGCAGGGCCTCACCGCGCACTACCTGGTCACCTCCACGCACCCGGTGCGCACCGGGGAGACCGCGCTGGTGCACGCCGCTGCCGGCGGCATGGGCCTGCTGCTGACGCAGCTGGTCAAGCACCTCGGCGGCAACGTCATCGGCACCGTGTCCACCGCTGAGAAGGAGAAGCTGGCGCGCGAGGCCGGGGCCGACGAGGTCATCCGCTACACCGAGGAGGACGTGGCCGCCACGGTCTCCGACCTCACCGACGGACGCGGCGTGGACGTGGTCTACGACGGGGTCGGCAAGACCACCTTCGACGCCAGTCTGGCCAGCCTCCGCCCGCGCGGCCTGCTCGCGCTGTTCGGCGCGGCGAGCGGCCCGGTGCCCCCGGTGGACCCGCAGCGGCTGAACTCGGCGGGTTCGGTGTTCCTGACCCGACCCAGCCTGGCGCACCACATCCTGACCCGCGACGAGCTGGACTGGCGGGCCGGTGAGCTGTTCGAGTGGATCGCCACCGGGGTGCTCGACATCCGCATCGGCGGCACCTACCCGCTGGAGGACGCCCGCCGCGCCCACGAGGACCTGGAAGGCCGCCGCACCACCGCGAAGCTCCTGCTCCTGCCGTGACAATGGAATGGAATTTCCAGGCTCGTTCTGCGTAGCGGTGCGGGTAACGGAGTCTCAGAGGCTTCCTGGACTGCGGGTGCCCCTCCTGATGTATGACGAATACACGGCGGAGGGGCCGTCCTCGCCAGGAAACCTCTGAGAAACCGCGGCGGTGCCAGCTGCGAGGGTGGGTTATGCGCCTGCGGCGCATGCGACACCGTCCGCAGCCTGAGCACGTTGATCGTCGCGGCTGCGGTTACCGACCAGGATGAAAGGTTCGCCGGTATTCGCTGTCGGGGCAGGTCAGAACGGCCAGCCGAGGACCGGCAAGCCCAGCGCCGAGTCGACCGCCAGGGCCACGAACACGATCATCAGGTACGTGTTGGACATGTGGAACAGCTTCATCGGCTTGGTCTTCTCGCCGCGCTTGGTCGCCGCGTGCAGCCGGTGCGCAAGGAGCAGGAACCACACGCCCGCCAGCACCGCGAAGGCTGCGTAGAGCCAGCCGGTCGCCGGGACCAGCAGCAGCGTCCAGATCACCATCAGCCAGGTGTAGGCCACGATCTGGCGCGAGACGTAGGTCGGCTCGGCGACCACCGGCAGCATCGGGACGCCGGCGCGCTCGTAGTCGTCCTTGTACTTCATCGCCAGCGACCAGGTGTGCGGCGGCGTCCAGAAGAAGATCACGCCGAACATCACCAGCGCGGGCCAGTCGATCCGCCCGGTCACCCCGGCCCAGCCGATCACCACCGGCATGCAGCCCGCCGCGCCGCCCCAGACGATGTTCTGCGCGGTCCGGCGCTTGAGCACCAGGGTGTAGACGAAGACGTAGAACAGGATCGTGCCGACCGCCAGCGACGCGGCCAGCAGGTTCGCCGTCGCCCACAGCCAGGCGAAGGAACCCACGCCCAGCGCGATGCCGAAGACCAGCGCGTGCCGGGTGGACACGGTGTGCCGCACCAGCGGGCGCGCCCTGGTGCGCTTCATCACCTGGTCGATGTCGGCGTCGGCCACGCAGTTCAGCGCGTTCGCGCTGCCCGCGGCCATGGTGCCGCCGATCAGCGTGGCGATCACCAGCCACGGCGACGGGATGCCGCGCTCGGCCAGCAGCATCGCCGGGATGGTGGTGACCAGCAGCAGTTCGATGACCCGGGGCTTGATCAGCCCGACGTAGGCCTTCAGCAGGTCGGCGGGGCGGCGGGCGTGGCGCTCGCGGGAGGTGTCGGCGGTGGTGGTCACGACGCTGCGCTCACCGACGACATGGCACTCCTTGGGCATCTCCGGACGACTGGGCCGATCCGCGCACGACGCGGGGATCAACCGCCAGTGAATAGTAGGCGCGCTACTGAAACCCGAATCGCGCGGGTGGCCGGGAAACCGTCGGTGACCCTGGTCACGCAGCGTTGTCGGTATTCTGGTGACGTTCGGCGATCAGCCGGAGATCCGGTCGCCGTGCAGCGCCTATTCGACCCCTTGGCGCAGGGTCGGCGCCATCGCACCGCCGCTCCCGCAGGCGGCGGGACGGCAATTGAGACGGGTCGGCGCGTGGCCGATCGGACACGACTAGGCTGCCCGTCGGACGAGGGATAACCGCGGTTCGAATCGGTCCAGCGACCGCATTCACCCGTCAACGGGATACCGCCGAAGGAAAAACTTGGAGCTGCGTCCGTGTCCGTCACCGACGACCTTGCCCGCTTGACCACCAAGCGACTGCCCGAAGACTGGAGCGAGCTGGACCAGCGCGCGGTGGACACCGCTCGCGTGCTGGCCGCCGATGCGGTGGAGAACTGCGGCAGCGGCCACCCCGGCACCGCGATGAGCCTGGCCCCGGCGGCCTACGCGCTGTTCCAGCGCGTGATGCGACACGACCCGAACGACCCGGAGTGGATCGGCCGCGACCGCTTCGTGCTGTCCGCGGGTCACTCGAGCCTGACGCTGTACGTGCAGCTGTTCCTGTCCGGCTACGGCCTGGAGCTGGAGGACCTCAAGCAGCTGCGCAAGTGGGGTTCGAAGACCCCGGGCCACCCGGAGTACGGGCACACCGCCGGGGTGGAGACCACCACCGGCCCGCTGGGGCAGGGCCTGTCCACCGCGGTCGGCATGGCCTTCGCCGCCCGCCGCGAGCGCGGTCTGTTCGACCCGGAGACCGCCGCCGGTGAGAGCCCGTTCGACCACCACATCTACGTGATCGCCTCCGACGGCGACATCGAGGAGGGCGTCACCTCCGAGGCGTCGTCGCTGGCCGGTACCCAGCAGCTGGGCAACCTCACGGTGATCTACGACGCGAACGAGATCTCCATCGAGGACGACACCCGCATCGCGCTGTCCGAGGACACCGCGAAGCGCTACGAGTCCTACGGCTGGCAGGTCCTCACCGTGCACGGCGGCGAGGACGTCAAGGGCCTGCTGGAGGCCATCGAGACCGCCAAGGCCGAGACCTCCCGCCCGACCCTGATCGTGCTGCGCACGGTGATCGGCTACCCGGCCCCGACCAAGATGAACACCGGCAAGGCGCACGGCGCCGCGCTCGGTGCCGACGAGGTCGCCGGGGTCAAGAAGGCGCTGGGCCTGGACCCGGAGCAGTCCTTCCAGGTCGACGCCGAGGTGCTGGCGCACGCCCGCGAGGTCGCGGCCCGCGGCGAGGCCGCGCACGCCGAGTGGCAGGTCGCCTTCGACAAGTGGGCGGCGGCCAACCCGGAGCGCAAGGCGCTGCTGGACCGGCTGGCCACCCGCGAGCTGCCGGCCGGCTGGCAGGAGAAGCTGCCGACCTGGGAGGCCGACGGCAAGTCCATCGCCACCCGCAAGGCCTCCGGTGAGGTGCTCAACGCGCTGGCCGACGTGCTGCCCGAGCTCTGGGGCGGTTCGGCCGACCTGGCGGAGAGCAACAACACCACGATGAAGGGCGTCGACTCGTTCGGCCCGGCGTCGATCTCCACCAGCACCTGGACGGCCGACCCCTACGGCCGCACGCTGCACTTCGGCATCCGCGAGCACGCGATGGGCGCGATCCTCAACGGCATCGCGCTGCACGGCGGCACCCGCCCCTACGGCGGCACCTTCCTGGTGTTCAGCGACTACATGCGTCCCGCGGTGCGGCTCGCCGCGCTGATGAAGGTCCCGTCCATCTTCGTGTGGACGCACGACTCCATCGGCCTCGGCGAGGACGGCCCGACGCACCAGCCGATCGAGCACGTGGCCTCGCTGCGCGCCATCCCCGGCTTCTCGATGGTCCGCCCGGCGGACGCCAACGAGACCGCGGCGGCGTGGCAGAAGATCCTGGAGGACCCGAGCGGCCCGGCCGGTCTGGCGCTGACCCGCCAGGGCGTGCCGACGCTGGAGGGCGTGACCTCCGAGGGCGTGGCCAAGGGCGGTTACGTGCTGGCCGAGGCCGGTAACGGCGAGCCGCAGCTGCTGCTGATCGCCACCGGCTCCGAGGTTCAGCTGGCCGTCGAGGCCCGGAAGATCCTGGAGGCCGACGGCGTTGCCACTCGCGTGATCTCGATGCCGTGCGTGGAGTGGTTCGACGCGCAGGACGAGGCCTACCGCGAGCAGGTGCTGCCGAAGTCGGTCAAGGCCCGCGTCTCGGTCGAGGCCGGCATCGCGATGCCGTGGTACCGGTTCGTCAAGGACGCCGGTGAGTCGGTGTCCATCGAGCACTTCGGCGCCTCGGCGGACTACAAGACCCTGTACAACGAGTTCGGCATCACCGTCGACGCCGTTGTCGCGGCGGCCCGGCGCAGCCTGAGCAACGCCCAGCAGGCGTGAGCGGAGGAAACCCTGTGACCACCAACCAGAACCTCAAGGCGCTCAGCGAGGCCGGGGTTTCGATCTGGCTGGACGACCTGTCCCGCCAGCGGATCACCTCGGGCAACCTCGCCGAGCTGATCACCGACCAGGCGGTCGTCGGCGTCACCAGCAACCCGACGATCTTCGCCAACGCGCTGTCCAACGCGGCCGACTACAACGAGAAGGTCCGCGAGCTGGCCGCCCGCGGTGCGAGCGTGGACGACACCGTCCGCGAGCTGACCACCGCTGACGTGCGCGACGCCGCGGACATCTTCCGCAACGTCCACGAGCAGTCCGGTGGCGTCGACGGCCGCGTCTCGCTGGAGGTCGACCCGCGGCTGGCGCACGACACCGAGCGCACCGTGGCCGAGGCCGTCGACCTGTGGAAGGCCGTGGACCGGCCGAACCTGATGGTCAAGATCCCGGCCACCGTGGAGGGCCTGCCCGCGATCACCCGCGTGCTGGCCGAGGGCATCAGCGTCAACGTCACGCTGATCTTCTCGGTGCAGCGCTACCGCGACGTGATGGACGCCTTCCTGGCCGGTCTGGAGCAGGCGAAGGCCAACGGCCACGACCTCGCCCAGATCGCCTCGGTCGCGTCGTTCTTCGTGTCCCGCGTGGACACCGAGATCGACAAGCGGCTGGAGAAGATCTCCGGTGGTGAGGCGCTGCGCGGCAAGGCCGCGATCGCCAACGCCCGCCTGGCCTACGCGGCCTACGAGGAGGTCTTCGGCACCGAGCGCTGGAAGGCGCTGGCCGCCGACGGCGCCAAGGCGCAGCGTCCGCTGTGGGCCTCCACCGGCGTGAAGGACCCGGCCTACTCCGACACCCGCTACGTGGACGAGCTGGTCGCGCCGAACACGGTGAACACCATGCCGGAGGCGACCCTGAAGGCCACCGCCGACCACGCCGACGTGCGCGGCGACACGGTCAGCGGCACCGCTGCCGCCTCGCAGCAGGTCTTCGACGACCTGTCGGGCGCGGGCATCGACCTCGACGACGTGTTCGCGGTGCTGGAGCGCGAGGGCGTCGAGAAGTTCGAGAAGTCCTGGAGCGAACTGCTGGACACGGTCGCCCAGCAGCTCGAGCAGGCCAAGTAAGCGTTGTGGCGGGGCCGGTTTCCCGAACCGGCCCCGCTGCCGCGTCTCCGGGCCGCACCTGCCCGGATGGGCGACACTGTGGTCGCACGAAGTTGGCTTCCAAGATCGAACCCCGGAAGGCCAGATCGAACTGGGGTTCGACCCAACAAGTCGAGCGCTGTTAAGGAAGTACATGGCAACCGAAATTTCCGTCGACATTCCCGATGTGGCGCTAGCGGCCGAGGCCCGACCGCTGGTCGAGCGGTTGGCCGCCGATGCGGTTGCCGGCAAGCTCGCCGCCCAGGACCCCGCGCTGTGGGGTCCGGACGCCGAGCCCGAGGCATCCATCCGGCTGTCCTGGACAACGCTGCACGAGAGTTCCCGCCCGCTGCTGGCCGAGATCGACGCGCTGCGCGCCGAACTGCACGCCGAGGGCCTGGACCGCGTGGTGCTGGCCGGCATGGGCGGCTCGTCGCTGGCCCCGGAGGTGATCACCGCGACCGCCGGTGTGCCGCTGGTCGTGCTGGACACCACCGATCCCGGTCAGGTCGCCGACGCGCTGGCCGGCGATCTGGACCGCACCGTGCTGGTGGTCTCCTCCAAGTCCGGCACCACGGTCGAGACCGACTCGCACCGCAGGATCTTCGAGCAGGCCTTCTCGCAAAACGGAATCGATCCTGTGACCCGGATCATCGTGGTCACCGATCCCGGTTCCCCGATGGAGACGGCCGCCCGCGAGGCCGGCTACCGCAAGGTCTTCACCGCCGACCCGCACGTGGGCGGCCGCTACTCGGCGCTGACCGCCTTCGGCCTGGTGCCCGCGGGCCTGGCCGGAGCCGACGTCTCCGCGCTGCTGGACGACGCGGCCGCGGCGTTCCGGCTGCTGAGCACCGACGACGCGGACAACCCGGCCGTGCAGCTGGCCGCCGCGCTCGGCGCGGCGCACGCCGGCGGCGCGGAGAAGGTCGTCTTCGCCGACACCGGCTCCGGCATCAAGGGCTTCGGCGACTGGGTGGAGCAGCTGATCGCCGAGTCCACCGGCAAGAACGGCACCGGCCTGCTGCCGGTCGTCGTGGAGAGCACCGACGCGCCCGGTTTCGCCGACGCGGGCGAGGACGCCACCACCGTGGCGGTCGGCCCGGCCGTCAGGGGCGCGAAGATCAGCACCGCCGGTCCGCTGGGCGGCCAGTTCCTGCTGTGGGAGTTCGCCACCGCGCTGGCCGGCCGGCTGCTGGGCATCAACCCGTTCGACCAGCCTGACGTGGAGGCCGCCAAGAAGGCCGCGCGGGCGCTGCTGGACGGTCCGTCCGGTGGCCCGGCCGCGACGCCGGTGCTGGTGGACGGTTCGATCGAGGTGCACGCCTCCGGCGAGTGGCTCTCCCCCGGGGTGGGCACGGTGGCCGAGGCGCTGCGCGCGTTCCTGGCCGCCGCCCCGAAGAACGGCTACCTGGCGGTGCAGGCCTACCTGGACCGCCTCGACGACGCCTCGGCCGAGGTGCTGCGCCCGGAGCTGGCGCGCCGCAGCGGGCTGCAGACCACTTTCGGCTGGGGACCGCGGTTCCTGCACTCCACCGGCCAGTACCACAAGGGCGGCCACCAGAACGGCGTGTTCCTGCAGATCACCGGTGCCGCCGAGCAGGACCTGCAGGTGCCGGAGCGGCCGTACACGCTGTCCGGCCTGCAGCGCGCTCAGGCGCTCGGCGACGGTCAGGTGCTCGCCGACCACGCCCGGCCGGTGCTGCGGCTGCACCTCACCGACCGCGCGGCCGGGCTGGTCGAGCTCGTCAAGGCCGTGCAGGACCTGACGCAAGGAGGTGCGCGGTGACCCCGCCAGAGCAGCAGTGGCAGAACCCGCTGCGGGATCCGCGGGACAAGCGGCTGCCCCGGATCGCCGGCCCGTGCGGCCTGACGATCTTCGGCGTGACCGGTGACCTGTCCCGCAAGAAGCTGATGCCCGCGATCTACGACCTGGCCAACCGGGGCCTGCTGCCGCCGGGCTTCGCGCTGACCGGGTTCGCCCGCCGCGACTGGGCCGACCAGGACTTCGGCCAGGTCGTCTACGAGGCGGTCAAGGAGCACGCGCGCACCCCGTTCCACCAGAGCGTCTGGGACCGGCTGGCGGAGGGCATCCGGTTCGTGCCGGGTTCCTTCGACGACGACGAGGCCTTCAACCGCCTCGCCGACACCGTCAAGCACCTCGACGCAGAGCGCGGCACGGGCGGCAACCACGCCTTCTACCTGTCGGTGCCGCCGTCGGCGTTCCCGACGGTGCTCAAGCAGCTGTCCCGCTCCGGGCTGACCGACCAGTCCGGGGACAGCTGGCGCCGGGTGGTCATCGAGAAGCCGTTCGGCCACGACCTGGAGAGCGCGAAGCACCTCAACCACATCGTCAACGAGGTGTTCCCCGAGGACTCGGTGTTCCGCATCGACCACTACCTCGGCAAGGAGACGGTGCAGAACCTGCTGGCGCTGCGCTTCGCCAACCAGCTGTTCGAGCCGATCTGGAACGCGCACTACGTCGACCACGTGCAGATCACCATGGCCGAGGACATCGGGCTGGGCGGGCGCGCGGGCTACTACGACGGCATCGGCGCCGCCCGGGACGTGATCCAGAACCACCTGCTGCAGCTGATGGCGCTGACGGCGATGGAGGAGCCGGTCTCGTTCGCGCCGCAGGACCTGCGCGCGGAGAAGGTGAAGGTGCTCTCGGCGACCAAGCCGGTCGGCCCGTTCGACGAGACCACCGCGCGCGGCCAGTACACCGGTGGCTGGCAGGGCGGTTCGCTGGTGCCGGGGCTGCACGAGGAGGGCGGGTTCGCCGCCGACTCGATCACCGAGACCTACGCGGCGATCACCCTCGAGGTGGAGAGCCGCCGCTGGGCCGGGGTGCCGTTCTACCTGCGCACCGGCAAGCGGCTGGGCCGCCGGGTCACCGAGATCGCGGTGGTGTTCAAGCGCGCGCCGCACCTGCCGTTCGACAGCACGATGACCGAGGAGCTGGGGCAGAACGCCCTGGTGATCCGGGTGCAGCCGGACGAGGGCGTGACGATGCGCTTCGGCGCGAAGGTGCCGGGCACGTCGATGGAGGTGCGCGACGTGACCATGGACTTCGGTTACGGGCACGCCTTCACCGAGTCCTCGCCGGAGGCCTACGAGCGGCTGATCCTGGACGTGCTGCTGGGCGAGCCGTCGCTGTTCCCGGTCAACGAAGAAGTCGAACTGTCCTGGAAGATCCTCGACCCGGTGCTGGACCACTGGGCCGCGCGCGGCAAGCCGCAGCCCTACAAGGCGGGCACCTGGGGCCCGCCGTCGGCGGAGGCCATGATGGCCCGCACCGGACGCGTCTGGAGGCGACCGTGATCATCGACCTGCCGTCCACCACGACCTCGCAGGTCAACAAGAAGCTGGTGGAGCTGCGCGAGACCGGCGGCGCGGTCGCGCTGGGCCGGGTGCTGACGCTGGTGGTCGTCACCGGCGACGGCACCGAGGTGGAGAAGGCCATCCAGGCCGCCAACGACGCCAGCCGGGAGCACCCGTGCCGGGTGATCGTGGTGGCCAGCGGAGCGCGGCAGGCCGCGCCCCGGCTGGACGCCCAGATCCGCATCGGCGGTGACGCGGGTGCGTCCGAGGTGATCGTGCTGCGGCTGTACGGGCCGCTGGCCGACGAGGGCGCGGGTTCGGTCGTCCCGCTGCTGCTGCCGGACGCCCCGGTGGTGGCGTGGTGGCCCACCAACGCCCCGGAGGTCCCGTCGAAGGACCCGATCGGCGCGCTGTCGCACCGCCGGATCACCGACGCGGCCAACGAGGCGGACCCGATCGCGTCCCTGCAGAACCGCCTGCAGTCCTACGCCGACGGCGACACGGACCTGGCCTGGACCCGGCTGACCTCGTGGCGCGCGATGCTGGCGGCGGCGATGGACCTGCCGCCGCACGAGCCGGTCACGGCCGCCACGGTGACCGGTGCGGCGGATTCGCCGTCGACCGATCTGCTGGCCGGGTGGCTGGCCAGCTACCTGGAGGTCCCGGTGCGCCGGGTGGATCACCCGCGCGGGCCGGGCATCGTCTCGGCGGTGCTGGAGCGCCCGTCGGGCAACGTGGAGATCGTCCGCCCGGACGGCAAGGTGGGCACGCTGACGCAGCCGGGCCAGCCGGACCGCCGGGTGTCGTTGCAGCGCCGCGAGGTCCGCGACTGCCTCGTCGAGGAGCTGCGCCGCCTGGACCCGGACGAGATCTACGAGGTCACCCTGGGCGGCCTGGACAAGATCGTCCGCGACGAGCCGGAGCAGCCGGAGGACGAGTCGTGACCCGCGTGGTGGTGCACGCCTCGGGCGAGCTGCTGGCCGCCGCGGCGGCAGCGCGGCTGATCACCGCGCTGGTGGACGCCCAGGCCGAGCACGGCGTGGCCTCGGTGGTGCTCACCGGCGGCCGCACCGGCATCGGTGTGCTGGAGCAGGTCCGCCGCTCCCCCGCCCGCGGCGCGGTGGACTGGGCGAACGTGGACGTCTACTGGGGCGATGAGCGGTTCCTGCCGGACGGCGACCCGGAGCGCAACGAGACCCAGGCCCGCGAAGCGCTGCTGGACCACGTGCCGGTGGACCCGGAGCGGGTGCACCCGATGGCCCCGTCGGACGGCAAGTTCGGCGAGGACGCAGATGCGGCCGCCGCGCACTACGCGGAGGTCCTGGCGGCCAAAGCGGCCCCGGCCACCGACATCGCGGTGCCCCGCTTCGACGTCCTCCTGCTGGGAGTCGGCGAAGAGGGCCACACGGCGTCCCTGTTCCCGGACACGCCGTACGTGAAGGAGGCGGAGCGAACGGTGGTGGGCGTCCACGACTGCCCGAAGCCGCCGCCGACCCGCATCTCCCTGACCCTCCCGGCGATCCAAGCGGCGTCGGAGGTCTGGCTGATGACGACCGGAGCGGCCAAAGCCGAGCCGGTAGCGGCAGCCCTGGCTGGCGCGAAGCCGGTGGACATCCCGGCGGCAGGAGCCCGAGGCCGCAACAAGACCCTCTGGCTCCTGGACGCAACAGCAGCGACCCAGCTCCCCACCGGAAGCTGACCCTGCGGTGAGCGGCGCCCTGGACGCAGGGTCGCCGCTCACCGTTGTTCAAACCGCGCAGGTCTGCGGTCGCGGTGCCACGGCCCCGGCGGTGTCGGCGAACGCGCGCACCCGGGCGGTCTCACCCGCCGTGCGCCACACCAGCGCGACCTCGGAGTCAGGCATGTCCCGCAACGGCACGAGCACGATGTCCGGGCGTGCGTAGTACCGGGACACCGATTCCACCACCGGCGACACGCCCTGGCCGTTGGCCACCGCCGTGAGCAGTTCCTGGAAGGTCCGCACGCCGTGCCTGCGGTTGATCAACCGGCCGCGGGGTGTGACCGTCGGGACGTGAAACTCCCACCAGTAGTCCGGTGCGGGGCCCACGACGTCGACGACCTCCACCCTGGCCAGGTCCTCCACCGACACCGACGAGCGCTCGGCGAACGGATGCCCACTGGGTACGGCGAGCATCCTGGGCTCCGCCAGCAGCACCGGGCCGACCTCCAGATCGGGTTCGTCGACCGGCAAGCGCATGATCAGCACGTCCACCTCTCCGGCACGCAGCGGGCCGAGCGGATCGGCGCAGTGCACCTCGACCATCCGCACCTCGCACCCCGGATGCCGAGCGCCGAACTCGGTCACCAGCTCTGAAGTCCGCTCGTTCGCGCCCGAACCGATGAATCCCACCCGCAGGGTTCCGCTGATGCCGCGGGCAGTCGCGGTGGCGCGCTCCAATGCACGCGCCAACTGCGCGTAGGCATCGCTGATGTCGTCCCGGAACTGTTCGCCGAGCGGAGTCAGCCCGACCCGACGGCTGGTGCGGTCGAACAGCCGCCCGCCGATCCGCTGTTCCAGCGACTGGAGATTCTGGGTGATGCGGGGCGGCGACACGTGCAACCGCTCGGCAGTGCGCCCGAAGTGCAATTCCTCGGTGAGAACGAGGAAGGATTCCAGCTCGCGAAACTCCACGACGACCTCCATCGTTAAGCGCGACTTAGCGAAGCTACCGCAATTCGTCGTTGTTCCGCCCCACCAACCGCCAGATCCTCGATCACGAACCACTTCGCTGATCGAGAAAGTCCGAGGCAAATGGCACTTCCGCAGGCTTCCCGGGGCGGTATCGCTACGCCGGAACCAGCCGCACGCAAAACGATCTCCGTCCGGGATCGGCTGCTGCTCGTCGCGGTCCTGACCGGCACGTTCCTGTCCATGCTCAACGACTTCATCGTCAACGTCGCCACCCCGGCGATCCGCACGGAACTCGGGGCGACCTACGCGGAAGTCCAACTCGTCATCGGCGGGTACATCCTGGTCTACGGCGTGGCGCTGGTGACGGGTGGCCGCTTGGGAGACATCTTCGGGCACCGCAGGATGTTCCTGCTCGGCACCGGCCTGTTCACACTCTCCTCGCTCGCCTGCGGTCTGGCGCCGAATCCGGCGCTGCTGATCGCGTTTCGCATCGCACAAGCGCTGAGCGCCGCCCTCTTCTACCCCCAGGTCCTGTCGATCCTGCAGCTGGTGTTCACCGGCCGGGCGCGCGCGAAGGCGTTCAGCGCATTCGGCGCGACGATCGGGCTTGCGTCCATCGCGGGCCAGCTCATCGGCGGGATGCTGATCGGAGCGGATCTCTTCGGTCTGACCTGGCGGCCCATCTTCCTGATCAACGTGCCGGTCGGTTTGATCGCCATCGCGATCGCCGCCTGGACCCTGCCCAAGCACGCGGGCAGCACCGGAACGCGCCTGGACCTGCCCGGTGCCGGGCTGCTGTCCGCCACCCTGGTGCTGCTGATCTTCCCACTCGTCCAGGGCCGTGAACTGGGCTGGCCGGTCTGGACGGTCGGTCTGCTCGTTCTCAGCGCACCGGCGCTGCTGGCGTTCCTGCGGTGGGAGCGCCGCGTGGCCGACGGTGCGAGGTCACCCCTGGTACCGCCCGAACTGCACCGGATCCGCGGCTTCGGTGTCGGCAACGCGATAGCCCTGCTGTTCTTCGCGGGCAACAGCGGCCTCTTCTTCCTGCTGCCGTTGCAGCTCCAGTCCGGGCTCGGGCACAGCGCCCTCCACTCCGGCCTCACCTTCACCCCGCTGGCGGTGACCTTCACCCTCGGCTCGCTGCTGGCTCCGAAACTGGCGCCCAGGCTGGGGAACCGCGTGCTCAGCCTCGGTTATGCCATCAACGTCGTCGGCAACACCATCGTCCTGGTCATCGTGATCAGCGCAGGGACGGAGGTAACGGGCTGGTTGCTAGCACCTGCCATGGCCGTGGTCGGGCTGGGCCAGGGCCTCGGCATGAGCCCGCTGGTCGCGGCAGCGCTCGCCGACGTGCCGGGCAAGCACTCCGGTGCTGCCTCCGGCGTCATCCAAACGGTCATGCAAGTGGGCATGGCGTTCGGCGTGACGGTGATCGGACTGGTGTTCTTCGCCGCCCTCGGTTCCGGAACCGGACCCGTCGAGTACAGCCGGGCGTTCACCGTCGCCCTGATCACCCAGCCTCTGCTGGCCCTGCTGGCCCTGGCACTGGTCCCGCTGCTGACCACCGGAGAGGAGCGCAGCGCCGCAGCCCAGAGCTGACCGAGCGCCGCGCCGATGACGTGCTCGACGTTGTCGGCGCGGTCGATCCCGGCCATCGGCGATGGGGTCTCGGCCAGTTCGGCGAGATCCTGCGGGTTCCGGCAGTAGGCGGCGGGTTGCCGTGCCGCGCCGTGCCCCGGCAGGTCGAGGGCCAGCACCGGGAACGGAATCGGGGAGGGCGCGCGAAAACCGCGGCCTCAGGCCGGAATCCGGGTGCGGGCGTGGACGACTTCGAAACCCGTGCGCACGACGCTAGTACCTGGCATCAAGCGAGTTCTGCGCAGAGGTCGCGCTCCTCGCCGTGCGCTCGGCGGACCAGGCGGTAGTCCCGCCGGATTCCGGTCCTGCGCATCGGGACTCCTCTCGATCGAGCTGAGGAGGCCCACGCTAGCGACGGCTCTCGGCCGACTGGGCGGTGATCCGCCGGGCAGCACCCGTTCGGCCGTCGGCGCGCTCAGCTGCCGTGCTGGCGCCGTTCAGGGCAAGCTCGCGGGTGCGCAGGCGCTGCCGGTATCGCAGGGGAGACAGTCCGACGTGACGTTTGAACGCGGTGCTGAACGCACTCTCGGAGGTGTATCCCAGCTCCGCGGCGAGGGCTCCGATCCGGACGTCGCTGTCGCGCAGTGCCCGCTGCCCGAGCAGCATCCGCCAGCGGCCGAGGTAGGTCAGGGGTGGGACGCCCGCCACGGCTCGGAAGCGTTCCGCGAACGAGCTGCGGGACATCGCCGCGGCACGGGACAGTTCGTCCAGGCTCCAGGCCTTTCCCGGCTCGGCGTGCATGAGCCCGATCGCGGGTCGCAACCGCTCGTCGGTCAGCAGCCGGAGCCAGCCCGGGGGCAGCTCGGCTTGGTCGCTGTAGACGCGCATCATCTCCAGCACCAAGAGCTGCGCGTGCTGCCGGATCGCGAACTCCGCGCCGATCCGGCGGTTGCTCACCTCGTCGAACACCCTGCGGATGGTGCCGCGCAGGGTGGCCGACTCGGCGGTCGATCCCCGGATGTGCCCGACCGGCGGGAGCGCCTGAAGCAGCGCCTGACCGGCCGGATCGAGCTCGACCCGGCCACCCACGAGGACATCGTCGGTGCCGAGGTCGACGCCGACGAGATCAGCCGAGGGATCCTCGGGCGTGATCTCGCTGCGCGGGCCGGCACCGGTGCCTCCCTCCAGCTCCAGCCACGACCGGTTGTTCAGCACGGCGACGTCGCCCGGCTCGAGCTCGATCGGCGCGTCGATTCCGTCCGTGGTCAACCGCGCGTGACCGCTCACCAGCGCGAAGAACTTCAGCGCGGTCCGGAGCTCCCCGCGCGAAACCCACCGGCCGCGCTCCGCGAACCCGCCGGAGAGCACTCCTCGGACCTCGATGAGGTCGAACACCTCGGAGAGCTGATCCCTGTCCATCTCCGTACTATCGCGAAGAAAATCCGGACTGACAACGATTCAGAATCCACGCGCTGCGGTGCAGGCTGGATGCATGACGCCAAGCCGCACGCACGGTCAACACCCCATCGGATCCGGATTCACCCCTGCCTCAACCGTCGACGACGTCATGGCGGGCATCGATCTCACTGGCAAGAACGCGATCGTCACCGGAGGCCATTCCGGGCTGGGTCTGGTGGCCACCCGCGCGCTGGCCGAGGCCGGCGCCTCGGTCGTCGTCGGCTCCCGCGACACCGACCGCGCAGCGAAGGCAGTCGCCGGAATCCAGAACGTCGAGGTCGGTCAGCTGGACTTGCTCGTACCGGAGTCGATCGACGCCTTCGTCGCCCGCTACCTCGACACCGGCCGGCCGCTCCACATCCTCATCAACAACGCGGGCTTCTCGGGCCCAGGTGGGATCGTTCGTGACGCGCGCGGCTACGAGGCGCAGTTCGCGGCCAACCACCTCGGCCACTTCCAGCTGACGTTGGGCCTGCACCCCGCCCTGCGCGCAGCCGGCGGTGCGCGGGTCGTCAACACCACGTCGGGCGCCCAGCGGATGTCCGACATCCTGTGGGACGACCCGCATTTCACCACCGGCCGACACTCCCCGGACCTCGCCTACGCCCAGTCGAAGACCGCCAACGTGCTGTTCACGGTCGAGCTTGATCGCCGCTGGAGCGCCGACGGAATCCGCGCCTACGCACCGCACCCCGGCATCGTGCCCGCCACGGATTTCAACAAGTCGGCGGGCGAGGAGGCTCAGCGGGCCATGGGCCTCATCGACGAATCCGGGGAGCCGATCATCGATCCCGACCGAGGGAAGAAGACGCCGGAGCAGGGCGCCGCGACCATCGTGTTCGCGGCCACCAGCCCGTTGCTCGCCGGAGTCGGTGGCGTCTATCTCAACAACTGCGACATCTCACCACTGGACGCCGACCCGAACCCGATCGACCTCACCGCCGACGAGGTCCCGGCCGACGTCGCACCGCACTCCATCGATCCCCGGTCCGCCCAACGCCTGTGGCAGCTGAGCGAGAAGCTGATCGAGCGCTCTCCGGCCTGACCCGCCGCTGTTCCACCAGTGGGGCGGGCCAGGGTGGTTGCGCGGAGACCCACGCTAGCTTCGCCTTCCGGCCGACCGGTTGGTGTTCCGCCGAACAGCACCCGATCGGCCGTCGGGGCGCTCAGGTGCCGAACTGCCAGGAGGTGAGGTACTCGTGCTGGCGGGGCGTGAGCTCGTCGATGGTGATGTCGTAGGCCGCCAGCTTCGCCACCGCCACCTCGTTCTCGATCTCCTTCGGGATCGGGTGCACCGCCGGTTCCAGCTCGCCCGCGCGCTCCACCAGGTAGCGGACCGCCAGCGCCTGGGTCGCGAAGGTCATGTCCATCACCTCGGCCGGGTGGGCTTCCGCCGCGGCCTGGCCGAGGAGGCGGCCTTCGGCCAGCAGCAGGATCCGGTGCCCTTCGGGCAGGGTGTACTCCACGCAGTTGTCGCGCAGGTAGCGGCGGCTGGTCGCGGTGCTGGTCAGGTCGTCGACCGCGATCTCCAGGTCGAAGTGCCCGGAGTTGCCGATGAGCGCGCCGTCCTTCATCAGCCGCATGTGCTCGACGGTGACCACGTCCCGGTTGCCGGTCGTGGTGATGACGACGTCGGCTTCGGCGGCGGCGCGGTGCATCGGCAGCACCCGCAGACCGTCGAGCTTGGCCTCCAGCGCCCGCACCGGGTCCACCTCGGTGACCACGACGTCGGCTCCCATGCCGCGCGCCCGCGCCGCCACTCCGCGCCCGCACCAGCCGTAGCCGGCCACCACCACGGTCGCCCCGGCCAGCAGGATGTTGGTGGCGCGCAGGATTCCGTCGATGGTGTTCTGGCCGGTGCCGTAGCGGTTGTCGAACAGGTGCTTGGTCAGCGCGTCGTTGGTGGGCAGGACCGGGTAGCGCAGTGCCGCGTCGGCGGCCATGTTGCGCATCCGGATCACGCCGGTGGAGGTGATCTCGGTGCCGCCGATGATCGCGGGCAGCAGTTCCGGGCGCTGCTCGTGCACGGTGGCGGTCAGGTCGGCGCCGTCGTCGACGATCAGCGTGGGCTCGATGTCGAGCGCGCCTTTGACCTGCTGGTAGTAGGTTTCGCGGTCGCAGCCGCGGACCGCGAAGACCTCGGCGCCCAGGTCCCGCTGGATCGCGGCGGCGACGTCGTCCTTCGTGGACAGCGGGTTCGACGCGCACAGCGCCACTTCGGCGCCACCCGCGACCAGCGCGCGGCACAGGTTCGCCGTCTCGGTGGTGACGTGCAGGCAGGCGGCGATGCGCGCGCCGCGAAGCGGTTTCTCCGCCGCCCAGCGCTCGGTCAGGCCGGCCAGGACCGGCATCCGGCGGTGGGCGAACTCGATCTTGCGGGCGCCGTCGTCGGCCAGCGCCGGATCGCGCAGCAGGGGCATCGGCTGCTTCCCTTCCTCGGTGGACGAACCGAGTCCACCGCGCCGTCGGCGCGGGAACCAGAGCACGAACCGGGCGTCAACCCGGCATCTGGCGGGACGAGCTGGAGGCGGGCGGGTTCCGCGCGTAACGTCGCCGGGGTGGCACGCCAGTCCGACCTCGCACAGAAGCGCCGCAGCCGCGGCCACACGCAGGAAACGCTCGCGCACCGGCTGGAGGTGGACGTCTCCACCGTGGCGCGGTGGGAGCGCGGCGCGTCCACGCCGACCCCGCGGATGCGGGAGGCGCTGGCCCGCGAGCTGGGGCTCTCGCTGGACCAGCTCGCCGGGCTGCTGCCGCACCCCGCTGTCGCCCGGGAGCTCCCCGCCGTCGACCCGGTGGAGCTCATCAAGGACGTCTGGACCTCGGCGGAGCGCGACGGGCTCGCCTCGCGCCTGGCGGAGAACTCCGCCGAGCCCGGGCTGACCGGTGATCGCGCGGTGCGCGTGGCCCACCAGTGGCTGATCACCCCGCCGCCGCCCGCGGTGGCGTGGACGAGCGAGTCCGGGCGGCGCATCGGTTCCGGCGCGCTCGGCCGCATCCAGGCGCGGTTGCGGTACCTGCACCACGCCGACGACGTGGTGGCGGGCGGGGACCTGCACAGCACGATCCGCGGTGAGGTCGCCCGCACCGCGACGCTGCTGCGCACCGCCAGCTATCCCGAGGAGATCGGCCGCGGGCTGTTGCGGGCCATCGCCGAGCTGTGCCAGCTGGCGGGCTGGTCGACGGCCGACGCCGGGCACATCGCGACCGCCGAGCACTACTACCTCAGCGGGATCCAGGCCGCGCACGCCGCCGACGACCCGGTGCTGGCCGCGCAGGTGGTGTCGGCGCTGGCCGGGCACCTCACCGAGTACGGCAGGGCGCGCGATGCGGTTCTGGTGGCCAAGTCGGCGCAGGCGCGCATCGACGGCCTGGGCCGCAACGCCACGACGCCGACCGTGCGCGCGCTGCTGCACGCGCGAGCCTCCTGGGCGCACGTGGCGGCGGGCGAGCCCGGTCAGGCCGCCACCGCGATCCAGCGCGCTCAGGACGAGTACGCGTGCCGCCGCGACGGCGACCCCGATCCGGCGTGGGTCTACTGGCTGACGCCCGAGGAGATGGAGATCATCGTCGGCCGGGTCGACACCGCGCTGGGCCGCACCCGGCAGGCGCGGCAGCGCCTGACCTCGGCGATCCGCAGCTGCGACCACCGCCGCGTCCGCGAGACCGCGCTCTACACGACCTGGCTCGCGCACGCGCACCTGCGCGCGCAGGACGTCGACGGCGCCTCGGCGCTGGCCAACCGGGCTCAACAGCTGAGCGAGACGATCCCCTCCGACTACAGCGAGCGCGCGGTGCGCCAGCTGACCCGGCAGCTGGCGGCGGCCCGGTAGCAACTGCTCAGACTGTTCCTGGTTCTTTCTCTTTGAAACGCCGGAGGCGTTTGGCCCACCCTCGCAGCTCGCACCGCCGCGGGTTCCAGCGGTTTCCTGGCGAGGACAGCCCGTTCGCCGTGTATCGGACATACATAAGAACGGGATCCCGCAGCCAGGGAACCGCTGAGGTTCCGCCACCCGCACCGCCACGCAGAACGAGCTGGAACAGTCTCTTGGGTGGTAATTCCTCGCCATCGCCGCGAGGTGCGGGTCCAGGAACGTAACCTGTGCCGCGCAGTCGACGACGAGCGGCGGAGGCGAGCTGAATTGACCCGAGCACAGGGATTGCGCCGGATCCGGGCCGACGTGCTGGTCCTGGCGCTGGGGATGGTGGCGGTCCTGCTGGGCGTGTTCAGCACCGCCGGGGCCGCGGCCAAGGCGCCGAGCACGGCGATGCGCGGGGTGTGGATCGCCTCGGTGGCCAACATCGACTGGCCGAGCAAGCCGGGCCTGTCCGCCGAGCAGCAGCAGGCCGAGTACCGGAAGCTGCTCGACCAGGCCGTGAACAACAAGCTCAACGCGGTGTTCGTGCAGGTCAGGCCGACGGCGGACGCGTTCTGGCCGTCGCCGCACGAGCCGTGGTCGCACTGGCTGACCGGCGAGCAGGGCAGGGACCCCGGTTACGACCCGCTGAAGTTCGCCGTCGACGAGGCGCACCAGCGCGGGCTGGCGTTCCACGCCTGGTTCAACCCGTACCGGGTCAGCATGCAGGCCGATCCGCAGGCGCTGGTGCCCGAGCACCCGGCGCGGCAGCACCCGGACTGGACCTTCGCCTACGGCGGCAAGCTGTACTTCGACCCGGGTGTGCCCGAGGCGCGCGAGTTCGTCACCGAGGCGATCATGCACGCGGTGCGCAACTACGACGTGGACGGCGTGCACCTGGACGACTACTTCTACCCCTACCCCGTCGACGGCGAGCGGATCCCGGACGAGGACACCTTCGCCGAGCACGGCGGGGACTTCACCGACATCGCCGACTGGCGGCGCGACAACGTGAACCGGCTGGTGTCCGAACTGGACAAGCGGGTGCACGAGGCCAGGCCGGACGCGCAGTTCGGCGTCAGCCCGTTCGGCATCTGGCGCAACGCCTCCAGCGATCCGGACGGCTCGGACACCAACGGGCTGGAGTCGTACTCGGCGATCTACGCCGACACCCGCAAGTGGGTCAAGGCGGGCTGGGTCGACTACATCGCCCCGCAGATCTACTGGCCGATCGGCCACTCCGCCGCCGATTACGCGAAACTCGTTCCGTGGTGGTCGGAAACCGTCACCGGCACCGACGTCGACCTCCACATCGGGCAGGCGGCCTACCGGGTCGGCCAGGAGGGCTGGACCGACCCGGGCGAGCTGTCGAAGCACCTGACGCTCAACGCCGAGAACCCCGGCGTCAAGGGCGACATCTACTTCAGCGCGAAGTCCCTGACCAGCAACGCCGCCGAGGCCATCGCCCGGGTCGTCGAGGAGCACTACGGCGGCTGATCAGTCGGCGGGCTCGTCCCGGTAGATCTGCAGCCGCAGCTCGCGGGCCTTGGTCATGTGGTCCCGCGCCAGGTCGTGCGCCCGGTCCGCGTCGCGCTGCTCGATCGCGTCGATGAGGGCGTGGTGCTCGGCCAGCGCCTCGGACCAGCGGCCCGGGACCTTCAGCGTGGTCGCCGGGTACCGGGTGAGGTGGTTGTTCAGGCGGGTCAGCAGGTCCACGATGGTGCCGTTGTGGCTGGCCACCCAGATCGCCTCGTGCACCGCGCGGTTGGCCGCCGCCATCGCGGCCGGATCGTCGGTCGCGGTGTTGTCCATCGCCGTCTGGGCGCGCCGGATGCGGATCAGGTCGAAGTCGCTGCGCCGCTGGGCGGCGGCTGCGGCCGCGGTGGCCTCCAGGGAGATCCGGACCTCGTAGATCTCCAGGATCTCCTCGGGGCTGCGGGTGCGCACCCGCATGCCGCGCTCAGCGCGTTCGACCAGACCGTCCTGCTCCAGGCGGCGCAGCGCCTCGCGGACCGGCGTGCGGCTGGTGCCGTACTTCTCGGCCAGGGCCAGCTCGACCAGTTGGGCCCCGGCCTCGAACGTGCCGTCGACGATCTCGCCGCGCAGCCGGTCGTACACCTCGGACAGCGCCGCCCCCTCCTTCTGCAGGTCCGCTCGTGGGCGGAGCACTCGACGAGCCACAGCATACCTCGGTATGCATTGCGGCCTCAGGCGATCCGCACGGCCAGCCCCTCCAGTCCCGGCACCGCCGGGAACCGTTGCAGCACCTGGGGATCGTGGCCGGGCACGATCCCCTCCGGGCGGTCCGAGAGCGCGTGCAGGGCGTCGAAGGCGTCGTACATCGCGGGCAGGTGCGTCACCACCCCGTAGGGCTTGCGCTGCTCCACGTTCTCGTAGAAGTGCGACGCGTCGGCGGCCAGCACGACGTTGCCGACCGCGGTGCGGACCCGCACCACCTGCAGGCCCGGGGTGTGCCCGCCGACCCGGTGCGCGGTCACCCCCGGCACCACCTCGTGCACCCCGTCGACCAGGCGCACCCGGCCGGTGAAGTTCTGCTCGACCAGGTACCCGACGTCGGCCGGTTCCACGAAGTGCGCCAGCTGCCCGCGCGCGGCGTGCCGGGACGTCCAGAACGCCAGCTCCGACTCCTGCAGCACCACTTCCGCCCGCGGGAAGTCCGCCGCGTGCCCGGAGTGGTCGTAGTGCAGGTGGCTGATCACCAGGTGACCGATGTCGTCCGGGTCCACGCCCAGCGCGCGGATGGTGTCCATCGGGGACCGCAGGTAGTCGCGATTCCCGCGCCTGGCCGCCGTTTCCGGGGTGAAACCGGCGTCGACGAGCACGGCGCGGGAGCCGGAGACCGCCAGCCACACGTAGTAGGAGATCGGCCAGTCGTCCAGGGCGCACGGGTCGTGGCCGTAGAAGTGCTCGCCGCGCACCGACGCATCGCGGTGCGCGAACCTGATCGCGTACACCTGGAACTCCTCAGCCACGGCGCGCCGACCTCCCGGCACCGGCGCCGGCCAGCCGCCCGAACACCGCCCCCGAGGTCAGGCCGCTGCCGCCCGGGTAGTTGCCGGAGAACAGCCCGCCGACCATCTCCCCCGCGGCGTAGAACCCCTCGATCGGCCGGCCGCCGGTGTCCAGGACCCGCGCCGACTCGTCGACGTGCAGGCCGCCGAAGGTGAAGGTGATGCCGCAGCCGACGGCGTAGCCGTAGTACGGGGCGGTGTCCAGCGCCTGCGCCCAGTTGGACTTCGGCGGATCGACCCGCGCGGCGCGGCCGTCCTTGACCGCCGGGTCGAACGGCCGGTCCACGATGGACTCGTTGAACTCGTCGACGGTGCGCTGCAACCCCGCGGCGTCGATGCCCAGCTGCGCGGCGAGCTCGGCGAGCGAGTCGGCCCGCGCTCCCGCGATCGGCCGCGAGTCGTACTCCTCCTTCCGCAGCAGCGGACGGGTCTTGGCGTCGAAGAGCTGGAACGCGCGGCCCTGCGGCTGGTGCAGGATCTCCCGGCCGTACTTGGCGTAGGTGTAGTTGCGGAAGTCCGCGCCCTCGTCGACGAACCGGTCGCCGTTGACGTTGACCACGATGCCGATCGGATAGCTCTGCCGGGTCAGCTGGTTGGTCAGCTCCCGGTTGCCGCCGGTCGGGCTGCCGTCGGCGTCCCAGGCGACGCTGTGGCAGGAACCCCAGTCGCCGTGCGGCGCGGCGCCGGCGGCCAGCGCGAGTTCGAGCACCTCACCGGTGTTGGTGGGAGTGCCGCGGACCAGGGCGCGGTCCCAGCCCTCGCCAAGGTGCTCGGCGCGGCGCTGCGGGTCGGACTCGAACCCACCGGCCGAGAGCACCACGGCACCGGCGGCGACGCGGTGCTCGGCGCCATCGGAGTCGCGGTAGGTGACACCGCGCTCGGCCCGGTGCAGCGCGGTGACTTCCGCGCCGTAGCGGATCTCCACACCCGCTTCGAGCGCGGCCTGGGTGTGCTGGGCGATGAGCCCCTTGCCGCCGTCGACGGTGCCGACGAACAGGCCGCCGGAGAACACCCACTTGCCGTCCGAGAGGTAGGACTGCCGCTCGTACATCAGCCGCCACCTGATGCCCTTGGTCGCCAGCCAGCGCACCGCGTCGGCGGACCGGGAGACCAGCACCTCGGTCAGCACCGGATCGCACCTGCCGCCGGTGACCCGCCTCATGTCGGCCTCGAACGCGCTCGCGGGGTAGGCGGGCACCACGGCGTCGGCGTGCCGCTCGTCGGGTTCGAGCAGATCGGCGACCTCGTCGATGCTGTCCATGGCGAACCGGAACGCGCCCGCGGTGTAGAACGAGTTGCCCCCGGCCGCGGCTTCGGGCGCCTTCTCCAGCAGCAGCACCCTCGCGCCCTGCTCCACGGCCGAATGCGCGGCGGAGAACCCGGCGTTGCCGCCGCCGACCACCACCACGTCGAACTCGTCGGTCATCCTTCGTCTCCCTCGTCGTCGCGGGTTTCGGTCATGGGGCGCCCGGTCCAGCGCTCCCAGAGCGTGGCGATCGAGGCGTAGTCGAGTCGGCCGAGGCCTTCGGCGACGCCGAGCTCGTAGACGGTGTGCGCGCCTTGGATGCCGAACAGCGGCACACCGGTGTCCTGGGCCATGGCCAGCGCCAGGGTGGAATCCTTGCGGGCGGCTTCGGTGGGCATGCCGCCCTCGTAGTCGCCGCGCAGGATCCGCTCCGCGAACCGGTGCGTCAGCGGCCGCGTCAGCCCGGCTTCCGGCCCGGACAGCAGCGCGGCCAGCGCCGAGCCGGACACCCCGGTGGCCGCGGCCAGCGCCCCGGCCTCGGCCAGCACCACCATCACGGCGTGCGCCACCGCGTTGTTGATCACCTTCGCGGCCATGCCGCTGCCCACCGGCCCGAACCTGGTGGTGGTGGCGCTGATCGCGTCCATCACCCCGGCCACCTTGTCCACATCGGACTCATCGCCGCCGACCAGCAGCGTCGCGGTGCCGCCGGCCATCTGGGCCACGCCCGAGAGGATCGCCGCGTCCACGACACCGATGCCGTGCGCCGCGCAGATCCGCTGCTCTTCGAGCACATCGGCGGGGTTGACCGTGCTGGTCTCCAGGATCACGCCGCCCGCGCGCATCCGCGGCGCGAGCTCGGCGATCACCTGCAGCGAGATCTTCGGTGCGGGCAGCGAGAGCACCACGACGTCGGACTCCGCGAGGTCGGCCACCGACCCGGCCGCGGTGACCTGCGGGTGCTCGACGGCCCGCGCGACCCGCTCCGGGTCGAGGTCGAACACGCGAAGCGGTCCGCGCGCGGCGAGGCGCCCGGCGACAGCACCGCCCATGTTCCCCAGGCCGCACAGCGAAACGGTGTCGCTCACCGGCGTTCTCCTTCCGATTTCGGATTCGGCATCACTCAGAGGCGGATCGAGAAGGGATCCGGTGTCTGGCCGGTCAGGTCGACCATCACGTTCTTCGTGCTCAGGTACTCGTGCAGTGCTTCCTCGCCGCGCTCCCGGCCGTAACCGGACTTCCGGGTGCCGCCGAACGGCGCCTGCGCGGCGCTGGCCCGGTAGGTGTTCACCCACACCGTGCCCGCCCGCAGCCGCTTGGCGACCCGGTGGGCGCGGGTCAGGTCGTTGGTCCAGATGCCCGAGGCCAGGCCGAAGTCGCTGTCGTTGGCGATCGCGACGGCCTCGTCGTCGTCGGCGAACGGGATCGCGCTGAGCACCGGGCCGAAGATCTCCTCGCGGGCCAGCGCCGAGGTGTTGGCCACGTCGGCGAACACCGTCGGCCGCACGAACAGGCCCTCGCCCAGCGCCGGGTCGTCGACCGGCCCGGCACCGGCCAGCACGCGGGCCCCGGACTCGACGCCGGCGGCGATGGCGCGCTGGATGCGATCGCGCTGCGGCCCGTTTGCGACCGGCCCCATCTGCGTCCGCGGGTCCGCCGGATCGCCGAGGCGGATCTCCGCGGCGCGCGCGGCGACCGCCCGCACCACCTGTTCGTAGACCGATTCGTGCACCAGCAGCCGGCTTCCCGCGATGCAGGTCTGCCCGCCCGCCGCGAAGATCCCGGCGACCGCGCCGGTGACCGCCCGGTCCAGGTCGGCATCGGCGAAGACGATGTTCGGCGACTTGCCGCCCAGCTCCAGGGTGACCGGGACCAGGTTCTTCGCGGCCGCAGCGGCGATGGCGCTGCCGGTCGGGACGCTGCCGGTGAAGCTGATCCGGTCCAGACCGGCGTGCTCGGTCAGCGCGATCCCGGCCTGCGGGCCGCCGGTCACGACGTTGATCACGCCCGGCGGGAATCCGGCCCGCTCCACCAGGTCCGCCATCCGCAGCGTGGTCGCCGAGGCGTGCTCGGACGGCTTGACCACCACGCAGCACCCGGCCGCCAGCGCCGGGGCGAGCTTGTTGGCCAGCAGCTGCATCGGCGAGTTCCAGGCGGTGATCAGCGCGGCGACGCCGATCGGCTCGGCCACCGTGTAGTCCAGGGTGTCCGGGTTGTCCAGCGGGATGGTGCGCCCGCAGAGCTTGTCGGCGTACCCGGCGAAGAACCGGTAGTTGCGGGCCGCGAAACGCGCCTGTCCGGTGGTTTCGCGGAGCAGCTTGCCGTTGTCGGCCGACTCCAGACGCCCCAGCTCGTCGGCGTGCTCCTCGACCAGTGCGGCCAACCGGTGCATCAGTTCGGCGCGGCGGACACCGGGAGTCGTCGACCAGCCGCCGTCGAAGGCGGCCCGAGCCGCCGCGACCGCGGCGTCGACGTCCTGCGGGCCGGCGTCCGGGATGGCGGCGAACTCGGCACCCGTGAAGGGGTTGATCGCGGGCAGCTCCCGCCCGGTGGACGCCCGCACCCGCTGCCCACCGACGAGCATCCGGAAATCGGGGTTGGTCATGAGGCGCACTCCGTGTTGGTCGTCGGCTTCGCGGCGCATCCCGGCACTCTCGGCCCACATCGGCACGCCGTTGTATACAGAAGAATACGCACATCGCAGCTCCGGCTGTCAAGCAAGAGATCACCTGTCCCGCCGTGGACTCCTGCGCGGGAAAAAGGGTCTTGACGCGGAAGGACGCAAACGTATCCTGCTGCATACAGTCGCGCTCTGCTGCATCGGCAGCGGCCGCTGTCATCCCCCGCAGAGAGGAACAACGATGTCCGCTGCGATCGCGACCAGCGTGGGTTGCCTGGTCCTGATGTTCGCCATGGCGATCGCCTTCAACGTCAACATCGGCGCGCTCGGCTTCGTCGCCGCGCTGGTGGTCGCCACCGTCGGCGGGCTGTCCGCGGACCAGCTGCTGGAGTCGTTCCCGGCCGACATCTTCGTGCTGATCGCCGGGGTCACGTACCTGTTCGCGATCGCCCGCGAGAACGGCACCGTCGAGCTCATCATCCGGACCGGGGTGCGGCTGGTCGCGGGCAAGGTGGCGCTGATCCCGGTGGTGTTCGGCGCGATCGCCGCGCTGCTGGTGGCCTTCGGGGTCTTCCCCTCCGCAGCGCTGGCGCTGCTGGCACCGCTGGCGATGACCTTCGCAGCGCAGTACCGGGTCAGCCCGCTGCTGATGGGCCTGATCGTGCTGCACGGCGTCAACGCGACGGCGATGTCACCGCTGAACTCCTACGGCGCGGTCACGCAGCGCGTGCTGTCGGAATCCGGGCTGACCGACGTGTCCATCTGGTCCGTGTTCACCCTCTTCCTGGCGATGTACCTGCTGCTGATGACCGCGGTGTACTTCGCCTTCGGCGGCCTGCGCCTGATCCGGCACGGCCACGGCGCGGAACCGGCCGTCGACGGCGTCGGCGCGGAGGTGACCAGGAGCGATGTCACCGGCGAGCAGAAGGTGACGCTGCTGGCCATCGCCGCGCTGGTGGTGCTGGCGCTGGGGTTCGGCCTCGACGTCGGGATCACCGCCTTCGGCCTCGGCGCGCTGCTGACCCTGTTCTTCCCGAAGCGGGCCGACGGCGCGGTCCGGGGCATCTCGTGGAGCGTCATCCTGCTGACCTCCGGGCTGTTCGTCTTCGTCGGGGTCGCGAAGGAGGTCGGCGCGATCGACTACGCATCCAACGCGATCGGCAGCCTGGGCGACCCGGTCCTGACGACGCTCCTGGCGTTCCTGGTCGGCGGTGTGGTCTCGGCGTTCGCCTCCACCACCGCGACGCTCGGCGCGACGTTCCCCATCCTGATCCCGCCGCTGCAGGCCGCCGACTTCCCGCACATCCCCGGCGCGGTGGCCGGTTTCGGCGTGGCGGCCAGCGTCGTGGACGTCAGCCCCACCTCGCCCAGCGGCGCGATGCTGATGGCCAACGTCCGCAACCGCGACAAGCAGGTCTACTTCCGCCAGCTCGTGTTCTACGCGGGCGCGATGCTCGTCACCGGATCGCTGGTCCCGTGGCTCCTGCTGGTGGTGCTCGGCCTGGGCTGAGCCCCGCGAACTCCCGAATCCGATCGCACACCGTCTCACGCGGAGAGGTTCGATGCCGCACACGATCCGAGCACGACAGCCCAGTTCCAGTTCGATGGCGCGGAAGGTCATCGCCGCGAGCTTCATCGGCACCACCGTGGAGTGGTACGACTTCTTCCTCTACGGGACCGCGTCCGCCCTGGTGTTCAACCGGCTGTTCTTCCCGCAGTTCTCCTCCCTCGCGGGCACGATCGCCGCTTTCGGCGCGTTCGCCGCGGGTTTCATCGCCCGGCCGGTCGGCGGTGTCCTCTTCGGACACTTCGGCGACCGGGTCGGCCGCAAGTCCATGCTCATCTACAGCCTCGTCGGGATGGGCGCCTCCACCGTCGCCATCGGCCTGCTGCCGACCTACGCCCAGATCGGTGTCCTGGCCCCGATCCTGCTCGTGCTGTGCCGGCTGGTCCAGGGATTCGCCGTGGGCGGCGAATGGGGCGGCGCGGTCCTGATGTCGGTCGAGCACTCCCCGGCGCACAAGCGCGGGCTGGCGGGCAGCTGGACCCAGGCCGGGTCCCCCGCCGGACTGGTCCTCGCGACGGCCGCGTTCGGCGGCTTCTCGATGCTCCCCGACGACGCCTTCCTGAGCTGGGGGTGGCGGGTGCCGTTCCTGCTCAGCGCGGCCCTGGTCGTCGTGGGCATGTTCATCCGGCTCAACGTCATCGAGTCGCCCGAGTTCCAGGAGGTGAAGAGGGCGGGCGCGCGAACCAGGCTGCCGATCGTCGACGCCGTCCGGAACCACCCGCTCAACATCCTGCTCGCCGTCGGTTGCTGCCTCGCACCGTTCGTCAACTTCTACCTCGTCGCGACGTTCGTCCTCACCTACGGCACTTCCTCGCTGGGGCTAGAGCGGTCGGCCGTGCTCGTCGTCGTCGCGATCGCCGCGGTGCTGGAAGTGGTCACCATCCCGCTGGCGGCGGCCCTGTCCGACCGCATCGGCCAGCGCAAGGTCTTCCTCACCGGTGCGGCGCTGTTCGCCGCGTTCGCCTACCCGTTCTTCCTCATCAACGAGTCCGCGGTCTCCACATGGGTCCTCGGCATCACCTGCGTCGTGGGCCTCTCGCTGATCCACCCGCTGATGTACGGGCCGATGGCCACCCTGTTCGCGGAGATGTTCGCGCCCGAAGTCCGGTACAGCGCGGCCTCCCTGGGCTACCAGCTCGGCGCGATCTTCGGCGGCGGCTTCGCACCGCTCGTCCTGACCGCGCTGCTGGCCACCGGCGGTGGTTCCGCGACCGCCCTGCCGCCGTACCTGATCATCGTGAGCGTCCTGACCTTCGCCTCGGTCCACTTCGCCACGCGACCTGGCCGCGCGCATTCGAACCCGGGAGAGGACCGCTGAGTTGACCACCGCATGGCTCGACGCCGACCTAGCACGATGGACCGAAACCTGCCGCGACGACCGGGAGTTGTCCGGCCTCGCCGCCGCGGCGACGGTCACCTTCGGCATTCGCGCCGACGACCGAACGGCGCTTTTCGGCTTCCACGGCGGAGAACTCGCCGAACCGGCAGGCAACCCTGACTTCGTCCTGGTCGCGGCGGACGCCGACTGGCGCAGGTTCTTCCAGCCCGTGCCGCCTCCGGCCCACCAGAACTTCTTCGGCATGCTCATGCGCGTGCCCGGCGCGCGGGTCGAGGGCAGCGAACTGGCGATGGCGCAGCACGCGCACATCGTCCGCCGGGTGCTGGAGCTGGGACGGGAGGCGATCTCCGGCCCACTGGCCGTCCCGGCCGCGCACCCGGCCCGGGGAAAGGCGCACCTGCGCCCGGGCTACGTGCGCATCGGCGTCCGCGGCGAGCCGGTGGAGATCTTCTACGAGGAGGCGGGCGCAGGACCGGACGTCCTGCTGCTGCACACCGCGGGCGCCGATGCCCGCCAGTACCACGAGCTGATGGCCGATCCCGCGCTGACATCGCGCTGCCGGCTCGTCGCGTTCGACCTGCCCGGCCATGGTCGTTCCGGCCTGCTGCCCGGAGTCGTGCCCGGCGGCTACAGCTTGACCACCGACCAGTACGCCACGACCGTCCTCGCCGTGATCGACGCGTTGGGACTGGACTCGCCCGTCGTCAGCGGTTCCTCGATGGGCGGTGAGATCTGCCTGGAGCTGGCGCACCGCGCCCCGCACGCCCTCGGCGGCGTGATCGCGTGCGAGGCCAGCGACCGGGTTCCCGGCCGGAAGGTGCCGTGGGCGAAGCACCCCGAGGTCAACGAGTCCACCTTCGTCCCGGAGTGGGTCTACGGGCTCATGGCCCCGCAGAGCCCGGAGCGCTGCCGCCGCGAGGTGTGGTGGGGCTACTCCCAGGGCGGGTTCGGGACCTTCGCCGGCGACATCGACTTCTACAGCGGTGACTGGGACGGCCGCGACCGGGTCGGCGAGATCGACACCTCCCGGTGCCCGGTGATCATGATGACCGGCGAGTACGACTACTCGTGCACGCCGGCGATGTCGGCGGCGACGGCGCGCAAGATCCCCGGAGCCGTCTTCTGGCCGATGCCGGGTCTCGGGCACTTCCCGATGGCGGAGAACCCGCCGCTGTTCGCCGAGCACTTCGCCGCGGCGCTGGACCGCCTGGGGATTCCGTGAGGTTCTCCCGGGTGGCTCAGGTCAGCTCGGCGAAGCGCTCCACCTGGTCGCTGCTGCCGGCGACGACCAGGATGTCTCCGTCGTTCACCACCGTCTCGGCGGTCGCGTAGGTGAAGGCCTGCCCCGGCCGCTTGATCGCCACGACGGTCACGCCGTACTTCGAGCGCACCCGCGTGTCGCCGAGCGGGCGGCCGAACGCTTCGGCCGGTGCGCGGGTCTTGGCCAGCGCGTAGTGCTCGTCCTCCAGCTCGATGTAGTCGAGCATCCGGCCCATCACCAGGTGCGCCGTGTTCTTGCCCATCTCGTGCTCCGGCAGCACGACGTGGTGCGCGCCCACCCGCTCCAGGATCCGACCGTGCTGGTGGCTGGTCGCCTTGGCCCAGATGTTCGGGATGCCGAAGTCCACCAGCAGCGAGGTGGTCAGGATGCTGGCCTCCAGCTCGGTGCCGATGGCCACCACCGCCCTGGTGAACTGGTGCACGCCGAGCTGGCGCAGGCTCTCCGGGTCGGTCGTGTCGGCGACCGCGGTGTGGGTCAGCTCGTCGGCGTGCCGCTGCACGACGGTCGGCCGCGAGTCGATGGCCAGCACCTCCGCGCCGCGCCGCACCAGCTCACCGGCCAGCGAGCTGCCGAACCGGCCGAGGCCGATCACCACGATCTGATTGGATGCGTCGTTCCTAGCCAACGATGGGTCGCTCCTCCGGCAGTTCGTAGCGCCTGCCCCGCTCCCGCAGCGCCAGCGCCGAGGCCAGCGTGATCGGGCCGAGCCGGCCGATGAACATCAGTACCACCAGCAGTATCTGCCCGAGCGCGGGGATCTGGGCGGTGATCCCGGTGGACAGGCCGACCGTGGCGAACGCCGAGACCACTTCGAACAGCACCGCGTCCAGGCCGAACGGCGTGATCACCTGGAGGAGCAGCACGCTCAGCACGACCACGCCGACGGCGATCAGCACGATGGTCAGGGCCTGCCGCTGCACGCCCTCCGGTAGCCGCCTGCCCATGACGTGCACGGTCGGTTCGCCGCGGATCTCGGCCAGGATCACGAACGCCAGCAGCGCGAACGTGGTGATCTTGATGCCGCCCGCGGTGCCCGCGCTGCCACCACCGATGAACATCAGGACGTCGTGCACCAGCAGCGTGCCCGAGTGCATCTCGGCGATGTCGAGGTTGTTGAAACCGGCGGTCCTGGTCATGGTCGCGGCGAAGAAACCGGCCAGCAGCTTGCCCGGCCAGGACAGCGGTCCCAGCGTCCCGGGGTTGGTCCACTCGGCGGCGGTGACCACCACCGAGCCGCCGATCAGCAGCACCACCGTGACCCACACCGTGATCTTGGTGTGCAGCGTCCAGCGGCGGGGCTGGCGCAACCTGCTGAACAGCTCCAGCCACACCGGGAACCCGAGCCCGCCCGCGATCACCGCGAGAGCGATCGGCAGGCAGAACCAGGCGTCGGTGACGAAGCCCATCAGGTTGTCGGTGCGCAGCGCGAAGCCCGCGTTGTTGAACGCCGAGACGGCGTGGAACACCCCTTCGTAGACCGCGCGGCCGAACCCGAGCCCGTAGCCGGTCACCAGCCGCGCGGTCAGCGCCACCGCCACCACCAGCTCGAACAGCAGGCTCAGCAGCAGGATGCGGCCCACCACCCGCCGGACGTCGCCGAGCCCGAGGGTCTTCGTCTCGGCTTGCGCGGTGAGCCGCATGCGCAGGCCGAACCGGCGGAACACCAGCAGGCTCAGCAGCGACGCGAGGGTCATGATGCCCAGCCCGCCCAGCTGGATCAGGACGAGGATGACCACTTCCCCCGCGGTGGACCAGTACGTCGGCGTGTCCACCACGATCAGGCCGGTCACGCACGCCGCCGACGTCGCGGTGAACAGCGCGACGATCAGCCCGGTCGACTCGCCGGACTCGGTGGCGAACGGCATCGACAGCAGCAGCGTGCCGATGGCGACCAGCCCGGCGAAACCCAGCACGACGGACACCGCCGGCTGCCTGCGCACCGCGGCGAGGCGCCGACCGCTGCCCTGGAGGACGTTCACGGGTGGGACAGTACTCGGCGCTACGGCGCGTCGATCACCACGACACCGTCCTGATCGGCCACGACGTACTCGCCGGGGACGAACCGGACACCGCCGAGCTCGACGACCTCGTCCACCGCTCCCTCGCCGGTCTTGGTGCTCTTGCGCGGGTTGGTGCCCAGCGCCTTGACGCCGAATTCCATCCCGGCCAGCACCGCCGAGTCGCGCACCGCGCCGTTGATGATCACGCCGCTCCAGCCGTTGGACCGGCCCAGCTCGGCGATCAGGTCGCCCATCAGCGCGGTGTGCACCGAACCCCGGCCGTCGATCACCAGCACCCGGCCCTCGCCCGGCGTGGACAGGACCTCCTTGAGCAGGGCGTTGTCCTGGAAGCACTTGACCGTGCGGATCCGCCCCTCGAAGGCCACTCGTCCGCCGAAGTCGCGGAACTGCACGTCGCAGCTGCGCACCTCCGGGCCTTCCCGGTCCGCGAGATCAGCCGTCAGTCCCGCCTCTCCGCGATTTTCAGTGGTGGCTGCGTCCGGGGTTGAGCTCGCGTTTGGCGGTTTCTTGTGGCTGGGTTGCATCACGGTCCCCTGAGGTGCGGTTGAGCAGGACTCCGGTTGACACAAGGGGTGTCATGCGTCCTCCCAACGGGCTTGACGTGGGTCGCGAGCGTACCCACGGGTAGCCGTCGTCCGCGCGGTACCGCGATCAACACCACACCCGGCGATCAGCCGCAGCTCTCGGCGCGTTCCAGCAGCAGTTCGCGCTCGCGGGTGTTGGCGGTCAGCTCGGCGGCTCGCTCGAACTCGGCGCGGGCTTCGGCCGGCCGGTCCAGCTTGACCAGGAGGTCGCCGCGGACGCTGGGCAGCAGGTGGTAGTCGCGCAGCGAGCCCTCGGCCACCAGCTGGTCGACGAGGTTCAGGCCGTGCTCGGGGCCGAAGGCCATCGACACCGCCACCGCTCGGTTGAGCTCCACCACCGGCGACGGCGTGACCTCCGAGAGCTGCTCGTAGATCCGGGCGATCCGCGCCCAGTCGGTCTCCGCCGCGGTGCGCGCTCGCGCGTGGCAGGCCGCGATCGCCGCTTGCAGCCGGTAGGGGCCGGGTGGCGCGTCGATCTCCTCCGCGCGCTGCAGCGCGGCGAGCCCGCGGCGGATCAGCAGCTGGTCCCAGCGGGTGCGGTCCTGCTCCAGCAGCAGCACGGGCTCACCGTTGGGGCCGGTTCGCGCGGCGGTGCGGGACGCCTGGATCTCCAGCAGTGCGACCAGGCCGTGCACCTCGGGTTCGCCGGGCACCAGGCCGGCCAGGATCCGGCCGAGCCGCAGCGCGTCGTCGCACAGCTCGGTGCGCAGCCAGTCCGCGCCGGAGGTGGCCGTGTAGCCCTCGTTGAAGATGAGGTAGACGACTTCCAGCACCGCGGGCAACCGCGCCGCGAGCTCGTCGCCGCTCGGCGCTTCGAACGGGATCTGCTTGCGCGCCAACGTCTTCTTGGCCCGCACGATGCGCTGCGCGATGGTCGGCTCGGGCACCAGGAAAGCGCGTGCGATCTCCTTGGTCGTCAGCCCGCACAGCACGCGCAGGGCCAGCGCCACCCTCGCCTCGGTGGACAGCACCGGGTGGCAGGCGGTGAACACCAGGCGCAGCAGGTCGTCGCCGAAGTCCGGGCCGGTGTCCACCTCGATCTCGGGGTGCTGCCGCTGTTCCAGGTCCCGGCCGATCTCCTGCTGCTTGCGCGCCAACCGCTCCTTGCGGCGCAGCTGGTCGATCGCCCGGTGCTTGGCGGTGGACATCAGCCAGGCACCGGGATTGGGCGGGACCCCGGTCTCCGGCCACTTCTCCAGCGCGATGAGCAGCGCGTCCTGCGCCAGTTCCTCGGCCTGGCCGACGTCCTGCACGAGCCGCGCCAGCCCGGCGATGAGGCGGGCCGCCTCGATCCGCCAGACCGCTTCGATGGCGCGGTGGGTTTCGGAAACCGTCACCACGCCATCTCAGCACACCTGGTCAGGCGATTCCGCCCGCTTCGCGGACCTGCTCGCGCAGCTTGGCCTCGCGCTCGGCCTCCTCCTCGGACATCTCGAAGTCCTCGGCCTCGAACACGCGCCGTACCTCGACCGGTTCCGGGCACCGCTTGGCCCACTCCAGGGCCTCCTCGCGGGAGCGGACCTGGAGCAGCCAGAACCCGGCGATCAGCTCCTTGGCCTCGGTGAACGGCCCGTCCACCACGGAGCGGCCACCGCCGGTGGCGATCTCGGTGCGGAAGCCCTCCGAGCTGGGGTGCAGGCCTTCACCGGCCAGCAGCACGCCGGACTTGACCAGCTCCTCGTTGTAGTCCCCCATCGCCTTGAGCTCCTCCGGGCTCGGCATCGCGCCGTTCTCGGTCTCGGGGGTGGACTTCACGATCATCATGTATCGCATCGCAGTCGCTTCCTGATCATCCGCCGCTCTGGTGCGGTCGGTGCCCGAGTTCTACCAGCCGCGAACCGGTTTCAGCCGGTGAATTCGCGGATCTGCGCGGTCGGCCAGTCCTCCCGCGCCGCGCCGGAGAACTCCTCGACCGCCAGCACCTGCAGCACGGTGACCGGCACCGGGCAGCGCTTGGCCCACTCGACCATCTCCTCGCGGGAGCGCACCTGGAGCAACCAGAACCCGGCGATCACCTCCTCGGTGCCGGGAAACGGCCCGCGCACCACGGTTCGCCCGCCGCCCGGGGCGAACTCGGTCCGGAACCCCCTGGAACTGGGGTGCAGGCCCTCACCGGCCAGCAGCACGCCCGCCCGGACCAGCGTCTCGTTGTAGTCCCCCATCGCCTCGACGTCCGCCGGTCCCGGCGCACCGGCTCCGGCCATGACCGCCATCAGGAATCGCATCTCGGGGCCCTCCCCGTCGGTGGCGGCCGGCTCGCCCGGCCGCTCACCGATGCATCGAGCGGGCGACCCCGAGATCGACATGTCGCCGCGGACTTTCGCGGCTCAGCCCGCCAGGTGCCGCCGGATGAGGTCGTTGGCGCGCTGCGGCCGCTCCATGTTGGTCATGTGCCCGCAGCCGGCGAACTCGACCAGTTCCGCGTTCGGCATCCGCCGCGCCGCCTCACCGGCCATCCGGTGCAGGTCGGTGGACTCCAGCTCACCGACCACCAGCACGGTCGGCGTGGCGATCTCCTCCAGCCTGCTGCGCACGTCCACCTCGAGCTGGCGACCGGTCGCGGTGTGGTGGCTGATGATCGTGGTCATCGCCATCTCCCAGCAGCGCCGCCGGATCTCCGGGTCGACCTGGTCGGGCTCGCGGTGCGGGCCGTCCACCGCGAGACGCATGAGGGATTCGACGAACCCGTCGGCGTCCATCGCCTCCTTCGCCGCGTCCTGCTCCCGGTAGCGGTCCAGCACGAACGGGTCGTGGAACTCCACCGGCGGCACGCCCGGCCCGAACAGCACCATCCGGTCCACCCGCTCCGGCTGCTGCAGGGCGAGCGTGAACGCGGTGAGCCCGCCCATGGAATTGCCCAGCAGGGAGGCGCTTTCGAGCTCGAAGTGGTCCAGCACCGCCAGCAGGTCCTCGTACGGGTGCATGTCGGCCATCAGGGTGCTGGAGCGCCCGTGCGACCGCGCGTCGTAGCGGATCAGCCGGTGGTCGGCGGCGAGGTCGAGCTGCTCGTCCCACATCCCGGCGCCGAAGAAACCGGCGTGCAGCATGACGACCGGCGGGCCCGAGCCCACCACCTCGACGTGCAGCTCACCGCCGGGGACGGGGATCTTCGTGATTTCGATGGTGTTCATGGCAACCAAGGTGTCATAATGACACCATGGTTGGCAACTCTCCGCTCCCGCCGGACGAACTGGGACCGCGACTGGCCGAGGTCTACGCCGTCCTCGGCCCGCTCTACCGCCGGGTCGCGCGCCTGGTCGAGCACGACAGCCCCCGCAACGGCCTGTCCATCGGCGTCCGCGCGGTGCTGGAAAGGCTCGAGCTGGCAGGCACCGCCGAGACCGTCCCGCAGATCGCGCGAACCCTGGAGCTGAGCAGGCAGTTCGTGCAGCGCATGGTCAACGACGCGCTGGAGCAGAACTTCGTGGCGCTGAAACCGAACCCCGCGCACCGGCGCTCATCGCTGGTGGACCTCACCGACGCGGGCCGAGCGGCGATCAACGCCCTGCAGCGGCGCGAGCACGAAACCATGGGCCGCGTCGGCGGCGACCTGACCGAAGCCGACATCGAGACGACGCTGCGGGTCCTGCGCCACATGCTCGCCGCGGTCCCCGAAACCGACGGCGCCCGCTGACGCTCGACCCGGTCGGCAACGCCGCGCAGAACGCGCCTGGGAACTTCCACGCAAAAAGAACCGGGCCGGGTGATCGCTCACCCGGCCCGGTTCTCCTGACTTCAGCGTCCCTTGCGCTCGCGGAGCTTCGCCAGCGCTTCCTCCAGGATGGCCATCCCGTCGGCGTCGCTGCGGCGCTCCTTCACGTACGCGAGGTGGCTCTTGTACGGTTCGTTGCGCCGCGCCGAAGGCGGGTTCTCCTGGTCCAGGCCCGCCGGCAGTCCGCAGCGCGGGCAGTCCCACTCCTCCGGCACCTCGGCGTCCATGGCGAACGACGGCCGGCTGTGGTGCCCGTTGCTGCACCAGTAGTCGACGCGTTTGCGCGGAGCGGCTTCCCCCCGCTCCGATTCGCCCACCGCGGGACCAGAGCCCACCCGCGTGCCGCGAATGGCGTTACCACCAGTCATCCATCCTCACCCACCAAGCGGCCCTGGGTCGTCGACCGGCTGGGGTGCCGACCGATCAACCGATCTTGATCAACAGGCCGACCCCGACGATGGAGATCACCCACAGCGCCATGACGAACAACGTCATCCGGTCGAGGTTCTTCTCCGCCACGCTGGAACCGGCCAGGTTGGACTGCATACCGCCGCCGAACAGCGAGGAGAGGCCACCACCCTTGGCCCGGTGCAGCAGCACCAGCAGCACCAGCAGCACACTCGTCACGATCAACATGATCTGCAGGAAAAGAGTCATCACGTCCTCGTTCGCACAGCGGTTCGCGACCAAGCGTACCGGGCCGCCGACAGCGAGTTGACCACTGTCCACCGTTTGCCACCCGCACGCTCCCACACTGCTCCACCCGGATCATCCCAGGGGTGCGCGGAAAGCGGTGAGGGGCGCCTCCGGGCGATTAACCCGCCCGAAGGCGCCCTTCACCCGGAAGGATCACGGCAGCGGGCCGCCAGCCGCCATCGCGGAGAGCTTGGCGAACTCGTCGCCGTTGAGGCTCGCGCCGCCGACCAGCGCGCCGTCCACGTCGCTCTGGCCGACCAGGTCGCCGATGTTGCTCGACTTCACCGAGCCGCCGTAGAGCACCCGCACCTCGTCGGCGATCTCCTTGCCGTACTTCTCGGCCAGGGCCGCGCGGATCGCCGCGCACACCTCCTGCGCGTCCGCGGCGGTGGCCACCTTGCCGGTGCCGATCGCCCACACCGGCTCGTAGGCCACCACGACCTCGCGCACCTGCTCGGTCTTGAGGCCCTTGAGCGCGTTGATCAGCTGCGTCGTGCAGTGCTCGACGTGACCGCCGGCCTCGCGCACCTCCAGCTGCTCGCCGACGCACAGGATCGGCGACAGGCCGTTCTTCAGCGCGGCGCGGACCTTCTTGTTGACCAGCTCGTCGGTCTCGCCGTGGTACTCGCGGCGCTCCGAGTGGCCGACCACCACGTAGGTGCAGCCCAGCTTGGCCAGCATCGGGCCGGACACCTCACCGGTGTAGGCGCCCGACTCGTGCGCGGAGATGTCCTGCGCGCCGTACTTGAGCAGCAGCTTGTCCCCGTCGACGAGGGTCTGCACGCTGCGGATGTCGGTGAACGGCGGCAGCACCGCCACCTCGACCTTCGCGAAGTACTTCTCCGGCAGCGCGAAGGCGACCTTCTGCACCAGGGCGATGGCCTCCAGGTGGTTCAGGTTCATCTTCCAGTTGCCCGCGATCAGCGGCGTCCTGGCCATGTTCAGCGCTCACCTTCCAGGACGGCCACACCGGGCAGGTCCTTGCCTTCCAGGTACTCCAACGAGGCCCCGCCACCGGTGGAGATGTGCGAGAAGCCGTCCTCCGGCAGTCCCAGCGTGCGCACCGCGGCGGCCGAGTCGCCACCGCCGACGACGCTGAAGGAGTCGGACTCGACGATCGCCTGCGCGACACAGCGGGTGCCGTCGGCGAACGCCGGGAACTCGAACACGCCCGCCGGGCCGTTCCAGAACACCGTGGCGGAATCGCGGAGGATGCCCGCGAACAGCTCGACGCTGCGCGGGCCGATGTCCAGGCCCATCCAGCCGTCCGGGATCTCGTCGGCGGCCACCACCTGGTGCTCGGCGTCGGCGGCGAAGCGGTCGGCGACCACCACGTCGACCGGCAGCACCAGCTTGTCGCCGTGCTCGGCCAGCAGCTGCTTGGTGGACTCGATCTGGTCGGCCTGCAGCAGCGAGGTGCCCACGCCGTGGCCCTGCGCGGCCAGGAACGTGTAGGCCATGCCGCCGCCGATCAGCAGCTTGTCGACCTTGGGCAGCAGCGCCTTGATGACGCCGAGCTTGTCGGAGACCTTCGAGCCGCCCAGCACCACCGCGTAGGGGCGCTTCGGGTCGCCGGTCAGGGTGCGCAGCACCTCGACCTCGGCGAGCACCAGGCCACCGGCGTAGGCGGGCAGCCGCTCGGCGACGTCGTAGACCGACGCCTGCTTGCGGTGCACGACGCCGAAGCCGTCGGAGACGAAGGCCGCGTCCGGGCCCACCAGCGCGGCCAGCTCGTCGGCCAGCGCGCCGCGCTCAGCGTCGTCCTTGCTGGTCTCGCGGGCGTCGAAGCGCACGTTCTCCAGCAGCGCCACCGAACCGTCGGCCAGGCCCGCGACCACGGACTTCGCCGAGTCGCCGACCAGGTCACCGGCCAGCGGGACGTCGGTGCCGAGCAGCTCGCCGAGCCTGCGGGCCACCGGGGCCAGGGAGAACTGCGGGTCCGGCTCGCCCTTCGGCCGCCCGAGGTGCGCGGTGAGCACCACCTGGGCACCGGCCTCGGTCAACTTCCGGATGGTCGGCAGGGAGGCGCGCACCCGGCCGTCGTCGGTGATCTTCTCGCCGTCCAGCGGCACGTTGAGGTCGGCACGCACCAGAACACGCCGTCCCCGAACGCCCTCGGACAGCAGATCGTCGAGGTTCTTCACGCTCTGCTCCTACACAGTGATGAGTAAGGCCCGCACGAGCCGAGATCGCCTTGCGGCTCGTGCGGGCCTTCAGAAACTGTTCCTCGCAAGCGGCGAAGCCGCTTCCAGCGGTGGACCGGCCGCCACGACGCTCAAGCCGCTACCGACTTGAGCCGCCGCAAGCGGCGGAGCCGCTTAGCCCACCTGCGCAACCGGCACCGCCGCGGGTTCTCAGAAGCTTTCTCGCGAGGACAGCCCGGACGCCGCGTATTGGTTCATACTCAAGTCCGGGATCCCGCAGCCGAGAAAGCTTCTGAGGTTCCGCCACCCGCACCGCTACGCAGAACGAGCCCTGAATCTCAGGAAAGCTTCTTGCCGACCAGGCCGACGAGGTCGGCGAGGCGGTTGCTGTAGCCCCACTCGTTGTCGTACCAGCCGACGATCTTGACCTGGTTGCCGATGACCTTGGTCAGCGGCGCGTCGAAGATCGTCGAGTGCGGGTCGGTGACGATGTCGCTGGAGACGATCGGGTCCTCGTTGTACTTGAGGATGCCCTTGAGCTTGCCCTCGGCGGCAGCGGCCTTGAACGCCTCGTTGACGGCCTCGACCGAGGCCTCCTTGCGGACGGTGGCGGTCAGGTCGGTGGTCGAACCGGTCGGCACCGGGACGCGCAGCGCGTAGCCGTCCAGCTTGCCGTTGAGCTCCGGCAGCACCAGGCCGATGGCCTTGGCCGCACCAGTGCCGGTCGGCACCACGTTGATCGCGGCGGCGCGGGCGCGGCGCAGGTCGCTGTGCGGGCCGTCCTGCAGGTTCTGGTCCTGCGTGTAGGCGTGGATGGTGGTCATCAGGCCCTGCTCGATGCCGAAGGTGTCGTCGAGGACCTTGACCATCGGGGCCAGGCAGTTGGTGGTGCAGGAGGCGTTGGAGATGATCGTCTGCGAGCCGTCGTACTTGTCGTCGTTGACGCCCAGCACCACGGTCAGGTCCTCGCCCTTGGCCGGGGCGGAGATGATGACCTTCTTCGCGCCGCCCTCGTCCACGTGCTTGCGGGCGTCCTCGGCCTTGGTGAAGAAGCCGGTGGACTCCACGACGACGTCGACGCCCAGGTCGCCCCACGGCAGCTTGCCCGGGTCGCGCTCGGCGAGGATCTTGATGAGCTTGCCGCCCACCTCGATGCCCTCACCGGTGACCTTGACCTCCTGGTCGAGGCGGCCGAGGATGCTGTCGTACTTCAGCAGGTGGGCCATGGTCGCGACATCGCCCAGGTCGTTGGCGGCCACGATCTCGATGTCGTGATCGCTGGCGGTCGCGGCCCGCCAGAAGTTCCGCCCGATCCGACCGAAGCCGTTGATGCCTACGCGAACGGTCACGCCGATCTCTCCTCGTGACTGACCCGGCCGACGGCGCGGCGGGTGAGGTGGATGGTCTCGACTTCACCCTATCTGCCATCGGGGCCGTCGCACGCGGGCGGGCGAGGCGCCTCACCCACCGGATCGGCGACGATCACCACCGGACCCCCGCGATGCCGGGAACACCCGCATCACAGCTGGTCAAAGGCCCCAGAACGGGCCGTCGGCGGGCCGTGCGCCCGTGATCGGAATCTCTGCACCGGTTCAAGCCGGAGCACGGCTCCCGCCGAAACTGTGGATATCCCCGCACCCGTTCACAGTTCCGCCGGGAGCCTTCACACCGCGACCGCAGCCGCGCTGATCGACGTGCTCCGAGCCCGAAGACCTCTGCTCACGCGTCGGCTTCGAGCATTTCCACGGTGACGGCGGATTCGGTGTCCGGAACGCCGAGTTCGCGGGCGCGCTTGTCGGCCATCGCCAGCAGGCGGCGGATCCGGCCGGCCACCGCGTCCTTGGTCATCGGCGGGTCGGCCAGCTGCCCGAGCTCCTCCAGCGAGGCCTGCCGGTGCGCCAGCCGCAGCCGTCCCGCGACCAGCAGGTGCTCCGGTGCCGTCGGGCCCAGCAGCTCCAGCGCCCGCTCCACCCGGGCCGCCGCCGCGACGGCCGCGCGCGCCGAGCGGCGCAGGTTCGCGTCGTCGAAGTTGGCCAGCCGGTTGGCGGTGGCCCGCACCTCGCGGCGCATCCGCCGCTCCTCCCAGGCCAGCACGCTGGAGTGCGCGCCGAGCCGGGTCAGCAGCGCGCCGATCGCGTCGCCGTCGCGGACCACCACCCGGTCCGCGCCGCGCACCTCGCGGGACTTCGCCGCCACCCCGATCCGCCGGGCCGCGCCGACCAGCGCCAGCGCCGCTTCCGGACCGGGGCAGGTGACCTCCATCGACGAGGAGCGCCCGGGCTCGGTCAGCGAGCCGTGCGCCAGGAACGCGCCGCGCCAGGCGGCTTCGGAATCGCAGGCCCCGCCCGAGACGACGTGCGCGGGCAGCCCGCGCACCGGTCGGCCCCGCGGGTCCAGCAGTCCGGTCTGCCGGGCCAGGCCCTCCCCGTCGCGCACCACGCGCACCACGTAGCGGGTGCCCTTGCGCAGCCCGCCGGAGGTGATCACGTGCACGTCGGACTGGTGCCCGAACAGCTCGTGGATCTCCTTGCGGAGCCTGCGCGCCGTGGAGCCGCTGTCCAGCTCGGCCTCGACCACCACCCGGCCGGCGACGATGTGCAGCCCGCCGGCGAAGCGCAGCAACGAGGACACCTCGGCTCGTCGGCAGCACGTCTTGGTCACCGACAACCGGCTCAACTCGTCCTTGACCGCCGCGGTCATCGCCACCGGTCCGTCCTCCTCTCCAGTGCGGCCCGCAGGCTCGTCGCGAGCGCCTGCGGATCGTGCCGTCCCGGCACGGCGGGTGCCGCGATCTCGTCCAGCAGGGTCCGCGCACCCAGTTCGGCAGCCGCGGCGCGGAGCCGGTCCGGGGTGGGGACCGAGTTCGCGTCGGCCAGCACGGCGTCGACCCGCAGCTGCGGTGCGTGCTGCGAGAGTACGTCCAGGTGCTGTTCGGGTGAGAAGCCCGCCGTCTCACCGGGTTGCGGCACCAGGTTTAGCACCACGAACCGGCGTGCGGTGGTGCGCACCAGCGCCTCGTGCAGCTCCGGGACCAGCAGGTGCGGCAGCACGCTGGTGAACCACGAACCCGGTCCGAGCAGCACCAAGTCCGCCGAGAGCACCGCCTCGACCGCTTCCGGACAGGCTGCCGGGCGGGCCCCACCGGCCGCCTGCAAACTCACCTGTTTCACCCGACCGGGCGTACTGGCGATGGCGACCTGTCCGCGAATGGTCCGCACCGCGTCCGGATCGGAGTCCAGCCCGACGACGTCGGCGGACATGTCCAGCGGCTCAGTGGACATCGGCAGCACCCGGCCCCGCACGCCGAGCAGCCGGCAGGCCTGGTCGAGCACCCGCACCGGGTCGTCGAGCACCTCCAGCAGCCCGGCCAGCACGAGGTTGCCCACCGCGTGCCCGGCCAGCGCGCCGCTGCCGCCGAAGCGGTGCTCGAACACCGTCGACCAGAGCTGCCCGTCGGGATCGCTGTCGGACAGCGCGGCCAGCGCCTTGCGCAGGTCACCGGGCGGCAGCAGGCCCAGCTCGCGGCGCAGCCTGCCGGACGAACCGCCGTCGTCGGCCACCGTCACCACGGCCGTCACGTCGGAGGTGATCCGGCGCAGCGCCGACAACGTGGCCTGCAGGCCGTGCCCGCCGCCGAGGGCGACCGCGCGCAGCTCGGCGCTCACTCGCGCCCCAGGTCCCGGTGCACCGTCTTGACCATCATCCCGTCGTCCTCGGCCAGGCGGCGGGCCAGCTCCTCGGTGAGCGCGACGCTGCGGTGCTTGCCGCCGGTGCAGCCCAGCGCCAGCGTCAGGTACCGCTTGCCCTCGCGGTGGTAGCCGGCGCCGACCAGCCGCAGCAGCTGCTGGTAGCTCTGCAGGAACTCCTCGGCGCCTTCCTGGCCGAGCACGTAGTGGCGGACCTCGTCGTCGAGGCCGTTGAACTCGCGCAGCTCGGGGATCCAGAACGGGTTCGGCAGGAACCGGCAGTCCATCACCAGGTCGGCGTCCATCGGCAGGCCGTACTTGTAGCCGAAGGACAGCACCGTGACGCGGGTGCGGGTGCTGGCCTCGGTGCCGAAGGCGTCCTCGATCTTGGACCGCAGCTGGTGCACCGACAGGTTCGAGGTGTCCAGCACCAGGTCGGCCTCGGAGCGCAGCCGGGACAGCAGCGAGCGCTCGGCGGCGATGCCGTCGGCCAGCCGCCCCTCCCCCTGCAGCGGGTGGCTGCGCCGCACCCCCTCGAAGCGGCGGATCAGCACCTCGTCGGTGGCCTCCAGGAACAGCACCTTCGGCTTGTAGCCGCGGGCGTCCAGGTCCTTGATCACCGCGCCCAGGTCCTCGGTGAACGCTCGGCTGCGCACGTCCATCACGACCGCGACGCGGGTGATCGCGCCGCTGGAGCGCGCCCCCAGCTCGACCATGGTCGCGATCAGCTCGGGCGGCAGGTTGTCCACCACGAACCAGCCCAGGTCCTCCAGGCACTTGGCCGCGGTGCTGCGGCCCGCTCCGGACAGGCCGCTGACGACGGCGACCTCGATGCCCGACTCCTCAGTCACTGCTCTCCCCTTCAGCGTTCTCCGTCACCGGGCCCTGCCCGGCTCCCCCGTCCGCCGCCAGCGCCGAGTGCACGGTCTCGGCGGTGCGGCGGCCGATCCCGGGGACCGCGGCGATCTCGTCCACCCCGGCCTGGCGCAGCTTGCGCACCGAACCGAAGTGCTTGAGCAGCGCCGTGCGGCGGGTCTCGCCCAGTCCCGGAATCGCGTCCAATGTGGAGCTTGTCATGCGCTTGCCGCGCTTCTTGCGGTGGTAGGCGATGGCGAAGCGGTGCGCCTCGTCGCGGACCCGTTGCAGCAGGTAGAGCGCTTCGCTGGTGCGCGCCAGGATCACCGGGTCGGGATCGGCGGGCAGCCACACCTCCTCCAGCCGCTTGGCCAGGCCGATCACCGCGACGTCGGTGATGCCCATCTCGGTGAGCGCGTCGGCCGCGGCGTTGGCCTGCGGGCCGCCGCCGTCGATGACCAGCAGGTTCGGCGGGTAGGCGAACTTCTTCGGGCGGCCGGTGTCCGGGTCGACGGCCGACGGTTCGGCCTCGGCGGACTTGCCGGTCTCGCTGAGGTAGCGGTGGAAGCGGCGGCGCACCACCTCGTCGATGGAGCCCACGTCGCCGCCCTCGGCGCCCTCGCGGACCTCGAAGCGGCGGTACTCGGACTTGCGCGGCACGCCGTCCTCGAACACCACCAGCGAGGCGACCACATCGCTGCCCTGCACGTGGCTGACGTCGATGCACTCGATGCGCAGCGGCGCGGTGTCCAGCGCCAGCGCCTCCTGCAGCTCCTGCAGCGCCGCCGAGCGCGCGGTCAGGTCACCGGCGCGGCGCAGCTTGTACTGCTGGAAGGCCTCCTTGGCGTTGCGCTCGACGGTCTCCATCAGCGCCCGCTTGTCGCCGCGCTGCGGCACCCGCAGGCTCACCCGGCTGCCGCGCAGCTCGCTGAGCCACCCGGCGATCGTCTCGGCGTCGCCGGGCAGCTGCGGCACCAGCACTTCGCGCGGGACCGGCGTGCCACCGGCGTCGGCCTGGTCGGCCAGCGACGCCTGCTCGCCGTAGAACTGGGTGAGGAACTGCGAGGTCAATTCTGAGGTGTCCATCTCTGCACCATCAGCCTTGGCGACCTTGTCGATCACCCAGCCGCGCTGACCGCGCACCCGGCCGCCGCGGATGTGGAAGACCTGCACGGCGGCGGCCAGCTCGTCCTCGGCGAAGGCGACCACATCGGCGTCGGTGCCGTCGCCGAGCACCACCGCCTGCTTCTCCATCGCGCGGCGCAGCGCCTCCAGGTCGTCGCGCAGCCGCGCGGCGCGCTCGAACTCCAGCTCGGCGGAGGCGGTCTGCATCTCCTTGTCGAGCTTGCGCATCAGCTGGTCGGTGTGCCCGGCCAGGAAGTCGCAGAAGTCCTCGACGATGGTGCGGTGCTCCTCGGCGTCGACCCGGCCGACGCACGGCGCCGAGCACTTGCCGATGTAGCCGAGCAGGCACGGCCTGCCGATCTGGGAGTGCCGCTTGAACACCCCGCCGGAGCAGGTCCGCGCCGGGAACACCCGCAGCAGCAGGTCGAGGGTCTCGCGGATGGCCCACGCGTGCGCGTACGGGCCGAAGTACCGCACGCCCTTGCGGCGCGGGCCGCGGTAGACGTGCAGCCGCGGGTACTCCTCGTGCAGCGTCACGGCGAGCACCGGGTAGGACTTGTCGTCGCGGTAGCGGACGTTGAACTTCGGGTCGTACTCCTTGATCCAGGAGTACTCCAGCTGCAGCGCCTCGACCTCGGTGCCGACGACGGTCCACTGCACCCCGGTGGCGGTGGTGACCATCTGGCGGGTGCGCGGGTGCAGCCCGGCCAGGTCGGCGAAGTACGACGACAGCCTGCTGCGCAGGCTCTTCGCCTTGCCGACGTAGATCACCCGGCCACCGGCGTCGTGGAACCGGTAAACGCCGGGGGCGTCCGGGATCGTGCCGGGAGCGGGTCGGTAGGTGGACGGATCGGCCACCCCACCACCCTACGTGCGTGGTCCGACTGCCTGGATCTCGGTGCGGGAGGCGCCACCGGCGCGCACGACGGGGCACACTGGTCTTCCACGACCATGATCGGCCCGGGGAGGCCGCGCGCTTCCCCGCGAGCAGGCGGGAGGTCAGCCGTGAACACCGACAACGCCCATCCCGATCGCGGGGTCCTGTCCGAGGTCGCCCCCGGAGTGCACGCCTGGGTCCAGCCGGACGGCAGCTGGTGGATCAACAACGCCGGAGCGGTGTTCGGCGACGACGGCGCGGTGCTGGTGGACACCTGCGCGACCGCGCGGCGCACGCAGCGCTTCCTGGACGCCGTGCGCGCGGCGGGCGGTGACGTGCCGATCCGGTTCGCGGTGAACACCCACCTGCACGGCGATCACACGCACGGCAACGCCCTGCTCCCGGACTCGACCGTCCTCATCGGACACCCGGCGACCCGGGACGGCATCCTGGCCGACACGATCCTGCGGGACCCGCCGCCGGTGTGGGCCCCGACGCCGGAGTGGGGCATCGCCGAGCACCGCGCTCCCTCGGTGCTGCTGGAGGATTCGCTGGTGCTGCACGTCGGCGGCCGCCGGATCGAACTGCACCACCCGGGGCACCCCGCGCACACCTCCGGCGACGTGGTGGCGTGGGTGCCGGACGCTCAGGTGCTGTTCACCGGCGACCTGATCTTCCACGGCGTGACCCCGCTGGTGTTCATGGGATCGGTGGAAGGCGCGCTGAAATCGCTGGACTGGCTGGCGGGTTTCCGCGCGAGAACGGTGGTCCCGGGCCACGGGCCGGTGCTGCCCGGCCCGTCGTTCCCGCGCGTGCTGGAGGACCAGGCCCGCTACTACCGCTTCGTCCTGGACACCGCCCGCCAGGCCCGCACCGACGGTCTGACCCCGCTGGAAGCGGCCCGGCGCTGCGACCTCGGCGAGTTCGCGAGCTGGCCGGACCCGGAGCGCATCGTCATGAACCTGCACCGCGCCTACGCCGACGCCGACGACACCGAGGTCGACCTCGCAGCGGCCTTCGCGGACGCGGTCACCTACAACGGCGGCCCCCTCCGGACCGCCGTCTGAGCGATCTCCTCCCGGTGAAGGGCGCCTTCGGGCAAGCAAGTTGCTGGAAGGTGCCCTCCACCGATGGGGGTCACAGGGGGCGCGGGATGCGGTCTTCGACCGGGGCGAGGGTGACCGGGAGGGCCGGGAGGGTCTGGTACCAGTAGGCGACCGAGGAGACGTCGTCGGAGCGCTTGTTGGCGTGGCCGTGCTCGATGGTCACCCGGATCGACTCGTCGAACACCACCGGGTCCTCCACGTGGAACCGGTAGTAGGAGACCTGGCCGCTCCAGTTCCGGCCGCCCGCCATGGTCAGGCCGTGGTAGGGCGCCTGGTACTGCTGGGTCGGGCACCACGCGGTGTTGAAGTAGTCCTCGGTGCCGGTGCCGTGCAGGCGCGGCGGCCACGCCTCGCCGTCGATGAAGAACATGTCATCGCCCTCGCCGTACCAGTTCCACTCGCTGGTGTGGCGGAGGTTGTGCACGTTGAGCACGGTGCCGACGTAGTGCCCGCGGCCCTCGGCCTCCAGGATCACGTAGTTGCCCTCGCCGCCGATGTTGGTGCCGCCGAAGAGGAATTCCTCGTTGGTCTGGTCGCCCTGCTCGACGCCGTCGGTGGGGTTCTGCCGCCGCCACTGCGCGTGGAAGTAACCCAGTTCCGGATCGGCCTCGGCGTAGGTCTCGTAGTCGATGTAGAAGTAGAACGTCACCGGCTTGACGCTCATCTCGCTGATCAGCTCGAAGCGGGCGCGCCCGGCGAAGGGCATGGCGAACCAGCAGTTGAAGCCCTTGCCGTCCTGCGGGCTCATCTGCAGCGGCGCGGACACGAAGTTGGCGCTGAGCCCGTGGCCCATGCCGAAGAAGTCGCCCAGCGGCACCAGCACGGCCGGCTGCGACTGGTCGTCCCAGGTGATCTTGAGGACGAGCCTGCGCAGGTAGTCCCCCTCCAGCTCGGCGGGCTTGCCGACGTGGTCGAGCGCCACAGTGCACCAGATGTGGGTGATCACGCCGGGCCCCTGGATGTCGGCCAGCTCCCGGGTCTGCCCCGGTTCGACGCGGAAGTTGTCGGTGTTGCCGCCGGTCCGGTCCCAGCTGGACACCCGGCCGCGCCTGCTGGTCCGCAACCGGGGCAGGTCGCGCAAACTGCTCCCGAAATCTCCGTAACCGCCCAAAACCGCCTCCCCAGAGGTGATTGTGTCCCTGATCACTTGATACCACGCGGTTCAACAGCCGACGGCGCTCGAAGCGAGCCCGCCGGTCACCACAGGTGCCGGACCTCACCACCGATCCGCGCGAAGCCGGAGCCCGACCAGCGGAACCGGTCGACCTGCCGGGCGCCCGGGTTCTTCCGGCGGTCGTCCGCCCGCCACGTCAGCGATTCGACGACGAGCTCGTCCCCGGCGACGGTCAACGCCTCCGGGCGCAGCCCGGTGCCCAGCGCGCCCGGGTCATCGCGGTAGAGCACTTGCAGCAGCCGAGGGCTCTGCGGCGGCGAAGCTCCGTCGTAGACCCGCACTTCACCGACGCCGATGGTGTTCCCCGCGTTGCACGCAGCGGTGATCAGCGCATCCTTCTTCCCGTCCCCGGTGACGTCCTGGAACACCGCGTGATCGATCAGCACCGCATCGCCCGCTCCGGAGGACGCGCAACCGGCATCGGCGAGGACCACCTGCCAGTCGGCACCGCCAAGCGGGCCGTGCGGATCCGGATCGCACATCCCGGCAGGCGCCGCGGAGCACGCCCGGACGTACGAGCTCCAAGCGATCCACGACCATCCCCCCTCGTGCACCGTCGAGAACACCGCGGCGGAATCGCCCGCGCGGTACACGATCGCACCGTTGCGGTGCTCCGCACGGGTTTCCAGCAGCGCAGCCAGCTTCCCGGGATCGGGAACCTCGGCGAGGTTCTCGCGCACCACTACCCGGTCGTCGAGGAACAGCGGGTCCGAAACCGCGGCCAGCGCGACATCGCCCCGCCCTTGGCAGGCGACGTCGTGCAGCCCGATCAGCGCTCGGCGGGCGCTCTCGTCGAGCTTCCCCGCAGGCAGGCCCGCGACGTCGAGATTCGCCGAACCGCATCCGCCTGCGGATTCGGCCGGACGCAGGAACGCCGCCCTCGTCCGCTCGTCCCAGCGGTCGAACAGCTGCGGGTAGACCGACGCGGCGGTCTCCAGCGACCCGTCACCGGTGCGCATCACCGTCAACCACCGCCCGGAGAGCGTGAACGCATAGGCCGGGCCCGGAACCAGGTCGCTCGGGCGCTGCTCGTCGTCGGCGTAGTACCCGGCCGCGCGGTACAACGCCGAAACGTCGCCGAACCAGGGCCGCGACACCTTCGTCCACACATCGACGCCCTCGTCGTCGGCGTCGGCGGGCCTTCCGGTGCAATGCCCGCCCGTGCGCAGCGCCTCCCGCGCCGCCGCCACCTCGTCCTCGTCCAGCAGCACGAACCCGACAAGCACTTCCACGTCCTGGGGCAGCACGTACCGCGCGCCCGCGGTGCCCGCGTCGATCCCCCAGACCACGTCCGAGACGAACGGCTCGATCGAGCAACCGGCCAGGACCTCGAGGGGAAACCGCTCACCTCTCGTCACGACCTCGCCATCAGCGTCCGGAGGAAAGCGGAAGATCCCCTCATCGGCCGCCGGCAGCAGCTTCTCGAGCTCTTCGGGCGCCTGGATGTCAACCGGTGGCCCCGTCGGGGTTTCCGGCGGGCGGTTGAGCGCGATTCCGATCGCCAGCGCGATCGCGCCGATCAACCCGAGTGCGAGCAGCCTGCGCCGGATCATTCGACGCACCATCCGGTCCGGGCGCCGGGAACCGGCGAGAAGTAGTCGGACCCGGACCACTCGAACACCGAGTCGTAGCCGTCGGCCGCGCCGGTGAGCTCGTAGGGCCCGTCCTCTGGCTGCACCTCGATGGTCTGGGGCCTGCCGTCGATGACCGCGTCCAGCTCCAGCACCCAGCGGTAGCGGGCCTGCGCCGCCCGCGCCTCGACCTGGAAGACCACGGTCTCGCCGTCGGCCAGGGTGATCGCGTTGTCCAGGAAGTAGCGAGCGCCGAACTTCCCGCTGTCGAGCACCCGAGCCGTCGGGTTGAGCTCGTCGAGGTCGATGCCCACCCGGATGGTCGGCCCACCGCCCTGCGGCCCGACGCAGGCGACCGTGCCGGTGAGGACCGGCCCCTTGTCGAGGATCCGGGCCCGCATGTCGGTGATCACGACGTTGCGCGAACTCGCCCCCTCCACGGTGACCAGGGTGCCCAGCTTTTCGAACTTCGTCGCACCCGGAACGCCGGGGCCGGTTCCCGGGTAGTCGCCGACGAATCCCAGCTCGGCCACGCGTTCGGGAGGTATCACCGCCTCGAAGGCGTAGCTGTAGTCGTCCACCGTCTCGTTGTTCACCACGGCCGACACCAGCAGCGGTGGCCGGGTGAGATCGCGAACGGCGTTCCACGCGAAGGGACCCGCCACCCCGGCGACGGCCACCACCAGCGCGCTGACGACGAACCCGGTCTTGGTCAGCACGAAGCGCCACCGCGACGGACGCTTCGAATCGGTTCCCGTGCTCTCCTCGACGCTCTCGGACATCGGCTCACCCCGATCCCGCTGCACCCGGGGGATCACCCGAGCAGGCGGCGAAGTCTATTCGGCCGAAACGCCGGTACCCGCCGGAATCGTCGGCGATCCCCCGGATGGCCGCCGGAACGCGAAGAGGGCACCACCGACCTCACCGGCCGGAGATGCCCTCCGCGCGTGGATGTCCGCGGGTCTCAGCGGGCCGGGGGTTCGTAGTTCTCGATGCGGCGCAGGAGGTTTCGGATGCGGGCTCCGTAGAGCGGCGAGAGGGCGTAGCCCGGGTAGCTGGCGAACCAGCTGGCGCTGCCGAGGCTCACCGCGTCCGCGCCCGCCCAGAAGTACTCGCGGCAGTCGTCGAAGCTGCGGATGCCGCCGGTGGCGATGATCGGCAGGGTCACGTCCGCGTCGCGCAGCTCCTTGACCACCCGCAGGCCGATCGGCTTGATGGCGCGGCCGGACAGGCCGCCGAAGCCGTTCTTCAGCAGCGGCTGCCCGGTGTTCGGGTCCAGCCGCAGGCCCTTGACGGTGTTGATCGCGGTCAGCGCGGACACCCCGTGCTTGGCCGCCAGCCGCGCGTGGGCGACGTAGCCGTAGTCCGGCGACAGCTTCAGGATTACCGGGTGGTTGCTGCGCGGCACCGCCTCGGCCAGCACCGACTCGATGATCTGGTCGAAGTCGAAGTTGACGTTGTGGCAGGAGACGTTGAACTCGACCGCGGCGATCTCACCGGCGGGCACCGCGGCGTTGACCTTGTCCACCAGGGTGACGAACTCCTCGGCGGAGAACCCGCCGACGGAGATGATGGTGTTCTGCTCGCGGGTGCGCGGGTAGTAGTCGCGCAGGTAGGCGTCGATGCCGACGTTGCACCAGCCGAACGCGTTGAGCCAGCCGCCGTCGACCTGCCGCAGCGCCTGGCCGTAGCGCTTGAGCAGCGCGGGCAGCTCGTTGAGCGCCCAGTCGTCCTTGGTGGTGAAGTGCCCTTCGCGGGGCTCGACGGTGACGGTGCGGGTGGTGACCGCGCCGAAGCGCTCCAGCCGCACGAAGTTCGAGATCGGGCTCATGCCGTAGGCCATCACCTTGGCGTTGGCCACGCCGTAGCCCAGCAGGCTGGACGAGGTCACCAGGCGGTTGCGCAGTCTGATGTCGCCGAGCCGAACGCCGGGTTCGGCCGGAACGTCTCGCACCAACCGTAGGTTGCGCTCCTGGGCCACGCTCACGATCTCCTCCTACCCCGCGTCGACGACCTGCTCGTCGCAGCGTCGGCCTCCATTGTCCCCCATTCACCGCTCCCCACCCCAGCGGCCTCGATCACACGGCGTGTTCGATGTCTTGTGTTTCGCACAGCATTGATGTTCGATCGAAGGTGTGGAGAGTTCGGAACGCACATCGACGATCGTTGAACGGCTGCGCCTGGCCGAGCGCGTCACGGTTGCCGAGCTGGCCGAGGCGACCGGCTGCTCGGAGATGACCATCCGCCGCGACCTCGACCAACTCGCCGAGCAGGGCGTCCTGCGCCGGGTGCGCGGCGGCGCGGTGAGCTTCCTGCGCGGCCATTCCGCGCCGTTCCCGCTGCGCGAGCGCGACGAGGTGGCCGTCAAGCAGCGGCTGGCCGCAGCCGTCGACGAGCTGATCACCGACTGCGAATCGGTGATCCTCGACTCCGGCACCACGACGCTGGAGGTCGCCAGGCGCCTCGCGCACCGCCGGCTCACCGCCATCCCGCTCGACCTGCACGCGGCGAACGCCCTGAGCAACGTGCCGCAAGTGGACCTGCTGCTGCCGGGTGGACGCACCAAGCCGGGCGAGCTGTCGTTCACCGGTCACCTCGCGGAGGCCTCGCTCCGCGCGCTGCGGGTGGACACCACGGTCCTCGGCGTGTGCGGGCTGTCCGCCAAGCACGGCCTCACCGCCCACGACCTGGAGGAAGTGCCGGTGAAGCAGGCCGCGGTGGACGCCGCCCAGCGCGTCGTCGCGGTGTGCCACGGGGCGAAGTTCGCCCGCACCGGCCTGGGGCTGGTCTGCCCGGTCACCGATCTCGACGTGGTCGTCACCGACGCCTCCGCGCCGGAGGAGGCCCGCGCCGAGCTCGCCGCAGCCGGGGTGGAGGTGCGCGTTGTCTGAGACGAGCGTCGTGGTCCCGCAGCGGGCGCGCTGGGCCGTCACGGCCTACTTCGTGAGCACCGGTGCGGCGCTGGGCACCTGGACCGGGCGGATCCCGGCGATCAAGCAGGACCTCGGCCTGGACGAGGGCCAGGTGACGCTGGCGCTGTTCGCGGTCGCGGCCGGTTCGGTGCTGGCGATGCAGGCCGTCGGGCACCTCGCCGACCGGTACGGCAGCGCCCGGGTGCTGAGGCCCGCCGGGCTGGCGATGGCGGCGAGCCTGCTGGTACCGGGCTTCGCGGGCAGCCTGCCGGTGCTGCTGGTGGGCCTGCTGCTGTTCGGCGCCGGGCACGGGACCGTCGACGTGGCCATGAACACCCACGCGATGCAGGTGCAGCGCGGCTACGGGCGGCCGATCGTGAGCACGTTCCACGCGATGTTCAGCGTCGGCGGCCTGCTGGGCGCCGGGGCCGGTGCCCTGGCCGCCCACGCCTCGATCGGTGTGGGCGCGCACTTCGCTCTCGTCGGGGCAGCGCTCGCCGCGGTGCTGCTGATGGCCGGCCGCGAGCTGCTCCCGCCGGAAGCGCAGGTGCGGAGCGGTTCCGCGCCGCGGCAGCGCGGGATCTCGCCGGGCATCCTGTTCCTCGGCGTGCTGGCGTTCTTCTGCTCGGTCGGCGAGGGCTCGATGGCCGACTGGTCGCCGCTGTACCTGCACGACGTGCTGGAGACCGGCCCGGCGGTCGCGGCGATCGGCTACGCGGTGTTCTCCGCGATGATGGCCGTCTTCCGGTTCCTGGGCGACTTCCTGGTCACGCGCCTCGGCCCGGTGGTGCTGGTCCGCTGCTGCGGCGCGATCGCCGGAACCGGCCTGGGCACGGCGCTGCTGCTGCACCACCCGGTGGCGGCGATCATCGGGTTCGCGCTGTTCGGCATCGGGCTCTCGTGCATCATCCCGCAGGTGTTCAGCGCGGCGGGCAGCCGCGATCCGAGCCGCAGCGGCCGGGACCTGGCCCAGGTCAGCACCCTCGGCTACGGCGGCTTGCTGGCCGGCCCGGTGGTGATCGGCCTGATCTCCAGCTGGACCGACCTGAGCATCGGCCTCGCGGTCCCAGCAGCCCTGGCCCTCCTGGTCGCCCTCTCCGCCCCGGCCGTCCGCCCCCGCTGACCCGGAGGTCGTGAGTGCGTAACAGTGTTCGAACACTGTTACGCACTCACGACCATCAGCGGGCTGCGGTCACCGCTGCTTCGAGGTGGGCTTGGGCCTCGTCCACCGCTGCGACCAGGGAGTCCGGGGTCAGACCGGCGATCAGCTGGTCCACCTCGCGCAATCCCGCCCGGGCGAGCAGGCGCTTCTCGTTGGTCACCCACTCCCCTCTCGCCGCCAGGACCGCGTGGGCCGATTGGCAGGCCGCCTGTGCGATCGCGCCGGCGGTTTCGGCGAGCCGCCCGTGCGGCGCGTGGTTGCCGCGCGCGTAGGCGAGGGTGAGCGAGGCCTGCTGCCACCAGACCTCCGGTGCGGCTTCGCGCAGCGGCCGCGGGAACTCCGGGCGCGACAGTTCGCCGTGCAGCACCCGGTTGATCGCCAGCTCGGCCAGCACCAGGTAGCTCGGGATGCCCGCCAGGTGGAACATCAACGGCTGCCACTCGAAGCGCCCGGCCCGCGCTTCGTCGAGCACGTGCTCGACGACGTCGAGATCGCGGTAGTGGACGTCCACCGGGCGGTCGTCGATCCGCAGCCAGGCGCCGCCGTTGAACACGCCACCTCCCCAGGCGCCGAGTTCGGACACCTCGCCGGACCAGCCGACGTCGCGCAGGTGCTGCGGCTCGAACCGGCCGCGGTAGTAGATCGCGAAATCCCAGTCGCTGTCGGTGCGGTGCGTGCCTTGAGCGCGCGATCCGCCGAGACTCACCGCGCGCACTCCGGGCAACGCGGCGAGGCGGTCGACGACGTGGGTCTCGAAATCGGCTTCTTCCAGCAAAACGGCTCCTCACGGGCAGGATCGATCAGCGCGACCGGCGAGGTCGCGCCGCGGGACGGGGTGATCACTGCGCGGAGCCCATGCGGGGAAGATTATCAGCCGTCGACGAAGGTCAACCAGTGGCGGTAGCGCTCGTTCGCGCCGCTCACCGCTGCGCTGAACGCGTCGCGGATCTCGGCGGTCATCGGGCCGGGCGCGCCGATCTCCCGGTTGTCGACCGAACGCACCGGTGTCACCTCGGCCGCGGTGCCGCACAGGAACATCTCGTCGGCGGCGTAGAGGTCCGAGCGCAGGAGGTTCTCGCGCCGCACGGTGATCCCCAGGTCCGCGGCCAGCGTCGCGACCGTGTCCTGGGTGATGCCCTCCAGCGCACCGGCGCTGGACGGCGGGGTGAAGAGCACGTCGCCGCGCCGGATGAAGATGTTCTCGCCGGAGCACTCGCTCACGTAGCCGTCGGTGCTCAGCAGGACCGCTTCGTCGAACCCTGCCTCGCGCGCTTCGAGCTTGGCCAGCGCGGAGTTGAGGTAGGGGCCGGTTGCCTTGGCGGCGGTGGGCACCACGGTCGGATCGTTGCGGCGCCAGGAACTCGTCATCAGCCGGATGCCCTGCGCGGCGGCGTCGCCGAGGTAGGCGCCCCACTCCCAGCTGCTGATCGACATCCGCACCTCGGCCCCGGTGGGATCGACGCCCATCGCGCCGCAGCCGAGGTGGGCGAGGTGGCGGACGTAACAGGAGCGGTGGCTGTTGGCGCGCACCAGTTCCAGCGTCGCCGCGCGCAGTTCCGCCTTGCCGCGCGGCAGCGTCATGCGCAGCATCCTGGCGCTGCGGAACAGCCGGTCCAGGTGCTCGTCGAGCCGGAACAGCGCCGGTCCGTCCGATGTGGAGTAGGCGCGGACGCCCTCGAACACACCGGTGCCGTAGTGCAGTCCGTGGCTGAGCACGTGGATCCGGGCGTCCTGCCACGGAACCAGCTCGCCGTCCATCCAGATGTGGTCCGCCTCGGTCAGCGCCATCGCAACCCCTCCCCAAAAGTGGCTTGTCTCGCGATGTGGAACAAGCCACTTCGCGGTCAAGTGACACGCTAGCAAGTGGATCACTCCTCCACTAGAGCGTGGTCCTCCTTGCGGCAGAATGGCCGCATGCCAACCGCCGATGTGGACCAGTTCGCCGCGTTGATCCGCGACCGGCTCCGCCACGGGCACGGACCGCTGAGCCGCCGGCTCGCCACCGCGCTCACCGACCTCGCCCGCACCGGCGCGCTCAGCCCCGGCACCCGCCTGCCCTCCGAGCGCGACCTGGCCCGCGTGCTGGAGTGCAGCCGCGGCGCGGTGGCCGCCGCGTTCAACGCGCTCTTCGAGGACGGGATCTGCGAGCGCAAGCACGGGAGCGGCACCTACCTCACCGCCTCCGGCGCGGCGTCGGCGATGGACCGCCTGCTCAGCCCCGGCGCGGTGTTCGCCGATCTGTCCACATCGGTCGTCCCCGACCCCGCGCACCTGCGCCTGCCCAAGCTCGATCCGGCCGACCTCCTGCACACCCCCAGCAGGCACGGCTACGACCGGCTCGGCGAGCCCGGACTGCTGGAGCTGCTCGGCGACGTGCTGATCACCAGCGGCGGGCAGCAGGGCATCGACCTGAGCACCCGCTGCCTGGCCCGACCCGGCGAAGCGGTGCTGGTCGAGGAACCCACCTACCCCGGAGCGCTGGCCGCCATCACCGGGTGCGGAGCGCGAGCGGTCGCGGTCTCCACCGATGAGCACGGCATGGTTCCCGAGGCGCTCAGCGAGGCGCTGAGCAGGCATCGGCCCGCCTTCGCCTACGTCCAGGCCGTCCGCAACCCCACCGGCGCGGTCGCCGGAGCCGGGCGCGTGCGTGAACTGGCCGGGATCGCGCGCGAGGCCGACCTGCCGGTGGTCGTCGACCACACGCTGGCCGAGGTGGTGCACGAAGGCCCACCGCCCGGCCGTTTCGCCGACACCCACCCGCACGGCACCGTCGAGGTCCACTCGCTGTCGAAGGAGCTGTGGGGCGGCCTGCGGGTGGGCTGGCTCGTGGCCCCCGAACCGCTGCGCACCCAGCTCACCGAGCTGAAGCAGACCAGCGACCTGGCGACCAGCACCGTCGGCCAGCGGCTCGCAGCGGAACTGCTGCGGCACAACGACTTCACGGCCTGGCGCGGCGAGCTGACCCGCCGCCGCGACCACCTGTCCGCCGCCCTGCGCCGGGAACTCCCGCAGTGGACCTGGAACCGCCCCGCGGGTGGCCTGTCGCTGTGGGTGCGGCTGCCGGGCACCGACACCGATGCCTTCGCCGAACGGGCCCGCGAGCACGGCGTCGCGGTCGCACCGGGCTCGATGTTCTCCGCCGACCGCCGCGACCGCGACCGCCTGCGGCTCAGCTTCGCGCTGCCACCGGAGCTCCTCGACCAAGCCGTACCGGCCCTGGCCCGGGCCTGGTCGTCCCGCACCTGACCACGGCCGTCGCCGGGGCGGGCGGCTGCGCTCCACATCGGATCGTCCGGGAGAATTCGCGGCAGCACTGGAAGCGAGACCCGAGGAGAACTCTCGTGAACACCGAGAAGCCGAAGATCGCCAAGCCCACCGGCGAGCCGCCGACCGAGCTGGTCGTCAAGGACATCACCGTCGGCGAGGGCAAGGAGGCCACCGCGGGCACCATGGTCGCCGTCCACTACGTGGGCGTCTCGCACAGCACCGGCAAGCAGTTCGACGCCAGCTGGGACCGCGGCGAGCCGCTGCAGATCACGCTCGGCAAGGGCCAGGTCATCGAGGGCTGGGACCAGGGCCTGCAGGGCATGCGGGTCGGCGGCCGCCGCCAGCTCGTCATCCCGCCGCAGATGGCCTACGGCGACCGCGGCGCGGGCGGGGTCATCGCCCCCGGAGAGACCCTGGTCTTCGTCTGCGACCTCGTGGCCGCCCGCTGAACAGCGACGAGGCCCGCGACCACCTCGGTCGCGGGCCTCGCGCGCTCGGCGCTCCGCCTCAGAGCCCACCTTTTGATCTTCGTCTTTGAAGCGGCGCAGCCGCTTGGCCCACCCTCGACGCTTGCACCGCCGCGGGTTCTCAGCGTTCGCCTGGCGAGGACAGCCCGAGCGCCGTGTATCGGACATACATAAGTCCGGGATCCCGGAGTCCAAGCGGGCGCTGAGGTTCCGCCACCCGCACCGCCACGCAAAAGGACCCGGAAACAGCCCTTCAGGCGTCCTGGGACTGGCGGCGGAGTTCGCGGAGTTCGCGCATCGCCTTGATGGCCTGCTCGCCGTCGGCCGCCTGGATCGCCATGATCGGCACGTACTCGTCCTCGGGCAGCTCCAGCCGGGCCCACGCCGAACCGTCCGGGAAGGACACCGACTGCACCACCGGCCACGAGTAGCGGTGGGTGCCGATGATGTTGCGGACCTCCAGCCCGTCGGCGTCGGCGCGCAGCCGCGGCCGCGTCAGCAGCATCACCCCGGCCGCCAGCAGCACGCCCAGGAAGCCCATCGCGATCTGGTCGGACACCGAGAAGATCACGCCGGTCGGGCTGTTAGTCAGCAGGGTGCCGACGAGCGCGAACACCACGACCAGCACCACCGCGATCGGGATCGCCACCCGGCGGATCTTCCGCGGCCGCACCTCCACGCTCACAGGAACCCCCGCTCGCCGTTCCAGCCCCGCAGCTCCCGCAGCACCAGCGCGGTCTCCAGCGCCGCCGCGGTGGCCTCGAAACCCTTGTCCTCCACCGAGTTCTCGAACCCGGCCCGCGCCTCCACCTGCTCCACCGTGTCGCAGGTCAGCACGCCGTTGCCGACCGCCGTGGACTCGTCCAGCGCCACCCGGGTCAGGCCCTGGGTGACCGAATCGCAGACGTACTCGAAGTGCGGGGTGCCGCCGCGGACGACCACGCCGAGCGCGACCACCGCGTCGTGCTGGTGCGCCAGCTGCTGGCAGACCACCGGCAGCTCGATGGAACCGGGCACCCGCACCACCGTGGGCTCGGCGATGCCCGCCTCCGCAGCCGCCGCCAGCGCGCGGGAGAGCATCTGCTCCACGAACCGCTCGTGCCAGCGGATCGCCGCGATGCCCAGCCGCAGCTCGCCGGCTTTCGGCACGCTGACGCGCGGCCTCCCCTCGCCACTCATGCCGTCACTCCAGTCTCGCCGTTGATCGAGGAATCCTCGCCGTCGTCGAGATTGTCCAGCACGTGACCCATGCGGTCGCGCTTGGTCCGCAGGTAGCGGATGTTCTCCGGGTTGGGGCGGATCGGCAGCGGCACCCGGTCCACGATCCGCAGCCCGTAGCCCTCCAGCCCGACGCGCTTGGCCGGGTTGTTGGTGAGCAGCCGCATCGACTTCACGCCCAGGTCGCAGAGGATCTGCGCGCCCTGCCCGTAGTCCCTGCTGTCCACCGGCATGCCCAGCTCGACGTTGGCGTCCACCGTGTCGGCGCCGTCGTCCTGCAGCTGGTAGGCCTGCAGCTTGTGGATCAGGCCGATGCCCCGGCCCTCGTGCCCGCGCATGTAGAGCACCACGCCGCGGCCGGCTTCGGCGACCTTGGCCATCGCCGCGTCCAGCTGCGGGCCGCAGTCGCAGCGCAGCGAGCCGAGCACGTCGCCGGTCAGGCACTCGGAGTGCACCCGCACCAGGATGTCCTCGCCGTCGCCGATCTCGCCGTAGACCAGGGCCAGGTGCTCGATGCCGTCGATGGTGCTGTCGTAGCCGAAGGTGCGGAAGGTGCCGTGCGCGGTGGGGATGCGCGCCTCGGCGACCCGGACGACCTGCTTCTCGAAGCGGCGCCGGTAGGCGATCAGGTCGGCGATGGTGATCAGCGCGAGGTCGTGCTCCTCGGCGAAGACCTCCAGCTCGTCGCGACGGGCCATGTCGCCCTCGGACTTCTGGCTCACGATCTCGCACAGCGCGCCCGCCGGGCGCAGGCCCGCCAGGCGGGAGAGGTCGACCGCGGCTTCGGTGTGGCCGGGTCGGCGCAGCACGCCGCCGTCGCGGGCGCGCAGCGGGACGACGTGGCCGGGCCGGGTGAGGTCCTTGGCCGTGGACTCGGCACCGGCCAGCACCTGCAGCGTCTTGGCGCGGTCGGAGGCCGAGATGCCGGTGCTCACGCCTTCGGCGGCGTCCACGGTGACCGTGTAGGCGGTGCCCTTGCGGTCCTGGTTCCAGTAGTACATCGGGGGCAGGTCGAGGCGGTCGCAGTCCTCGCCGGGCATGCCGACGCAGATGTAGCCGGACGTGTAGCGGACCATGAACGCCACCAGCTCGGGCGTCGCCTTCTCCGCGGCGAAGATCAGATCGCCTTCGTTCTCGCGGTCCTCGTCGTCGACCACCACCACCGGACGCCCGGCGGCGATGTCGGCCAACGCGCGCTCGATGCTGTCGAACTTGTTCGTGCTCACGGTGCCGCCAACCTCGGGGTTCATCACTGCGCCTCCCTGACGCCGCCATTGTCCCCCGAACGGGCCTGCGCACCACGGGCCCGGTGGTCCAGCTGCGCCGCCGCGAGCCGTTCGAGGTGCTTGGCCAGCACATCCACCTCGATGTTCACTTCGTCACCCGGTGCGCGGTGGCCGAGCGTGGTCAGCTCCTTGGTGGTCGGGATGAGCGCCACGCTGAACGTCGATTCACCCGCTTCGACCACCGTCAGCGACACGCCGTCGACGGTGATCGAGCCCTTCTCCACCAGGTAGTGCGACAGCCGCTTCGGCAGTTCGAAGCGGGTGAGCCCGTCGGCGTCGGTGCCGCGCAGCACCGCGGTGCCGTCGACGTGGCCCTGCACGATGTGCCCGCCGAGCCGGTCGCCGAGCGCCATGGCGCGCTCCAGGTTGACCCGGTCGCCCGCGGCGATGCCCTTGAGCGAGGAGCGGCGCAGCGTCTCGGCCACCACGTCGACCGTGAACTGCCCGTCGCCGACGGTCACCACCGTCAGGCACACTCCGTTGACGGCGATCGAGTCGCCGTGCTTGGCGTCCTCGGTCACCACGGGTCCGCGGACGGTGAGCCTGCTGCCATCGTCCAGAGGCTCGACCGCCTCGATGGTGCCGAGTTCCTCGACGATCCCGGTGAACACTGCTGCCTCCTCGCCTCCGGCGTCGCCGTGGCCCTCAGCTCTCCTGCGGGACCGCGCTGATACGGACGTCCGGGCCACTCATAGTCGTCTCTTCGATCTGCAACCGCCATGCCTGCGAGATGCTTCCCACTCCGGCTTCGCCGAGCGCTGCCGGACCGGCGCCGAGCAGCGCCGGAGCCACGTAGGCCAGCACCCGGTCCACGCAGCGGGCCTGCACGAACGCACCGGCCAGCCGCGGCCCGCCTTCCAGCAGCACGTCGACGATGCCGCGCTCGGCCAGCGCCGCCAGCGCCGCGCGGGGGTCGCCGCCGGGCAGCTGCACGGTTTCGGCCGCGTCGTCGAGCACCTTCGCCGTCGCGGGGATCTCGCTGTCGCCGATGACGACCCGCAGCGGCTGCCGCTCCAGCAGCGTCCCGTCGGCAGCGCGGGCGGTCAGGTGCGGGTCGTCGGCGCGGACCGTGCCGGTGCCCGCGATGATCGCGTCCACCCGGGCGCGGATCCGGTGCACGTCGGCGCGGGATTCGGCGGAGCTGATCCACTTGCTGGTGCCGTCCGCCGCCGCCGAACGGCCGTCCAGCGTGGCGGCGTACTTCCAGGTCACGTGCGGTCGGCCGGTGCGGGCGAAGTGCAGCCACGCGCGCAGCGGCCCGGCCGCCACCTCGTCGGCCAGCAGCCCACTGACGACCTCCACGCCCGCCGCGCGCAGCCGCTCCGCACCACCGCTGGCCAGCGGGTTCGGATCGGAAGCGGCGTGCACGACGCGCGCGACACCGGCTGCGATCAGCGCATCGGTGCACGGTGGCGTGCGCCCGGTGTGCGAGCAGGGCTCCAGCGTCACCACGGCGGTGCCGCCACGGGCCCGCTCCCCCGCCGCGCGCAGCGCGACGACCTCCGCGTGCGGGCCGCCCGGTGGCCGGGTCGAGCCCACCCCGACGACCTCGCCGCCGGTACCGAGGATCACGCACCCGACGGGCGGGTTCGGGCTGGTGGTGCCCCGGACCTGCTCGCTGGCCGCGACCGCGGCACGCATCGCCTGCTCTTCGCCACGAGCGACCATCGTCGTCCTCCCGCTCCCCGGACCCGTCCACCGTTCACCTGGACTGCGTGCGCATAGAGAGCTGGTAATCTGCCGTGTTTTCCGTTGTGAAGCGGCGAAGCCGCTTAGCTCACCCTCGCAGCCCGCACCGCCGCGGGTTCTCAGCGTTCGCCTGGCGAGGACAGCCCGTTCGTCGTGTATTGGACATACATGAGAACGGGATCCCGCAGCCAGGCGGGCGCTGAGGTTCCGCTACCCGCACCGCCACGCAAAACGAGACTGGAATTCCATCATCGCCGGGCGTGGGCGAAGTTCGGGGCCGCCTTCGCGCGCAGCGCTTCCACGGCCTTGGCCGGGTCGTCGGCGTTGTAGACCGCCGAGCCCGCCACGAAGCAGTCCACGCCCGCCTCGGCCGCCTGCTCGATGGTGTCGGCGTTGATCCCGCCGTCGATCTCCACCACCAGCTTGAGGTGGCCGGTGTCGACCAGCTCGCGGGCCTTGCGGGCCTTGTCCAGCACGTCGGCCATGAACTTCTGGCCGCCGAAGCCCGGCTCCACCGACATCACCAGCAGCGTGTCGTAGTGCTTGAGCACGTCCAGGTAGGGGTCCAGCGGAGTGCCGGGCTTGATCGACAGGCCCGCCTTGGCGCCCGCGGCGCGCAGGTCCTTGGCGATGGCGATCGGGTCCTTGGCGGCTTCCACGTGCACCGTGACGTTGTAGGCGCCGGCCTCGGCGTAGCCGACGGCCCAGCGGTCCGGGTCCTCGATCATCAGGTGGCAGTCGACCGGGATGTCGGTCGCCTTCAGGATCGACTCGACCACCGGCAGGCCCAGGGTCAGGTTGGGCACGAAGTGCGCGTCCATCACGTCCACGTGCAGCCAGTCGGCCCGCTTGCCGGGCTCGCCGTTCACGGCGGCGATCTCATCGGCGAGACGGGCGAAATCTGCGGAGAGGATGGAGGGCGCGATCATCGGCTGGTTCGACACATGCGGGAGTTTAGAAGAATGCATGACTCGCCTTGCGTAGCGGTGCGGGTGGCGGAACCTCAACGCCCGCCTGGACTGCGGGTGCCCGGCTTTATGCATGCCAATACACGGCAGCCGGGCCGTCCTCGCCAGGCGAACGCTGAGAACCCGCGGCGGTGCAAGCGCCGAGGGTGGGCTATGCGCCTGCGGCGCATGCGACACCTCCAGACTCGGTGCCAGTCATGCGCCGCCGTCGCTGTTCCCCACCGAAAGCGGCTCCGCCGCTTGCCCGCTGCATCCACGCAAAGGGCGCAAACCCGAGCTTCCGCCTAATCCGATGACTGGGTGCTCTCGACCTCGGAGTCGGGTTCGGCCGCCCGGCGGCGGTGGATGACGTAGTACGCCACGCAGAGAACGACGACGAACGGCACGCCCGCCTTCCACGCGGTGTTGAACTGCTCGGTGAACGGCGTGGTCAGCAGGACCGCCGCGACGAAGAGCATCGCCAGCACGGTCGTCACCGGCGCGCCCGGCAGCCGGACCGGGGACGGCGGCAGGCCCTCCGCCGCGCGGCGGCGCCGGAATACCAGCTGGCTGGCGAAGATCATCAGCCAGGTCACCAGCGCCCCGAACAGCGCCAGGCCCAGCAGCATCGGGAACGCCGAGTCCTCGGCGAACACCGCCAGCGCCGCGGCCAGCGCCAGCCCGGCCGCCGAGAGCACCAGCGCCCTGCGCGGCACGCCGTTGCCGCTGACCTTGGCGAACCACCTCGGCGCGTAGCCGTCCATCGCCAGCGAGTGGGTCATCCGCGCGGTGATGTAGAGGTTGGTGTTCATCGCCGACAGCGCCGCGGTGAGCACCACGAAGTTCATGATCCCGGCCGCCGCCGGGATGCCCACCATGCTGAACAGCCGCACGAACGGGCTCTCGGTGACCTCACCGGAGGACGACACCTCGTTCCACGGCAGGATCGAGACCACCACGAGCATCCCGAGCACGTAGAACAGCGCCAGCCGCAGCACCATCCCGCGCGCGGCGCGCGGGACGTCCCGGCCGGGGTTGCGGGACTCGGCGGCGGTGATCGACACCGCCTCGGTGCCCAGGTAGGAGAAGGTGACCACGGTCAGCGCCAGCCACACCGCGCCGATGCCGTTGGGCAGGAACCCGTCGTGCTCGGTCAGCGCCCCGACACCGGCGGGCTCCTGACCGGGCAGGCCGAAGAAGATGTAGAACACGCCCAGCCCGATGAACACCACGATCGTGACGACCTTGATCATGGCGAACCAGTACTCGAACTCGCCGAAGAACCGCACCGCGGCGAAGTTGACCGCCAGCATCAGCAGCGAGAACGCCACCACCGGCATCCACAGCGGCAGCTGCGGGTACCAGAACTGCACGTAGAGCCCGGCCGCGATGACCTCGCTGCCGATGTTGACCACCTGGGCGGCCCAGTAGATCCACCGCGACACGAAGCCCGGCAGCCCGCCGAGGTAGCGCTGCACGACCGCGCCGAACCCACCGGCCTCCGGGTGCACCACGATCATCTCGGCCAGCGCGAAGGCCAGCGCCAGCGCGGCGAACGCGGCCACCGCGTAGGCGATGATCACGGCCGGGCCGGCGATGGAGATCGCCAGGCCGGAGCCGAGGAACAACCCGGTGCCGATAGCACCGCCGATGGCGATCATGCCGACCTGGCGGCCGGACAGATCCCGGCGTAACCCGGACTGCTGCTCCGGTGCGGTCTCCTGTGCCACTACGCCTCCCACTCGTCGCGCACCGCTGCGGTGCGCGACGAGCACCTTACGACGCGGAGGGCGCCGCGGGCGGCCTCGGTTGCCCACTTGTGGCCCAAACCCGCCCGGGAGGTCGAATCCGCGCGGAACCGGCGACCGTCAGCGGGGCAGGGTGAGATCGATCGGGGTGCCTTCCTCCACCGAGCGGCTGACGGTGCAGTACTTGGTGATCGCGCGTTCGACCGCTTCGAGCAGCTTGGTGCGGTCCTCGCCCTCGACAGCGCTGAGGTCGACGTCGAAGCCGACCTGGACCCGGGCGAACTTGTGCTTGTCCTCCGGCACCTTGGTGCGGTCCGCGTGCACGGTCAGCTCGGCGTCCTCGCCCAGCCGCCGGACCAGCAGGTTCTCGCTGGTCACCGCGGAGCAGGCGGCGATCGCGGCGAGCAGCAGCTCACCGGGCGTGAAAGCCTCGGGGGCGTCCTCCCGCCCGATCGCGACCTGGGCTCCGCGCGGGTTGGTCGCGAGGAAGGTGTGCTGACCGGTCCGGGTCACTTCGACCGGAGTGGAAGACATTCGTACCACCTGACGCTCGTTGGGGTTGCCGGTCCAGCCTCGGCTGCGAGGCTTGCGTGGTCAACCTCTGGGATCGATTGCGGGCCGGGCTCACGTGGCACTACATGTAGCGGGGCCTCAACGGCGACCTGGAACCAGGCCGCCGGATGAGTGCCCACCACCGCGGTGCGGCTCGCCGCATCGTGGAACACCCCGCCAGACCGCGTTGTTCCGAACTGGGATCGAGGCCATGACCACAACTTCGGAAGGTCTGCAGCGCCGGCTGACGCTGCGCGACCTGATCGTCTCCGGGCTGCTGTTCATCGGCCCGCTCGCCCCGGTCGGCGTCTTCGGCGTGCTGGACGCGCGCAGCGGCGGTGCCGTGGCGCTGGTGTACGTCGTGGCGACGATCGCCATGGGCTTCACCGCGTGGTCCTACGCACGGATGTCGGCCGCGGTGCCCAAGGCGGGGTCGGTGTTCGCCTACGCCTCGGCCGGGCTGGGGAGAGCGCCGGGGTTCGCGGCCGGGTGGATGATCATGCTGGACTACCTGTTCATCCCGAGCGTGGCCTCGCTGTTCGTCGGCATCGCGACCAACTCGCTGCTGCCGCAGATCCCGGTGTGGCTGGCGACCGGCGCGGCGATCGTGGTGGTCACCGCGCTGAACCTGACCGGCGTCAAGGTCGCGGCGATCGTCGGCACGGTGGTGCTGGTGGTGGAGATCGTGCTGCTCGTGGTGTTCGTGATCGCCGCGCTGGTGGTGCTGGCCGGCGAGGGCCCGGCGCGGCCGTGGCTGTCGCCGTTGACCGGCTTCGAAGCGTTCGCGCCGCTGGCGGTGCTGGGCGCGGTGTCGGTGGCGGTGCTGTCGTTCCTGGGCTTCGACGCCATCGCGTCCTTCGCCGAGGAGAACACCGGCTCCTCCCGCCAGGTCGGCCGGGCGCTGCTGTTCTGCCTGGCGCTGAGCGGCGTGCTGTTCTTCGTGCAGACCTACCTGGCGTCCCTGCTCAGCCCGCTGACGCCGCAGGAGCTGGCGCAGGACCCGAACGCGCAGGACGCCGCGTTCTACGACATGCTGCGGGCCGCGCTGGGCGGCTGGCTGGCGGTGGCCGTGACGGCGGTGAAGGCGATCGCCCCGGCGTTCTCCGCGATGATCGCGCAAGCCGCGGTGAGCAGGCTGCTGTTCGGCATGGCCCGCGACGGACAGCTGCCCGCCGGACTCGCCCGCATCGACCGCCGCACGCACGTCCCGCGCAACGCGACGCTGCTGGCCGCCGTGGTGACGCTGCTGGTGTCAGTGTGGGCGGCGTCGGCCGAGGACGGCCTGGAGGTCCTGTCGTCGATGGTGACGGTCGGCGCGCTGACCGCGTTCGTGCTGCTGCACGCCTCGGTGATCGGCTACTTCGCGGTGCCGGGCCGGGAGCGCAGCGCCTCGACGGTGGTGATCCCGGTGATCGGCGGTCTGATCTCGTTGGTCGTGCTGGTCACGGCCAGCGGCCTGGCCCTGGCGGTGGCGGCGGTGTGGCTGGTGCTCGGCCTGGTCACCTACGCCGTCCGCAACCGCACCACCGCACGCGGCTGATACGGCCTTCGCCCCTGCTTCGGATGTCGGGCGATGTCGCGCGAAATCGGCGCCCCGTTTGCCTCCTGGCACCGCACCGACGCCGAGCCGGGCCAGCGGGACGGGCGTTGGTGGCAAACCTTCAGAGCCGATGGTTCCGGGGTGGTCAGCCCTGGCCGATGTACTCGTACCAGAACTCGGGGCCAGCCTTGGTGGCAAACCTTCAGAGCCGATGGTTCCGGAGCCGTCAGCCCTGACCGATGTCCTCGTACCAGAACTCGGGGCCAGCCTTGGTGGCAAACCTTCAGAGCCGATGGTTCCGGAGCCGTCAGCCCTGACCGATGTCCTCGTACCAGAACTCGGGGCCAGCCTTGGTGGCAAACCTTCAGAGCCGATGGTTCCGGAGCCGTCAGCCCTGACCGATGTCCTCGTACCAGAACTCGGGGCCAGCCTTGGTGGCAAACCTTCAGAGCCGATGGTTCCGGAGCCGTCAGCCCTGACCGATGTCCTCGTACCAGAACTCGGGGCCAGCCTTGGTGGCAAACCTTCAGAGCCGATGGTTCCGGAGCCGTCAGCCCTGACCGATGTCCTCGTACCAGAACTCGGGGCCAGCCTTGGTGGCAAACCTTCAGAGCCGATGGTTCCGGAGCCGTCAGCCCTGACCGATGTCCTCGTACCAGAGCTCGGGGCGGGCGGCGATGAAGTCGGCCATCATCCGGGTGCAGTCCGGGTCGTCGAGGAGCACGACCTCCACGCCGTGCTCGGCCAGCCAGTCGTGGCCGCCGTGGAAGTTGCGGGCCTCACCGATCACGACGCGGCTGATGCCGAACTGGCGCACCAGCCCGCTGCAGTACCAGCACGGCGACAGCGTGGTCACCATCGTGGTCCCGGCGTAGGAGCGCTGCCGCCCTGCGTTGCGGAAGGCAGCGGTCTCGCCGTGCACCGACGGGTCGTCGTCCTGCACGCGCCGGTTGTGCCCCTTGCCGAGCACCTCGCCGTCGCGACCGATCAGCGCGGCCCCGATGGGGATCCCGCCCTCGGACATTCCTGCCTCGGCCTCGGCCACCGCCACGGACAACCACCGCCGGTAGTCCACTTCAGACACTCCGAACCACCCACCTCTCAACCCACGCCACCGAAAACACCTACCGCGCCCACCCCACCACAACAAGCCCCCGACACACCGACGTACACGGACAACCCACGCAACTTCAATTGAAATCAGACATCCAATTTCAATTGAACTTGCGGACCACGTCGGTGCGTCGGACACCCGACACGCCGACACCCGCGGGGAACCGCCGCAAGTTCCATTGAAATCAGGCGTCCGATTTCAATGGAACTTGCGCCCCACATCGGCGTGTCAGGACCCGACGCGCCGACGGCGCGTCGGGTTCTCCGCGATTTCAATGGAAATCAGACGTCTGATTTCCATTGAAATCGCGGGATGTCCGGGCTCAGCCCGGGATCTGCAGGAGGGCGCAGAACATCGCGTCGGTGCCGTGGCGGTGCGGCCACAGCTGGACCGACGGGCCGTCGCCGAGGTCGGGCACGTCCGGGAAGTACGGGCGGGCGTCGAGCTGGGTCACACCGGTGCGGCGGATCGCGTCGGAGACCACTCCCTCGGTCTCCGGCAGGTGCGGCGAGCACACCACGTAGGCCACCACGCCGCCGGGGCGGGTCAGACCGATCGCCGAGAGCAGCAGTTCCCGCTGCAGCTTCGTCAGGTCGCCGACGTCGGAGGGCTGGCGCCGCCAGCGCGCCTCCGGGCGCCGCCGCAGCGCGCCGAGGCCGGTGCACGGCGCGTCGACCAGCACGCGGTCGTAGCCGGGCTCCAGACCCGGGTCGCGGCCGTCGCCGACGTGCACGTTCACCGACAGGCCCTCGGTCGCCTGCCGGATCAGCTCCGCGCGGTGCGGGGCCTGCTCGACCGCGTCGAGCGTGCCGCCGTCCATGGTGACCAGCGCGCCGAGCAGGTTGGCCTTGCCGCCGGGGCCCGCGCACAGGTCCAGCCAGCGCAGGTCGGGGCCGGTCAGCTCCGGCCGGGTCAGCGCGAGCGCGACCAGCTGGCTGCCCTCGTCCTGCACCGACGCGAAGCCCTCGCGCACGGGTTCCAGGTCGCCCGGGTCGCCCGCGCCGGCCTCCAGCCGCACGCCGTAGGGCGAGTACGGCGCCGGGTCGCCGCCGGTGATCGCGGCGAGCTCGTCGGCGCTGATCTCACCGGGACGCGCGGTCAGGTGCACCGCCGGGCGGGCGTCGTCGGCGGCCAGCGCGGCGTCCAGCTCGTCGAGACCGACCGCGTCGGCGAAGGCCTGCGCGATCCAGCGCGGGTGCGCGTGGCGCATCGCGAGGTGGCCGATCGGGTCCTCGGAGCGCGCCGGGGCCAGCTTCTCGATCCAGCCCTGCTCGTCGAACTCGGTGGCGCTGCGCAGCACCGCGTTGGCGAAACCGGCCAGCTTCGAACCGGATTCGAACCGCACGATGTCCACAGTGGATGCGACGGCGGCGTGCGCCGGGATCCGGGTGCGCAGCAGCTGGTAGACGCCGATGCGCAGCGCGTCGAGCAGCTTCGGGTCCATCTCGGACAGCGGGCGGTTGCTGCAGTCGTCGATGACGGCGTCCAGCAGGCCCTGCGCACGGCACGCCCCGTAGGTCAGCTCGGTGGCCAGCGCGGCGTCCCGGCCGCTGATCCGGCGCTGCTTGAGCAGCGGCGGCAGCGCCAGGTTGGCGTAGGCGTCGCGTTCCCGGACGGCGCGCAGCGTCTCGACCGCGACCAGGCGCACCGGGTCGACGTCCACCGGTCGCGGCGGACTGGACTTGCGTCGCGGTGGGCGGGCCTTGCCCGGCCTGGACGGCCGACGGCGTTCGTTCACTTGAGCCGTTCTCCTTGCTCGATGCGTGTTCCGCGGGCCCAGTCGGTGGCGGCCATCCGCTTCTTGCCCGGCGCCTGGACCTCGCCCAGCGCGACGGCCGAGGTGCCGGTGCCGACCAGCACCCGGCGCTTCTCCACCCGGATCTCCCCCGGCGGCAGTTCATCGTCCACGATGGACACCGGGCCGATCTTGAACCGCCCGTCGCCCAGCAGCGCCCACGCACCCGGGTCGGGCGTGACCGACCGGATGAGCCGGTCCACGGCGGTCGCGGGCGCGGTGAAGTCCACCTTCGCGTCCTCGACGGTGACCTTCGGCGCGTAGCTGAGCCCGTCGGCGGGCTGCTCCTCGGCGCGCAGCGTGCCGTCCTCGATGCCGTCGAGGGTCGCCGCCAGCAGCCCGGCACCGGAGACCGCCAGCCGGTCCAGCAGCTCACCGGCGGTGTCGGCCGGGCGCACCTGCTCGGTGACCACGCCGAAGACCGGGCCGGCATCCAGCTCGCGCACGATGCGGAAGGTGCTGGCCCCGGTGATCTCGTCGCCGTGCCGGATCGCGGCCTGCACCGGCGCGGCACCGCGCCACGCCGGCAGCAGCGAGAAGTGCAGGTTGATCCACCCGAACTCCGGGACGGCCAGCGCCTCCTCCCGCAGCAGCGCGCCGTAGGCGACCACCGGGCAGCAGTCGGGGGCGAGCTCGCGCAGCCGGGCCAGGAACTCCGGTTCCGACGCGCGAGCGGGCGTGAGCACCTCGATGCCGTGCTCGTCGGCGAGCGCGCCGACGGGCGAGCGCACCAGCTTGCGACCGCGCCCGGCGGGCGCGTCCGGGCGGGTGACCACGGCGACGACCTCGTGCCGGTCCGATTCCAGCAGCGCGCGCAGCGCCGGGACGGCGGGCGCGGGAGTACCTGCGAAGACCAGGCGCATCAGCGGCCTCCGAACAGCGGGTGCGGGCTTTCCTTGATCACCGGGACCTCGCCGCCGAACCACTCCGCGCCGCGGATCTCGCGCAGCGCCGCCTTGCGGGTCTGCTCGTCGAGCCGGTCGACGAACAGCACCCCGTCCAAGTGGTCGGTCTCGTGCTGGATGCAGCGCGCCAGCAGGTCGGTGCCCTCGACCTCGATCTGCTCGCCGTGCATGTTCCAGCCGCGCGCCACCACGTGCTTGGCGCGCACGCACTCCCAGAACAAGTCGGGGATGGACAGGCATCCCTCCGGGCCGAACTGCTCGTCGCCGCCGACCGCCGTCCAGGTCGGGTTGATCATGTGCCCGGCGAAGCCGTCGCAGTGGTAGGTGAACACCCGCAGCCCGACGCCCAGCTGCGGCGCGGCCAGCCCGGCCCCGCCCTGCTGCTCCATGGTGTCCCACAGGTCCTGCACGAGGGTGCGCAGCTCCTTGTCGAAGTCGACCACCTCGTCGGCCCTGGTGCGCAGCACTGGGTCGCCGAAGAGTCTGATCGGCTGGACGGTCACACGGGCCCCCTGGGAGATCGGCGGTGGTGCTTGACGACCCGCAGAGTCTAGTCGTCGGCCGCGCTGACCCGCGTGGCGGCAGTTGTGCCGATTTGGCCGATTCGGATCACCCGGTGGACGCGATTCACTGGGGAGCCCCGAGCGACGGAGTGGCCATGTCGAGCACCGAGCAGATGCAAGCACTGACCCCCGCCGACTACCCGGGCCTGTTCCAGGCGGCCGACGCCGCCGCAGCCCGCCAGCGGCACGCCTACCTCAGAGCAGCGCGATCCCGGTTGATGCTGATCGTGGCGGCGGGTGTGCTCGCCACCCTGACGCTGCGCCTCGGCGACACCGGAATCGACCTGTTCGCGGTGGGCGCCGCGCTGACGCTCATCGGAGCGGTGGCGGTGGAGCTGGCCCTGGTCAGCACCCGGCCGGACCGGCTCTGGGCGGAGAGCCGCGCCCTCGCCACCTCGGCCAAGACGCTGGCCTGGCGCTACGCCGTGTGCGCGGCGCCATTCCCGGCAGGCAGCGCGCAAGCCGACGAGCGGTTCGCCACGCGCCTGCGCGCCGTGCAGCAGGAGCTCCCCGACGTCCCGCTGACGCAGCACACCGCCGAGACGATCACCGAGCGGATGCGAGCGCTGCGCGGCGCGCCGCTGGCCGAGCGCAAGGAGGCCTACCTGATCGGCCGGGTGCTCGACCAGCAGGACTGGTACGAGACCCGGGCGCAGCACCACCTGCGGCAAGCCCGGTTCTACCGGACGGTGATGGTGGTCGTCGAGGTGCTGGGCGTGGTCGGCGCGCTCAGCGAGGCCTTCGGCGCGACCGGCCTGAACAAGGCGGGCGCCGTCGCCGCCGCGGTGGCCGCGACCGCGGTGGCGGCGATCGCGGCGTGGGGCGCCACCCGCCGACACTCGGCGAAGGCCGCGGCCTACCGCCGGGCCACCGCCGAGCTGGGCGAGGTCCGGGACCTGCTGGACGGCGACCTGGACGAGCAGCAGTGGTCGGCCGCGGTGACCGACGCGGAGGCCACGATCGCCCGCGAGCACGCCACCTGGCGCGCCACCCGCACCACCTGACCGGCCCGGCACCGATCGGCGTGAAGGTTTCCGCTGTTCAGAACCCGTGAGTGCTTTGTGATGCTATGGCGCCACAAAACACTCACGGGCCATCACCTGCCAAAACATCACGCGCTACCGAGAGAGGTGCGTCCTGGCCTCGGGTCAGCGGGCCGGGGTCACCACCGCTGCCGCGCCGCCGCCGCGGCGTTCGCGCTCGGCCGCCGCGACCCAGCGGCCGTCCGGGAGGCGTTCCACCCCGGTTGCCGCGCCGATCTCCGCCGTCTTCTTGAACTCGTGACCGATGGCCTTGAGCTTCTCCGCTTCCGGCTGGGCGAGGAACGCCGGTTCCGCGTCGGTCTGCGCGGTGTTGCGCTGGGAGGCGCGGGGCTCGGCGATGGCGTCGACCAGCGACATGCCGCGGTCCAGGCGCCCGGTGAGGCTCTGCAGCACGGTCGTGATGATCGTCGCGCCGCCGGGGCTGCCGACCGCGAGCAGCGGCTGTCCGTCCTGCAGCACGATCGTCGGGCTCATCGAGCTGCGCGGCCGCTTGCCCGGGCCCGGCAGGTTCGGGTCCGGTTCGCCCGGCGTGACCGGGGTGAAGTTGAAGTCGGTCAGCTCGTTGTTGAGCAGGAATCCGCGTCCCGGCACCACGATGCCGCTGCCGCCGGTCTGCTCGATGGTCAGCGTGTAGGCGACCACGTTGCCCTCGGCGTCGGCGACCGTCAGGTGCGTGGTGTTCGGCCCCTCGTACGGCTCGGCGCCGTCGGTGGTGCGGGCCGTGCAGTCCTGCGGCTGCTTCGGGTCGGCGGCGGCCACCGGAGTGGGCAGCACCGCGTCGTCGCTGATCAGGCAGGCGCGGGAGTCGGCGAAGTCCTGCTCCAGCAGCGCTTCGGTGGGCACCTCGCTGAACTGCGGGTCGCCGACCCAGCGGTTGCGGTCGGCGAAGCCGATCTTGCTGGCCTCCAGGTACCGGTGCAGGTACTGGGTCTTGTCGGCCGCGGTGAGGTCGGTGCCCTCCAGGATGTTGAGCGCCTCGCCGACGGTCGTGCCGCCGGAGCTGCCCGGCGCCATGCCGTAGACATCCAGGCCGCGGTAGGTCAGGTGCGTCGGGTCCTGGTCGATGGTGCGGTAGCCGCGCAGGTCGTCGGTGGTCATCGCGCCGGGGCGGACCTCGCGGCCCGCGGCCGGGTCCACCGGCGGTTCGTTGACGGTCTTGACCACGTCCGCGCCGATCTCACCGTCGTAGAGCGCGTCCACGCCGCGCTTGGCCACTTCCCGGTAGGTGTCGGCGAGGTCGGGGTTGCGGAGCTTGCTGCCGACCTCCGGCAGCTCACCGCCGGGCAGGAACAGGTCGCGGGTGGCCGGGAACGCGCGGAAGCGCTCCTCGTTGTCGGCGGTCTGCTCGCGGAAGGTCTCGTCGACCACGAACCCTTCGCGGGCCAGCTGCTCGGCCGGGCGCAGCACCTCGGCGAGGTCCTTGCGGCCCCACTTGTCCAGCGCGTGCTGCCAGGTCATCGGGGTGCCGGGCACGCCGACGCCGAGGCCGCTGGTGACCGCCTGGTCGAACGGGATCGGCTTGCCGTCCTCCAGGAACAGGTCCTCGTCGGCGCTGGCGGGCGCGGTCTCCCGGCCGTCGATGGTCTCGACCTTCCCGGTCTTGGCGTCGTAGTGCACGAAGTACCCGCCACCGCCGAACCCGGCCGAGTACGGCTCGGTGACGCCCAGCGCGGCCGCGACGGCGACGGCGGCGTCCGCGGCGCTCCCGCCGTTGCGGAGCACGTCGATACCGATCTGCGTCGCGTAGGGGTCGACGCTGGACACAGCGCCGCCGGAACCGACCGCCTCGGCCTCCTTGGGCGGTTCGGGCGGACCGCCGGGAGCCGCCTGCGCCATCGGCGCGATCACGGAACCGGTCACGAGCACTGCGAGGGTGAGCCGGACGGGCCTCGCGGGCATCTCCACACCTCCAACATCGACAACCCCGCCAACTCTGCACAGTCGACGCCCGGAGGACAACACCGTTCTGCCGCGCACCGGTAGGGCCAACGGACCGTTCACCTCACCGAAAGCGGATCGTTCACTCAGCGCGGCGGCACCAGCGCTTCGCCGTGGTAGCGGCAGTTCGGCGCCCAGAGCAGGAACGAGCCCATGCCGTTGGCGCGGGCGGCGTCGATCTGCGCCGCCACCTCCGCAGGGCCGTAGCGCACGCCGAGGCTGAAGTCCTGCAGCCACGGGATGATCTGCACGTCGGTGCCTTCGACCGCCGCGCGGAACTCCGCCAGCGAGCGCACCACGATGTCGTACGGCTGCGCGTTGGGATTCGCCACGCCGAACTCGCCCGGCGCCCAGTGCGACGGGTAGACCATCGGCGAGATGTAGTCGACGTGCTGCGCGATCTGGCGGATGTCCTGGGCGATCTCGGTCGGGCGGTCCACCGCGATGCCGAACACCGAGGCGCCGAGCAGCGCGCCGCGCGAGCGCACCTCGGGCTGGGTCCGCCGCAGGAAGTCGGCGATCGCCGCCTCCGGGGTGGTGGTCAGGCCGGGGATGCGCATCCGGCCGAGGTCGCCGTCCGGTCGGCGCACGTAGTCGTAGAGGACGTCGTCGAAGCCCAGCTCGGCGGCCTCCGCGGCGATGTCGACGTTGTAGCGCACCACAGTCGGATCGGCGAAGTTGGTGAACGCGTAGCCGCCGTAACCGCCGCTCCACGGCTGGCCGTCGGCGGTCTGCACGACCCGCTCCGGGTGCCCGCCGCGCCAGGACGCCTCGCCCAGCACTGGGTCCTTGAAGGCCACCAGCCTGCCGACCACGCGAACGCCCATGCCGTGCAGCTGGTCGAGCACCTGCCGCGCGTCGTAGTAGCCCTTGACCGCGCCGATCTCGTGCGCCAAGGGCACCGCGGAGTCGTAGACGACCTCTCCGCTCTCGTCCTTGAGATCCAGCTCGACGGTGTCGATCTGGCCGCGCCGCGCCAGCTCCAGCACCGGTTCGCGCAGCGCGTCACTGGTCCAGGCCAGCCCGGTCAGGTGCACCGCGCGCATCCCGGGGTGTCTGGTGTGGACGGTCACGGAGCGCTCGGTGCGGTTGCCCGCGACGTCGGTGGCGACGACCGGCACCTGCCGCTCCGGCCGCTCGACGACCGCGCGGAACCCGCCCTGCGGATCCGGCGCCACGGGATCGCCCGCCACCAGGACTTCGGCGGCACCGCGGGCGGTTCCCGCCACGGTCACCGCCGCATCCGGCGCTTCCGCGCGCAGCGAGTCCCCGACCTGCAGATCCGGTGGCGAGTCGTCCACTGCGAACGCCCGGCTCGCGGTGGTCGAACCGATCCAGGAGGGCACCACGACGCGCAGTTCGTGCGGCCCGTCGGCCAGCTCGACCGGGAGCAGCCGGTGCGCACCCGCCTCGCGGACCACCGGAACCTCGCGACCGTCCAGCACGACCCGCACGCCGTCCTCGACACCGGAGCGGATCTGAATCGACCCCACGTCCGCGGACGTGATGGGACGATCCGGCAGCCCGGCGATCTCTATGTCCTCAGTGGACAAACTTCGGGCCGGTAGAACGCCGAGCAGCAGCACCAGCGCGGCGATCACTCCGACCACGACGAACGTGGGCAGATCGGCCAGCAGCGCCCGCACGCGGGCAGCATCCGTCATCGGTTTCGCCTCCCCGACTAGGCGAACTCGCGCGGCAGCACGAAACTCGTGCTCTTTCAAGCGGAATGCGTGCGGCCCACCATCCCAGCCGGGACGCGGCAGATCAATTAACCAGTTGGAGTATCCCCAACCCGGGGAACCGGAACCTACCGTTGGGTCGATGCTGTCAGCAGTGCGAGCCGGATGCGCCGTCGCCGCGGTGACGGTGCTCGCAGTCCTGGCCGGGTGCAGCGCGCCGCCACCACCACCGCCACCGCGCCAGGTCGCCGAGCTCCCGCCGCCACCGCCGTCGCCGGAATCGGTGGGCGCCAACGAGCTGGGTGATGTCCCGGTGCTCATGTACCACCGGATCACCACCACGCCGACCAGCGCTTACGACCGCACTCCGGAGGAATTCCGCGCGGAGCTGGAGCGGCTGGCGGCCGAGGGCTACGTCCCGGTGACCGCCACCGAGTACGCCACCGGGCGGCTCGACCTCCCGACGGGCGCGCACCCGGTGGTGCTCACCTTCGACGACGGATCCGCCACCCAGTTCACAGTGGACGGTTCGGGCGGACCGGCGCCGGGCACGGCGACCAGCATCCTGCTCGACGTGGCCGCCCAGCACCCGGGGTTCCGCCCTACCGCGACCTTCTACGTGTTCAACCCGCCGTTCGAGGAACCCACCGGCAGGCGCAGCCTCGGCTGGCTGCACGAGCACGGTTTCGAGATCGGCAACCACACCCTCGACCACCCGAACCTTGGCCGGCTCACCGGTGACGAGGTGCAGCAGCAGATCGCCGGCATGCAGCGGATCATCACCGACGCGGTGCCGGGCGCGGAGGTCCGCTCGATCGCGCTGCCGCTGGGCGCGCACCCTGACGAGGAGCGGCTGGCGGCCGCCGGTTCGGCCGACGGGACGACCTACCGGCACGACAGCGTCCTGCTGGTCGGTTCCAACCCGGCACCCTCACCGTGGTCCGCGGACTTCGACCCGGCCAACGTGCCGCGCATCCGCTCTCAGGCGGCGACCGGCACGGACGCCCAGTTCGGCTCCACCGCCTGGCTCGACCGGCTAGCGGCCGATCCCGCCCGCCGCTACACCTCCGACGGCGATCCGAACCGGATCTCGGCCCCGGCGGACAACGCCGCGCAACCCGCGCCCGCGGTCGCCGAGCGCGTCTACCGCTTCTGAGCGAGCCATTCGTCGCGGGTCAGCTCGTACTCGACGTCGCCGTGCTCCTCGCCCTCGATCGGATCGCCCGGCCAGTCCTCCTGGAGGAACGTCCGCACGTACCGCATCCCGGCCTTCTCCATCACCCGCCGCGAACCGGGGTTGACGACCATCGCCTGCGCGAAGATCCGCCGCAGCCCGAAGTCGGCGAAGCCCTTGTCCAGCAAGGCGATCGCGCCTTCGGTCGCGTATCCCTTGCCCCAGGCGGACCGGTGGAACCGGTAGCCGAGCTCGGCCTCGTCCGACGGCCTGCCCTCCGCGGGCTGCAGGATGAACAGCCCGATGAACCGCTCGGTGGCCCGCTCCAGCACGGCCCACCTGCCCAGGCCGCCGAACTTCTCGTAGCACGAGAGGTAGCCGGGCAGCATCTTCTCGACGACCTCGCTGCGCGTCAGCGGCGGCCCCGCGAAGATGTACCGCATCACGGCGGGATCGCCGTTGAGCTCGAGGACCAGATCGACGTCATCGGCCCGGAACTCGCGCAGCACCAACCGCTCGGTCGTCAGAAAGGCGTCCACCCACCGAATTCCAGCACTCGCCACCGCCCCGGGCAACCGATTTTCGGCCGCGCGGCCCGGATCTGCTACTGTGTCGGAAGACCGCTCGCGAACTGGGAGGTGAGTTGATGATTGCCGCGGAGGCCGCTGCCATGCGCAGCGCCCGGATCATCCTCACATCCCGGGTCCCGGTCTGATCTCCTTCCTCCCCGCTTCGCGCGGCGAGTCGTGCTGAGCACATTCCGGGGCCCCTCGAACAAGGGTCTCCAAGTTGTCCCACATCATTGAAGCGTTCTTCGCCCTGCACCGCGGTCTGCCGCGGCAGAGCGCCGGCTCCGACGCCACCACCCGGCACCTGCTGCGGCAGGCCGGGCCGCTGCCCGCCCGTCCCCGCGTCCTGGACGCCGGGTGCGGACCGGGCCGCTCCGCCCTGGTGCTGGCCGAGGAGACCGGCGGTCACGTGACCGCCGTGGATCTCCACCAGCCCTTCCTGGCCGAACTCGAGCAGGCGGCGGCTCGTCGCGGGCTGTCCGACCGGATCACCGCGCTGCCCCTGTCCATGGCCGAACTCCCCTTCCCGGACAACACCTTCGACCTGATCTGGGCGGAGGGCTCGGTCTACAACATCGGGTTCGACACGGCGCTGCGGCTCTGGCGCCGGCTCCTCGCTCCCGGTGGCGCCATCGTCGTCACCGAGATCGAATGGGCGCGCACCCCGTCAGCACCGGCGCGGTCCTTCTGGGACGCGGCGTACCAGCTCCGCGATCACGCCGCGAACGTCGAGGCGGCCCGCGCAGCCGGTTTCCGGACCACCCACCACTGGCCGCTGCCCGACAGCGACTGGTGGGACGAGTACTACAACCCGCTCGAAGCGCGCATCGCCGAGGCCGATCTGGACCGGCCGGGCATGCGCGAAGCGGTCGCGGCGGGGCGCGAGGAGATCGCGCTGCGCCGCGAGCACGGCAACGACTACCAGTACGCCGGATACGTCCTGCGTCCCGAGCACGAGAACGGAAAGCACCGCATGAGCTGGACCACCCGACCGGAGACCTCCGCCGATCTCCGCGCGATCCGCGAGGTCAACCTCGCCGCCTTCCCCGCCGCCGAGGAAGCCGACCTCGTCGAGGCGCTGCGCGCCGACCAGGACGCGTGGATCGACGGGCTCTCCTTCGTCACCGAGGCCGAGGACGGCAGCATCGTCGGGCACGCCCTGCTCACGCGCTGCCACATCGGCGGTGCACCCGCCCTGGCCCTCGCCCCGTGCGCGGTGCTGCCCGCCTACCAGCGCAAAGGCGCCGGTTCGGCGGCCATCCGGGCGGCGCTGGAGGCGGCGCGCGCCCTGGGTGAGAACACCGTCGTCGTCCTCGGGCACGCCGACTACTACCCGCGGTTCGGGTTCGTCCCCGCTTCGCGGCTGGGCATCCGCGCGCCCTTCGAGGTGCCCGACGAGGCGATGATGGCCCTCACCCTCGACCCGCAGCGCCCCGCGCTCACCGGCACCATCCGGTACCCGGCGGCCTTCGGGGTCTGATGTCCACGGCGGCGTGCCTCGCTTCCGGGGCACGCCGCCGGTTCAGCAGACAGGGCCGCGGGTCGCGGCCGTCGCCTTCAGCAGGTCGCGGACGAGGTCGAAGTCGATCGAATCGACCTTGCGGAAGCGCAGGCAGCTCTTGCCCATGTCGTGACCGGCGAGCCGCTCCGCGAAGACGTCGCGCACGTCGGTGCGCAGGAGGTAGAACGAGATGTACCGCTTCTGACCGGCGAAGGCGATCTCGGCGGCGCCATCGCGCTGGTAAGCGGGCATCCCGTAGTTCATGACCTCGTCGAACCCGCTCAGCTCGGCGCGGCACAGCTCGCGGAGCCGGGTCAGCGCGTCCCGGCGCGCCGCCGGGACCGCTGCCAGGTACTCGTCCACATCACGCGCCGAGCTGCTCACCACGCTTCGAAGCCTAACCGGGAACCCGGGCCGCGGCGCGAAAGCGGCTCCGTCAGAGCATTTCCAGCGGATCGAGGCGGACTTGGAGCTCGGCCGCCTTGCGGGCCGCGCGGATCGCTTGGGCCGCGTGCAGCGAGCTCGCCAGGGCGCGGCCTTCGGCGCGGTCGACGCGGACGATCAGGCGTTCCCGCTCGGAGTTGCCGTCCTCGTCGACCTCGCCGAGCGGCACCGGGCCGAGGATCTCCGCCGAATCCGGCAGATCCGCCGAGTCCAGCAGTGCCTCGATGGCCTCCGGGGTGCCGTCGACGGCCGCGACCCGGCGTGCCGGGGGGAAGCCGAGCTCGGCGCGCTCGGCGAGTTCCAGCGAGGCGAACCAGGCCGGATCCCACCGCACCAGCGCCTGCACCGGCTGCAACGAGGACTCGGCCATGACGACCACCCGCCCACCGTCCCGGGCCGGGCGCACCAGGGCAGCCGCGTCGAACCACAACCGCAGCGTCGTCTCGGCCGCGCGCAGCTCGGGCCGGGCCAACAGCGTCCGGCCGTCCAGCAGCAGCGCCGCGCCGTAGCCGCCCTCGGCCACCGGCTCGGCTCCCGGCGTGCACACGATCAGCGCGGGCTTGGCCGGAACCGTCGCCAGCACCTCCCCGGCCCCGGAGGTCCGCACCGTCACGTTGCTGAAGGCCCGCCCCAGCTCCTCAGCGGTGCGACCAGCGCCGACGGCGATCGCCCGCAACCGCCGCGACCCGCAGTTGCCGCACTTGAACGCCGCTTCCGCGGCTCCGCACCAGCTGCACGCCGCCGGCTTCGGCGCGCCGCCTTCGCTGCCTCCCGGCAGCGCCAGCGGCCCGGCGCAACGCCGGCACCGCGCCCGCTCGCGGCAGTCGCCGCACGCGAGCGCCGGCACGTAGCCGCGCCGCGGCACCTGCACCAGCACCGGCGCTCCCGCGCCCAGCGCGGCTCGCGCCGCTTCGAAGCCCACCGACGGCAACCGCGCTGCGCGCGCCGCCGGGTCGCGGGCCAACTGCGTGTCGTCCTCGCCGATGGCGGTCACTCGCGGCGCTGCCGCTCGTACCTCCGTGCGGTGCGCGACCAATTCGTGCGCCCAGCCCGACTCGGCGAGCAGTGCGGCTTCGGCGGTGCGGGCGAAGCCGCCGACGATCAGCGCCGCTCCCGCCACGTGCGCGCGCTGGGTGAGCACGTCGCGGGTGTGCGGGTAGGGCACCTGGGGGTAGCTGTGCAGGTCGTCACCGTCGTCCCACACCGCCGCGAAGCCCAGGTCGTGCACCGGGGCGAACATCGCCGCGCGCGTCCCGACCACCACTCGCGACGCACCGCGCAGGACAGCCAGCCAGCGCCGGTAGCGCTCGGCGGGCGCGAGTTCGGCGGCGAGCGCGACGACCTCGTCGCCGAGCAGACCGGCACAGGCGTCGTGCACGCGTTGCAGGTCGCGGTGGTCCGGGACGACGATCAGCGCTCCGCGCCCGGCCGATGCGGCGGTCGCGGCGGCTTCGGCCAGGCGGGCCGGCCAGTCCTCGCCGGGCAGCGCCTGCCAGACCGCCCGCGCCGAGCGGCCGGCGTGCAGGGCGTCCAAAAAGGACTGGCCGTGCTGGTAGCGCGCCCAGCCGTCGGTGCCGGGGCGGGCCGGGGGCGGGCCGGGCTCGCGCGGGGCCTTCTTCTCCGCTCCCGCGTGCCGCGGCGGAATGGCCAGGCGCACCACGTCGGCGAGCATGCCGCCGTAGCGGGTGGCCACCGCGCGGGCCATCTCCAGCAGCTCCGGGGTCAGCACCGGCTCGGCCGACGGCACCCGCTCGACCCAGGACAGGGTGCCCTGGAAGTCGGTGGTCTCGTTGCGCTCCAGCAGGTAGCCGTCGACCAGCTTGCCCCGGAAGCGCACCCGCACCCGGCAGCCGGGCACCGCGTCGGCGTCGAGCCGGTCGGGGACGAGGTAGTCGAACGGGCGGTCCAGGTGCACCGGCAGCGGGACGTCGACCAGCACGCGGGCCACCGGTCGGTGCGCCGCCGCGGTCCGCTCTTCCGTCGCCCCCTTCCGCTTCCGGGGTTGTGCACCTGCCATGCCTCTTCTCTACCAGAAGCCCCCGATCGGCCATCAATAGCACGTCAGGACATGCGGAGCCGCTGTCAGGACGGCGCTCGGACAGCTGGGCGAGCGCCTCGCACCGGCGTACTCCTGAGAGCACCCAGCGAGGAGGACCGATGAGCAACCCGGCTCCAACCCCAACAACGAGCAACCCGATTCCAACCCAGCGACGAGCGCCCCAACCCTGCTCAACCGCACCTCAGGGGACCGTGACGCAAACCAGCCACAAGAAACCGCCCAACGCGAGCTCACCCACCAACGCAACCACCACTGTGAATCGCGGAGAGGCGGAACAGTGACCCTGGCTGAGCTGCTGCCCACCTACCGCCGGAGCCTGCCGGAGAAGCTGCCCGCCGAGATCTGGCCGGACGCGGCGGTGGCGATGCCCTCCGGCGACCTGGTGGTGAGCGGTGTCTCGCTCACCGAGCTCGCCGACCGCTTCGGCACGCCCGGCTACGTGCTGGACCTGCCGACCCTCCGCGGGCAGTGCCGCGCCTACCGCGCGCTGGACGCCGAGATCGCCTACGCGGGCAAGGCGTTCCTGTGCAGGCGGATGGCCCGGCTGATCGCCGAGGAAGGCCTGTCGCTGGACGTCTGCTCGGGCGGGGAGCTCGCCACCGCGCTGTCCGCCGACTTCCCCGCCGAGCGGATCTTGTTGCACGGCAACGCGAAGACCGATGCGGAGCTGCGCTCGGCGGCGCAGGCCGGGGTGGGCCGGGTGGTGGTCGACTCGCTCGCGGAGATCGACCGGCTGAGCGGACCGCAGGACGTCCTGATCCGGGTGACGCCCGGCGTCGACGGGCACACCCACCGGGCGGTGGCCACCGGGGTCGAGGACCAGAAGTTCGGCGCGTCGCTGGCGGGCGGGCAGGCCGCGGTGGCCGTGGCGCGGGTGCTCGCCCGCCCCGAGCTGCGGCTGGTGGGGCTGCACTGCCACCTCGGCTCGCAGATCACCGACATCGCCGCCTACGAGGAGGCGGTGCGGCGCCTGGTGGCCTTCCTCGCCGAGATCGCGGTGCGCCACGGTGTCGCGCTGCCGCAGCTCAACCTGGGTGGCGGGCACGCGGTGGCCTACTGCCCCGGCGATGCCGCGTTCGACCTGCGCTGCTTCGCCTCCCGCATCCCGCGCGTGCTCAGCGACGAGTGCCGCAAGCACGGCCTCCTGCCTCCGCGCCTGACGCTGGAACCGGGCCGGGCGATCGCGGCCCGGGCCGGGCTGACGCTGTACCGGGTGGTGACCGTGAAGCACAGCAGCACCCGGACCTACGTGGCGGTGGACGGCGGCTTCAGCGACAACCCGCGCGCGGAGCTGTACGGCGCGCGCTACACCGCGCGCCTGGTGGGCCGGTTCAGCAACGCGCAGAAGCGCGCGATGCACGTGGTCGGACGCCACTGCGAAGCCGGTGACGTGCTGATCCCCGACGCCCAGCTGCCCTCGGACATCCGCGCTGGAGACCTCCTGGCGGTCCCGTGCACCGGCGCCTACCACCACTCGATGGCCTCGACCTACAACCTGGTCCCCCGCCCCCCGGTGCTGGCCGTCGACGACGGCGAGGCCGAGATCTGGGTCCGCCGCGAGACCGAGACCGACCTCCTCCGCCGCGACACCGCCTAGGCAAGGTTTCCGCAGGTGGTGGCCCGTGAGTGGTTTGGTGTGGTATGCCATGACCGAACGAGGAGAAACCCGATGCCAACCCCTGTCCTGCTCAACCGCACCTCAGGGGACCGTGACGCAAACCAGCCACAAGAAACCCCGAAAACGTAAGATCGACCCCGAAACGCAACCACCACTGTGAATCCCGGAGAGGCGGAACTGTGGGACCGATCCGGCCGACGATCGCCGACGTCGCGCGGGCGGCCGGGGTGTCGCGCACGACCGTGTCGCACGCGCTCAACGGGATCGGCAAGGTCGACCCGCGCACGCGCGAGCGGGTGGTCCAGGCCGCCGCCGAACTCGGCTACCGCCCGAGCCTGCGCGCGCAGCGACTGCGCAGCGGCCAGTCGCGGACCATCGGCCTGGTGTCGTCGATGCCGGTCGCGGTGGCGGGCGGGCCGTCCAAGCTCGGCTTCTTCATGGAGGTCGCCGCCGCGGCGGCCGAGACCGCGATGCTCAGCGGCTTCGCGCTGGTCGTCGTGCCGCCGCTGGACACCGATCCGCCGCTGGACGCCCTGGACATCGACGGCGCGATCGTGATCGAGCCGGACCAGGACGACCCGACGACCAAGCGCCTGCAGTCCCGCGGGGTGCCGATCGTGACGATCGGCCCGCAGCAGGGCATGGACCTGCCGCACGTCGACCTGCGCGCGCCGCAGGTCGGGCGCCTGCTGCTGGATCACCTGCGCGAGCAGGGCGCCCGCCGCATCGCGCTGCTGATGGGCAGCGGGCACCGCAGCTGGTACGTGGACCTGGCGGAGGTCTACGCGCAGTTCGCCCGGGAGCACGGCATGCCGCCGCTGGTCGTGGAAGCCGACGAGTCCGGCGGCGAGGAGACCGGTCAGGCCGCCTGCGCGGAGCTGCTGGAGAAGCACCCCGACGTCGACGCGATCTGCGCGGCGGTGGACGCCTTCGCGCTCGGCGCGGTGCGCGCGGTGGCCGAGCGCGGCCTGCGCATCCCCGACGACGTGCGGGTGGCCACCCGCTACGACGGCGTGCGGGCCCGAACCAGCACCCCGACCCTGACCGCGGTGGACTTGAACCTCGCGCAAGCCGCGGCGAGCGCGGTCGAGCTCCTGCTGGCGAACCTGAAGGGCACCGAGGTCCCGCAGGTGGTCAGCAATCCCGATCCGCGCCTGGTCGTCCGCGAGTCGACCCGCCAGCAGTGACCGCGCGAATTCCGGCCTGAACCCGGCCGCAATTGCCGCAACGATCGCGGCATGGCACTCCACGGAAAGACAGCAGTCGTCACCGGTGGTTCCCGCGGCATCGGCCGGGCGATCGTGCAGCGCTTGACCGCCGAAGGCGCGACGGTGCTGTTCGGCCACGTCCGCGACGAAGCCGCCGCCGCGGCGCTCAGCGCCGACACCGGAGCGCGTGCGGAACTCGTCGACGTGGGCGAAACCGACCAGGTGGCAAGGCTTTTCGCCGCCGCCGACGAACACCTCGGCGAGCTGGACATCCTGGTCAACAACGCCGGAATCCCGGGCACCACGCCGTTCCTGGACATCTCCGAGGCCGAGTACGACCGGATCATGGCGGTCAACGCGAAGGGAACCTTCCTGGCGATGCAGCACGCGGCGCGGCGGATGCGCGGCGGCGGGCGGATCGTGAACATCTCCTCGATGAGCACCGCGTGGGCCAGCCCGGGGGAATCCGCTTACGCCGCGAGCAAAGCCGCCGTCGAACAGCTCACGCAGGTCGCGGCCAAGGAGCTCGGTCCGCGCGGGATCACCGTCAACGCGGTCTCCCCCGGTCCCACCGACACCGACCTGCTGCGCGGCGCGGTCGGCGCGGACGCCATCGCCGCGACCGAGCACATGACGCCCCTCGGCAGGCTCGGGAGGCCGACGGACATCGCCGACGTGGTCGCCTTCCTCGTCGGCCCGGACGCGCACTGGGTGACGGGCCAGAACATCCGCGCCACCGGCGGACTCGTCTGACCCCGCCCAGCGAGGGTCGTCGAGCGCGGCCCTCAGCGCCAGGTGTCGACTGTGACCGGGTCGCCGACGGCGAGCGTTCCGGTGCGCAGGACCGCGAACTTCGCACCGAAAGCGATGCCCTGGTCCGGAATTCGGCGGTAGCCGGCGAGCGTGCGCAGGGGCTCCGGGCCGTCGCGGAGCCCGGCCTCCTGGTCGACCGTGGTGACCGCGCAGCGGATCGCGAGCTTGGTGAAGCCCAGCACCGCCTCGCCGATCGTGATGCGCCCGGCGCGGTCCTCGGTGTGCGGCTCGGTCCAGCCCTCGATCACGATGTTGGGGCGGAAGCGGTCCATCGGCACCGGTCGGGGCGCGCGCTCGTCGAGCCGGTCCAATGAGGACCGCGACACGACGTGCACCGCGGAGCTGTCGGCATATCCGGATGTTCCGGGGATCTCGCCATCGGTGACGCGGTCGTGCTCCGGTGGCACCCGCACCAGCCTGCTGCGGGCCCCGAGCAGCTCGGAGAGCCATTCCGCGACGGCATCGCCCTGGTCGATCCCCCGGTATCCGACGCCGAAGAGCTCCACCGCCCGACGCGGCCCGGTCACGTCGACGTCCACGCCGATCGAACCGGCACCGGGCGCGCTCAGCTCCAGCCGGTCACCGCTGATCGCCGGCTGGATCCGCGCGAGCCGGGGCCACCGGCGCTGCGTCCGGAACACACCGTCATCGTCGACGACCATGAAGGTCCGGTCGTGCGCCAGGCCCGCCTCGGTCAGCGGGAAGCTCCGGACGGACATCCCGGCGCAGCCCTTCACCGGGTAGCTCACCAGAGCCGCGATCTTCGTCGCGGGCAGCGGAATTCCGGTCGGCACCGGACACCTCCGATCACGTGAGGCACCCTTTCCGACGCTCGCGCCGACCGAGCGTGGCGGGCCGACGCCCGTTGCAGCGCCTCTCGACCGGCGCGGTCAGGATAACAGCGGTTGATCTTGCCGCACCAACGGTTTTCAGCACCCGGGATGCCACCGGGAACCTCGGTGTGAAACGATTTCAGGTGTTTCACGTCGTGTTCTACCACCCGGAGATCCCCGGCAACGCGGGCAACGCGATCCGCATGGCGGCCGGCTCCGGCTGCGCCCTGCACCTGATCGAACCCCTCGGGTTCTCCGTGAAGGACGCGAAGCTGCGCCGGGCCGGGCTCGACTACCACGACCGGGCCGCCCTGCACGTCCACCCGGACCTCGACGCGGCGTGGCGGGAGCTGCAGCCGCAGCGGATCATCGCCTTCACCTCGAAGGCCGAGCGCTCCTACGAGACGGTCGTCTACCGGCCGGGCGACGTGCTGCTGTTCGGCCCGGAGTCCACCGGCCTGCCCGACGAAGTCCTCGCCGACGTGACGCTCCGGGTCCGCATCCCGATGCTGCCCGGGATCCGCTCGATGAACCTCGCCAACTCGGCCGCGGTCGCGGTCTACGAGGCCTGGCGCCAGCAGGGCTTCAGCCTGGGATCGGACTAGCGCTCCTCCGGGTCCACGGCCAGGTCAGCAGAGCCCAGCCGGCCAGCCCGACGACCGCCGCCACGCCCAGGTACCAGGGCCAACCGCCCATCAGGTCGAGCAGCGACGGGTTGTCGGGCTTCCTGCTGACGAAGCCGTAGTTGGTGCCCGCCCAGGAGTTGAACGCCAGCATCGCCGCTCCCCAGCCGACGGTCACCGCCGCGGCGAACCGGTAACCGCGCCAGCTCGGCCGGATCCCGACGCCCCAGGTCAGGTACGCCGCCGTCCAGATGACCAGCAGGTGCTGCCCCCAGAACTCGATGAAGTCGACGTGCGGGAAGTCCGGGGCGTCGAAAGCCGGGGTGATCAGCGCCTGCGGGGTCAGCGTCAGGCCCCAGTAGTAGACGAGCGCGGAGGCCAGCGGCTGCCGCGTCCACAGCGCGAGCACGGCGACCATCCAGGCGAGGTCGCACAGGTGCAGCGGCAGCGACTCGCCGACGTCCCACTGCGCGGGCAACAGCCGGTAGATCAGCAGCGGCACGTTGAACAGCAGGGTCGCCACGGCGAGAGTTCGCGCGAACAGCACCGCCGTCCGCGGATCGCGCTGCCACCGCCCGACCGCGGCGAAGGCCACGGCGCCGACGACGATCAACGCCATGAGCACCCAGTGCGACGGACCGTACGGAACGAACCTGTCCGCGAGCGACCCCACGCCCCCAGCGTAATCGCGCGATTTCAATGGAAATCAGACGTCTGATTTCCATTGAAATCGCGCGGACCGCCCACAGCCGTCGGCATGTCGTCACCGACACCCCGCGGTGTGTCGTGCACTCCGGCCCGGCACGCACGAAGGGCACCTCCGAGCCGGAGGTGCCCTTCGCCGAACGAGGAGATCAGATGTTGGCCGCGGCCTTCAGCGCGTCGGCCCGGTCCGTGCGCTCCCAGGGGAGGTCGAGGTCCGGGCGGCCGAAGTGGCCGTACGCCGCGGTCGGCGCGTAGATCGGCCGCAGCAGGTCCAGGTCGCGGATGATCGCCGCCGGGCGCAGGTCGAAGACCTCGTTGATCGCCGACTGGATGCGGGCCGGGTCGACGTTCTCGGTGCCGAAGGTCTCCACGAACAGGCCTACCGGAGCGGCCTTGCCGATCGCGTAGGCCACCTGCACCTCGATCCGGCTGGCCAGCCCGGCGGCGATGGCGTTCTTCGCCACCCACCGCGTCGCGTAGGCCGCCGAGCGGTCGACCTTCGACGGGTCCTTGCCGGAGAACGCGCCACCGCCGTGGCGGGCCATGCCGCCGTAGGTGTCGACGATGATCTTGCGGCCGGTCAGGCCCGCGTCGCCCATCGGACCGCCGACCACGAACCGGCCGGTCGGGTTGACCAGCAGGCGCGTGTCGGAGGTGTCGATGTCGAGCTGCCCGATCTCCGGCCCGACCACCTGGTCCTTGATGTCCACCGCGAGCATCGAGTCCAGGTCGATGTCGGCCGCGTGCTGCGTCGAGAGCACCACGGTGTCCAGCCGAACGGCCTGGTCACCGGCGTACTCGATGGTCACCTGGGTCTTGCCGTCCGGGCGCAGGTACGGCAGCACGCCGTCCTTGCGGACCTTGGTCAGCCGCCGCGACAGGCGGTGCGCCAGCGCGATCGGCAGCGGCATGAACTCCGGCGTGTCGTCACAGGCGTAGCCGAACATCAGGCCCTGGTCACCGGCGCCCTGCTTGGCGATCTCGTCGATCACGCCCTCGACCCGCGACTCGTGCGCGGTGTCCACGCCCTGCGCGATGTCCGGCGACTGCGAGCCGATGGCGACGTTGACGCCGCAGGAGTTGCCGTCGAAGCCCTTCGCGGAGGAGTCGTAGCCGATCTCCAGGATCTTCTCCCGCACGATGGTCGGGATGTCGGCGTAGGCGTCGGTGGTCACCTCACCGGCGACGTGCACCTGCCCGGTGGTCACCAGGGTTTCCACCGCGACGCGCGAACGCGGGTCCTGGCCGAGCAACGCGTCCAGGATCGAGTCGCTGATCGCGTCGCAGATCTTGTCCGGGTGGCCTTCGGTCACGGACTCACTGGTGAACAACCTGCGACCGGTGCGCAGGTCAGACTGCTGACTCACGACTCTCCCTGAATTGCTCCGCATAGCTCCACCGGCCGGTGGCCGACGTGCGTCGTCACCCTACTGACGGTGCAGCTGCCTGTTCACAGCATCCCACAATGTGGATGCCAGCCTGGATTTCGCGCCGAACGGGATGGGCACCTCGGTGCCATCGGCGCTCAGCAGCCATCCGGCGTTCTCCTCGACCTCGAAGGCCTGCCCGTCGCCGACGGCGTTGACCACCAGCAGGTCGCAGCCCTTGCGGGTCAGCTTGGCCCGGCCGTGGTCGAGCACCGAGGTGGTCGCGTCGCCGGTCTCGGCGGCGAACCCGGCGATCAGCGACGCGGCCAGCTTGCCCGCGGCGCGCGCTTCGACCAGTTCGGCGAGGATGTCCGGATTCCGGGTCAGGGCCAGCGGCTCCGGGTCCCGGTCGGACTTCTTGATCTTGTGCTCGACGTGCGAGACCGGGCGGAAGTCGGCCACCGCGGCGGCCATCACCACGGCGTCCGCGCCGTCGGCCTCGGCCAGCATCACCGACCGCAGCTCCTCCGCGGTGCCCACCTTGATCACCCGGACCCCGGCCGGAGCCGCCAGGTCGGCGGTGTGCGCGGCGACCAGCGTCACCTCGGCGCCGCGGTGCGCGGCCACGCGGGCCAGCGCGTAGCCCTGCCGCCCGGAGGAGCGGTTGCCCAGGTAGCGCACCGGGTCCAGCGGTTCGCGGGTGCCACCGGCGGAGATCACCACGCGGCGGCCTTCGAGATCGCGCGGCAGCGCCGCGGGCTCGGCCAGCAGCAGGCGCGCCAGGTCGACGATCTCGGCCGGGTCGGGCAGCCGGCCCTTGCCGGTGTCCGCGCCGGTCAACCGGCCGCTGTCGGGCTCCGCGACCACCACGCCGCGGCTGCGCAGCAGCGCGACGTTGTGCTGGGTCGCCGGGTGCTCCCACATCTCGGTGTGCATCGCCGGGACCATCAGCACCGGGCACCGGGCGGTCAGCAGCGTGGAGGTGAGCAGGTCGTCGGCCTGCCCGTGCGCGGCGCGGGCCAGCAGATCTGCGGTGGCGGGCGCGACGACGACCAGGTCGGCTTCCTGCCCGAGCCGGACGTGCTGGACCTCGTGGACCTCGGTGAACACGCCGGTGCGCACCGGCTGCCCGGAGAGCGCCTCGAAGGTCGCCGCACCGACGAAGTTCAGCGCGGCCTCGGTCGGGATGACCCGGACGCGGTGACCGGACTCGGTCAGCCGCCGCAGCACCTCGCACGCCTTGTAGGCGGCGATGCCACCGCTGACGCCGAGGACCACCCGCGGGCGGTCCTCGGCACGTTCATCCGTCACTCGCCTTCGGTGTGCTCGAGCACGCCGGCGTGGATCTCGCGGAGCGCGATCGACAGCGGCTTCTCGCGCGGGCCCGGCTCGACCAGCGGGCCGACGTACTCCAGCAGGCCCTCGCCGAGCTGGGCGTAGTAGTCGTTGATCTGCCGCGCGCGCTTCGCGGAGTAGATCACCAGCGCGTACTTCGAGCTGACCTGCTCCAGCAGGTCGTCGATCGGCGGGTAGGTGATGCCTTCGGCGGTGTTGGTGGACGGGCTGCTGTTGAGCGCAGCCAGCGCGCTGGGGGTGCTCACGTGAGTGGCTCCTGCTCCTCGTGGACGGCGGCGTGGTGCCGTTGCGTGGGGGGCGCGATGCGGCCCGCGGGGTGCCGGACTTCGGTCGACCGAACTCCGGTGCTGCTCACCGCTGGCTCGTCACAGTTCGCGGCCGAGTATCAATCGTAGCAATTCGCTGGCCGCGGCCTGCACATCGGCGTTGACCACGCTGGCGTCGAACTCGGATTCGGCGGCCAGCTCCTCGCGCGCGGTCGCCAACCGCCGCTCGACGACCTCCGCCGGCTCGGTGCCGCGACCGGTGAGCCGGTCGACCAGCACCTCCCAGGACGGCGGCAGCAGCATGACCAGCTGCGCCTCCGGCATGGCCCGGCGGACCTGGCGGGCGCCCTGCAGCTCGATCTCCAGCACCGCGGGGCGGCCGGCCGCGAGGGCTTCCTCGACGGGCTTGCGCGGGGTGCCGTAGAAGTTGCCCGCGTACTGCGCGTGCTCCAGCATCTCGCCGGCGGCGATCATCCGCTGGAACTCCGCGGTGTCGACGAAGTGGTAGTGCACGCCGTCGATCTCGCCCGCGCGCGGCGCGCGCGTGGTGGCGGACACGCTGAAGTAGATCTCCGCGGACCGCTTGCGCACCTCGCCGAGCACGCTGGACTTGCCGACACCGGAGGGCCCGGAAACGACGGTGAGCCGAGGCTCGCCCTGACGGACGGTCCTCGGCTCAGCGCCGGTTTGTGCGTCGATCACTCGCCGCTGAACTCGGTGAGCAGCGCCTTGCGCTGCCGCTCGCCCAGTCCGCGCAGACGGCGGCTGTTGGCGATCTCCAGCCGCTCCATGATCTGCTGAGCGCGAACCTTGCCAACCCCGGGAAGGGCCTCAAGCAGGGCGGAGACCTTCATCTTGCCCAGGACCTCGTCGTTGTCGGCGGTCTCCAGGACCTCCGCCAGCGTGGTTCCGCCTCGCTTGAGGCGCTCCTTGAGCTCCGCTCGGGCGCGACGGGCGGCAGCCGCCTTTTCCAGAGCTGCTGCCCGCTGCTCCTCGGTCAGCTGGGGAAGGGCCACCATGTCCTCCGTGATGTGGGGTTTCTCTTGATCGGTGCGGCGACGGTACCGAGTCGGCTCGACCGGGTTCCACGGGGGTCCGGTTTTTGTGAGCCTGATTCAACTAGGCCCGCCACCAGGCCCGCTCGTACGAGGCGTGCACGAGCCGGGCGCCGCTGCAAGTACTACCAACAAAGGCGCTGAAGTGCACTAATCTCGGCGAAATTCATCAAATGTGTCCGATTTCCGGGCAGTTGAGCCACGCCGAGGACGTCCTCGCAGGTCAAACCGGGGTGAAATGCCCCTCATCGGCGAAGTGATCAAGGACTCGCGAAGATCGAGGCAAATTCCGCTACGTGGAAGTTCCGCATTGATTCAGGCGGCGGGCCGGCCACCGGGATGCCGGTCGCGCCAGACCCAGAACACCGCGCAGGACAGCAGCGCCCACCCGGCGAGCACGAAGAACGGGAAAGCGTGCTGGGAGCCGCCGAAGTAGACGGCGGTGTGCAGGGCGTTCACCGTCGCGCCCGGCGGCAGCCAGGCGCCGATCAGGCCCAGCGGCGACGGCAGCAGCGGCCACGACACCGCCCCGCCGGACGAGGGGTTGCCGAGCAGCACCATCAGCCCCCAGGTCGGCACCATCGCCCACCGCCCCAGCAGCGCGTTGAACATGGTGAACACCATCCCGGAGCTGAACATCGCCAGCGCCAGGATCAGCCAGGACTCGATGAACGGGAACCGCACGGCCCCCAGCAACCAGTCGACCACCGCGATGATGGCGAACCCGCCCAGCAGCGCGTAGGCGGCGGTGAACCCGATCCGCTCGGCGGGGTTGAGCGCCCTCGCGTGCACGCTGAGCTGGATAGCGCCGACGAAGCCGATGACGATCGCGGCCAGCGACACGTAGAACAGCGCGAGCCCGCGCGGATCGCCCCGCTGCAACGGCTTGAGGTCCTGCACCTCGACCGCCACGCCGTTGCTCGCACCGACCTGCACCACGACCTGCTCCAGCAGCTGCGCGACAGAAGCCCCGGCAGCACTGGCGACGTCCAGCCGCACGGTGCTCCCGCGAACGTCGAGCACGCCGAAGACCTGCTGCTCTTCCACCGCCCGCAAGGCCTCGTCGTAGGAGTACCGGTGCAGCTCGAACGCGGTGCCCGCGGCCTGCTCCATCTCCGCCAGCAGCTCCGGGCTGTCCCGAACCCCGACGACGGCGAGCGGCACCCGGTGCGGCGTCGGATCGGCCATGGCGAAGGTGTAGGACCCGGCGAAGAGAGCGGCAGCGACGCCGAGGATGAGCACGAGCACGGTCGCGGAGAAGAACGGAGACCGCCGAAAGGCCTCCCACCACCCGTCCGCTTCCACGGAACCCATGCGACGCACTCTAGGTGAGCTGTCCCCCACCAGCTGTTGCGAAACGCCCGCCCGGGCTGGCCCATGTCGAAGCTGGCCGCCGAGGAACCAAGGCTTCCAGGAACTCCGCACAAGGTTGAAGACCAGGCTACGTTCGCCGAGATGGATCTTGATGTGCTGGCTTCCGCTATGAGGCTTGTCGCGCTCCCGCCGTCCGGTTGATTCCCGACCTTCCTAGATATAGGCCAACCAGGAGACCAACGGAGCCTCGCTGGCGCACAAGCGGACAGGTGTCTCTGACGGCACAAGATCAAGCGGCGCGATCGCCTGCGGATGCGAACAACGGGACTGAAGGACACCCAAGTGGTTGAACCATTCGGGTGAGATCTTCCAGGAGCGCCAAGCCACGTGCCTGATTGGCAGATTATGCGAACGCTGCTGGTTACCCTCGGCTACCGACGATCACGCCTGACGAATTGGGGAGTTCGTGTTCAGGGCACCAGAACTCGACGTCGGCCCGCCCGTCCCGCTTCGATGCGGAGCGGAGCTCACACACCAGGGGGCAATGAGGCATCGACAGCCTCTAGCCGCCCAGGCCAGGCCACCAGGGAACGACCAGGAGCTCCTTCTTTGCGCCCCCCGCGCAACCGCAACGGTCGTGCACCCGGACGCCTTCATGCGCTGCACAACAAGGAAGGTGGGCTGATCTGTGTCCCAACCAGGCTTTGAGGCTGACTACGGGGCAATGCGCGACGCGGCAGGAGCAGTCGAAGAAGCGCGCCGTTCATTGCTGCCCGACGGCGGGAGCTTCGCCCAGTCGGTCTCGCTCGATGGCGTCCTCGACTACTGGTTCGGCGGCAGGGGAGCCGGTGGTCCCATCGAGATGCTTCCGATGCAGCTCGATCTCTTCGTCAAGGCCGCCTACCAGCCTGCTGTGGAGAGGCTCGATGCCTTCCTCAGGACCACGACCGATCGCCTTGAAACGCTTACGGATTCCGTCCATGCAGCGATCCGGGAGTACGAGCGGCGAGACCAGGAAGCCATGGACGAGATCGGGAAAATAAATCCACCAGGATAGACAACGAAGGGAATTCCGTTGCCGAATCCGCTCGCCTTCGCCACTCCAACATTTTGGAACAGCTCCCAGAAGATCGACGACCTGCTCGCACAGGCGGGTTCACAACTCGACCCGATCACGTTCCAGCTGCAGCGCGTCGCCAGCATCGACACGGACGAGATTCTGCGGGTAGCCGAAAGTGGATGGGGCTTGGACCCCGACGGACAGAACGATGACACGTCGGCACTGACCAAGCGACTGTCGTTGGCCATCGACAACGTACTGGATGCCCGTGAGCGCGCCGGTGAAATCTGGCAGGGCCAGGCCGCCGAAGCGTTCAGAAAGACCCTGGAAGAGTTTCGCGACTCGCTACAGCTACTCCAGGGCCCGAGCGCCAAAGTCGGTGAAACCCTGAAGAAAATCAAAGAAGAGGTCGATCAATCCATATTTGACGTAATAGCGCAAGTCGGATCAGTCGGCAGCTTTGTGGGCGGAATTTTGTCGCTAGCCGGTGGGCTGGCGGCGGCCCCCGAACCCATTGTCACCAAGATCCTCGCCATCGTCGGCGGAATAATCGCGGTCATTGTGGGCATCATCGGGATAGTCACCAATCTGGTCAAGGCCGAATACGAGAAGTTCGACGCGATCCGCAAGTCCTTCGATGCCGCAATTTCCCTGCAGCGAGCCATCCCCTAGTCATTCCGACCCATAGACATCGAGGAGAGGTTCAGTGTCTTTCGAGACCGAAGCGCGCGTCGCCGACCTGATGAGAAAGATCGAGCGCAAGGTCGAGATGGCGACCCAGAATCCGGAGGCTGTCGTATACGGACAGTTCGAGGGAACCTCCTCGTCCGGAGTCGCCACCGCGTGGGTCGACGCAGTCGGCAGGGTTGAGCGTGTGAGTCTCGCCGCTGGCTCCGCGCAGGAGGGCGCCGAGCAGTTCCTGGCCGACCAGTTCATGGAAGCCATCTCCAGAGCCAAAGCCGCCGCGGAGAACCTGGGCGAGGAAGAAACCGCTCAGAACGAGTCTCGAGCACACCCCACACCCGCCCCAACGCCCGAAAACTGGCAGAACGAAGAACCTTGGGACGAGGGCGGCAGCTTCCTGCGCTGACTGACGCCTGTGCAGCTTGA